>JAEYTW010000433.1 GCA_023433835.1 Pseudomonadota bacterium | reverse complement strand
TTGGCTTTGGCCCGGGGGCGGGCTGCGCGGGCGCAGGCGACGTAATCGGCATAGGCGATGGTTTCGGCGCGGATGAAACCCTTCTCGAAATCGGTATGGATCACGCCGGCCGACTCGGGCGCCTTGGCGCCCTCGGTCACGGTCCAGGCGCGGGCTTCCTTCGGGCCGACGGTGAAGAAGGTGATCAGGCCCAGCAGTTCGTAGCCGGCGCGGATCACGCGGCTCAGCCCGGTCTCGGACAGGCCGAGATCGGACAGGAACATCTGGCGTTCGTCCGGGTCGGTCAGCTGGGCGACCTCGGCCTCGATGGCGGCCGAGACGACGACGGCCTGCGTGCCCTCGGCCTTGGCGCGTTCGGCAACCTTGGCCGACAGCGCATTGCCGTTCGCGGCCGAGCCTTCCTCGACGTTGCAGACATAGAGCACCGGCTTGGCGGTCAGCAGCTGCAGCTCACGGAACATCTTGCGTTCCTCCGGCCGGATCTCGGTCGTGCGGGCCGGGCGGCCGTCGCGCAGCACGGCAAGCGCGCGGTTGATCAGGTCGAGGCGGGCCTTGGCTTCCTCGTCGTTGCCGCGTGCCTTCTTGACCAGCGGGTCGATGCGCTTCTCCAGCGATTCCATGTCGGCCAGCATCAGCTCGGTATCGACGGTCTCGGCGTCCGACAGCGGATCGACCTTGCCCTCGACATGGGTGATGTCGTCGTCATGGAAGCAGCGCAGCACGTGGATGATCGCATCGACCTCGCGGATATGGCTGAGGAACTGGTTGCCCAGCCCTTCGCCTTTCGAGGCGCCGCGGACGAGACCCGCGATGTCGACGAAACCGAGCTGCGTCGGCACGATGCGCTCGGACTTGGCGAGGCTCGCCAGCGTGTCGAGCCGCGGATCGGGTACGGCCACGAGGCCCGAGTTCGGCTCGATCGTGCAGAACGGATAGTTCGCCGCCTGGGCCGCGATGGTCTGCGTCAGGGCGTTGAACAGGGTCGACTTGCCGACATTGGGCAGGCCGACGATGCCACAGCGGAAACCCATGCTATTTCTCCGGCGCGGGCTGCTTGGTCAGCAGCGCCACCTTGGTCATGAATGCGGAATCGTTGCCGTCGGCCAACAGCGGCGCGGCGTCGGCAACGGCGTCGAGCAGGGGGCCGAGCCACACCTGCTCCTCCTTGCGGAAATCCTCGAGCACGTAGGACAGCACGCGGTCGCGCCCGGGATGGCCTATTCCTAAGCGGACGCGGTGGTAGTCGGGGCCCATGTGGCTGTCCAGCGAGCGTATGCCGTTGTTGCCCGCCGCCCCGCCGCCAACCTTGACCCGCACCTTGCCGGCCGCGAGGTCGAGCTCGTCATGGAACACGACGATCTTGTCGAGCGGGATCTTGTAGAAGCGCGCGGCTTCCGAGGCGCTGATGCCCGACCGGTTCATATAGGTCACCGGTTTCAGCACATAGACCTTGTGGGGGCCGAGGCGACCCTCGGAAATCAGGCCGTGGAAACGGCTTTTCCACGGACCGAAGCCATGGCGGCGGACGATCTCGTCCACCGCCATGAACCCGATATTGTGGCGGTTCTTCGCATGCTCCGGCCCTGGATTGCCGAGGCCGACCATAAGCAGCATGTCGACACCACCACCTTAAGCGACGGACCTCGCGGTCCTTTCGCCTTACTTCTTCTTCGGCGCGGGCGCGGCGGCCTTGGCGGGCGCGGCGGCCGCAGCCTTGGCCGGGGCAGCCTTGCCACCCTTGGCGGGGGCAGCGGCGGCCTCGGGCTTCGCAGCCTCGGCTTCGCCCGACGGCGGGGCCAGCGTCGCGACGGTGAAGTCGCGGTTGATCACCGGCTTGACGCCTTCCGGCAGCGTGATCGACGAGATGTGGATCGAATCGCCGATCTCGGCCGACGCCAGGTTGACGGTGATCGCGTCCGGAATGTTGTCCGGGGCGCAGAAGAACTCGATTTCATGGCGCACGATGTTCAGCACGCCGCCGAGCTTGACGCCGCGCGACTGGTCCGCACCCTCGAAATGCACGGGGATCCAGATGCGGATGCGCGAACCGGCCGTCACGCGCATGAAGTCGGCGTGGATCGGCATGTCGCTGACGGGGTGGAACTGAACGTCGCGGGGCAGCACGCGGGTCTTCTGGCCACCAACCTCGATTTCGAGGAGGCGGTTCAGGAAGCCACCCTTGTGCAGCTCTTTCAGCAGGGCCTTGGTATCGATCGAAATGCTCTCGGGGGCGGTCTCGCCACCATAGATCACGGCAGGAACTCGCCCCGACTGACGGGCAGCCCGGGCGGTCCCCTTGCCGGCCCGCGCGCGCGCCTCGGCGGCGAACGTCACGACTTCACGCATGGCAGTCTCCTTTCTCGAGACTTGAGCCGCGAGGCATGCCTGCCGTCGCGGCCCTCAAGTGGCGCCGGCCTCCAGGGGTGCCGCGCGCCGTTATGGTCCCGCGAGACGCGGGACCGCAGTCCTCAGTCGAACAGGCTCGACACCGAGGATTCGTCGGCGATCCGCCGGATCGCCTCGCCGATCAGCGGGGCGATGGTGATCTGCCGGATGTTCTGGGCGACCCGCACCGCCTCGGTCGCGAGGATCGAATCGGTGGTGACCAGGGTCTTGAGCTGGGAGGAGGCGACACGGGCCACCGCGCCGCCCGACAGGACGCCGTGGGTGACGTAGGCTGCGACCGACTTAGCACCCTTTTCCATCAAGGCGTTCGCGGCATTGCACAGCGTGCCGGCCGAATCGACGATGTCGTCGATCAGGATGCAGGTGCGCCCCTCGACGTCGCCGATGATGTTCATGACTTCCGAGACGCCGGCCTTCTCGCGCCGCTTGTCGACGATGGCGAGGGCGGCGTCGATGCGCTTGGCGACCGCGCGGGCGCGGACCACCCCGCCGACGTCGGGCGAGACCACCATCAGGTGCTCGTTCTTGAACCGCTCCTTGATGTCGCGCACCAGGACGGGGGCTGCGAACAGGTTGTCGGTCGGGATATCGAAGAAGCCCTGGATCTGGCCGGCATGCAGATCCATGGTCAGCACGCGGTCGGCGCCGGCCGTGGTGATCAGGTTGGCGACCAGCTTGGCCGAGATCGGCGTGCGCGACCCCGACTTGCGGTCCTGCCGGGCATAGCCGAAATAGGGGATCACGGCGGTGATGCGCTTGGCCGAGGCGCGCCGCAGCGCGTCGATGATGACCAAGAGCTCCATCAGGTTGTCGTTTGCCGGATAGGACGTGGACTGCACGACGAAGGCATCCTCGCCGCGCACGTTCTCATGCACCTCGACGAAGCATTCCATGTCGCTGAACCGGCGCACGGATGCCTTGGTCATCGGCACACCGAGGTAGGCGGCAATGGCTTCCGCCAACGAGCGGTTGCTGTTCCCGGCGATGACCTTCATAAGAAAACCCCTTCGCGCGCCAGACGCACGACAGACCGAACATGGCGAAGAAAAAACGGCGGGCACCCCCCGCCGTTGCGCGCGGACACTATCAAAGCGTCATCGGCCTGTAAACCCGAGTCAGAAAGCGGTGTTTACCCGGGCCGCGCACCCGATTACCGGCTGGGCCTGGGCGGCCCGAGCGCCTCGAGAATGCGCGACAGGCCATCGGCGGCGCCTTCGGCCGCGGCGAAGGCGATGTCGCCCCATTTCCCGTCCAGGCTGCCCTTGGGCACCACGTTCTTCTGGCCGACCGTGCCGATCTCCTTGCCGGCGGCGTCCGTCACCGTCCACTGGATCTCGATCGTCTGGCCGTTGCGCGGCCCCTCGGTCATCTTGACCCGGCCGGCCACGACATAGGCGTCCGAGGCGTTCGGATCGATCTGGGCGACCTTACGGTGGTCCAGCACGGCCCCGAGCGCCGCGGGCAGGGTCTGGTTGCCGTCGCCCGGCGCGCCGGCGACGTTGGCGATCCGCACCTTCGGCGGCCCGCGCTGCAGGCTCGCATCCTCCTGCAGGGCCGGCTCGATCAGGATGGCGGCGGCAACCGCCAGGCTGGTCAGGCTGACTTTAGCCTCGGCGAGCGAGGCGGCCGGCGCCCCGACCGGCTGGCTCAGCACGCGGAAGGTGATGCCGCGGGGGTCGACCACGGTCCAGATGATCTGGCTGCGCCCCGGGCCGAGATCGCGCGCCTCGCCATTCAGCACGTAGCTGGCCTTGCTGGCCGAATGGCTGGAGGCCGGGATTTCCCGGTCCTGCAGCGCCTGGGCCAGGTCGTCGGCCATCTTCTGGCCATTGCCGGCCAGGCCGCGTACCGGCGTGATCAGCAGGCTGAAGCTCGGCCCCGGCTGCAACAGCGGGTCGGTCGCGGCCGTCATGCCCTTGTTGTCGGGCTGGAACGGCTGGGGCAGTGGCTGGCAGGCGGCGACGAAGGCCAGCACCAGCGCCAGGATCGGGTTACGCCACCACACAGGATGCCACCATGCCGAGCAGACAGAATGCGAGGAAGAAGATGAGGTAGGGCATCGGCGGACCTTAACTCTTAATCCCGTCCGTCGGAACCAGGGCGATCGCCGAAAGCTGGCGGCCGTAATCGGGTTCGCCGGCGAGCGTGGTGCGCCGATAGCTGAAGAACTGCGCCGGCTGGGTCAGCGTGTCCTGTTCCAGGTCGTCGACGGCGGCGATCCCCGAGCGCCGCAGCCGCGCGGCGAGATAGCCGGGCAGATCGAACATCTGATGCCCGGCCCGGGCGGCAGGCCGGAAGAAGCGCGCATTGTCGGCCGAGTCGGCCAGGAACGGCCCGGGGAATTCCGCGCCCACCTCATAGGACTGGCCACGGATGGTCGGGCCGATCGCGGCGCGGATGCGATCGGTCCGCGCGCCCAGTGCCACCATCGCCGCGATCGTCGCGTCGGTGACGCCGGCCAGCGCCCCGCGCCAGCCGGCATGGGCCGCGCCGACGACGCGGGCTTCCGGATCGGCGAACAAGACCGGGGTACAGTCGGCCGCCAGCACGCCGAGCGCCAGGCCGGGCACCGCCGTGACCATCGCGTCGGCCTTGGGCCGCTCGGACCAGGGGGCGGTCACCGTCACCGCCTCGCGGCCGTGCACCTGGTGGACCGAGACCAGCCGGTCCGGCGCCACGCCGACCCCGCGGGCGACCCGTGCCCGGTTCTCGGCCACGTCTTCCGGCCGGTCGTTCGAGCCCTGCCCGCAATTGAGCGACGCGTAGATGCCCTGCGACACCCCGCCGGCGCGGCCGAAGAAGCCGTGGGCAATGCCGGGCAGGCCGCCGAGAGCAGGGCTCGTGAGGGCTGGGGTCATGGCTTGCGTCTCCATCAGGGAAAGGCGGCGGGGACGAGGCCGGGGTTGCCGGTCAGGGCCAGCGCCTGGAACAGCGTGCCCATCTGGTCCGGGGCGGTCAGGCGGTCCACGGCCGATGCGAATTCCGCCTGCCGGCCCGGATTGGCGCGGGCCAGCGCGGCGGCGCGGCCGGTAATGCCCAGCCGCTGCAGCAAAGCGCCCTGGCCCAGCGGCCCCCAGGCGGCGGCGCCGGCCTCGCGGGCGCTGTCGGCCAGGGCGGCGAAATCGACATGGGCGGTGAGGTCGGCCTCGCCCGGCATGGCCAGCACGTCGTGGAAGCCATGGCGGCGCACCGCCTGCAGGCTGTCGCCGGTGCCGTGCGCGGGGGGGCCATAATCGATGATCAGCGCGGCGCCGCCCTGGGCCGCGAGGCGCTGGCCCAGCCGGGCCGCGATCGCCCGGCCGGCCGGGCAGATCTCGACCACGGCGTTCTCCGGCGCCCGGGCGAGCAGGTCGGGCGGCAGCACCCC
>JAEYTW010000384.1 GCA_023433835.1 Pseudomonadota bacterium | reverse complement strand
GCCACGGACTGCGTGGCGGCAGGCTGGTTGTGGCTTGCCACCATCTGCGGCGCGTAGGTGCCGACGAAGGCCTTGACGCCCTTGACCATCACCGCGCCGGTGTATTCGCCGGCCACGGTCAGCATGTCCTTGCCATGCACCCTGGTCTGCAGATCCGCCCTGCGCAGGATGGCATGGACGGCCTGTTCGATGAAATCGGGCTGGCCTTCCTCGACCAGCAGGATGGCGCGCTTGCCCGCGCAGAATTCGACGAATTCCTCGTCGATCAGCGGATAGGTGACATTGAGGACGTAGAGCGGCACCTGGCTGTTGCCGAAGGCATCGGCGAGGCCCAGCAGTTCGAGGGCGCGCAGCACGCCGTTGTACATGCCGCCCTGCAGCACGATGCCGAAGTCGCGCGCGTCGCCGGCGAACACTTCGTTCAGGCCATGCTCGCGAATGAACTGCACCGCGGCGGGCCAGCGCCGGGCGATCTTCTCCTGCTCGTGCAGATAGCTCGCCGGCGGCAGCACGATGCGGTTGACGTCGCGCACCGGCCGCTCGATCGCATCCTTCAGGGTGAAGTCCGGCCGCTTGTTGGCCTTGGTGGTGAACCGGCCGTGGACATGGCAGGCGCGGATGCGCAGTTCCAGCATGACCGGCGTGTTGGATGCCTCGGACAGCTCGAACCCCTGCTCGACCGCTCGCACGATCGAGGGCAGGTTGGGCCGGGGATCGAGCAGCCAGACCTGCGACTTCATCGCGAAGGCATGCGAGCGTTCCTGCATGATCGAGGAACCTTCGCCGTAATCCTCGCCGACGATCAGCAGCGCCCCGCCGGTGACCCCGCCCGAGGCGAGATTGGCCAGCGCGTCGGACGCGACATTGGTGCCGACGGTCGACTTGAAGGTGACCGCGCCGCGCAACGGGTAGTTGACCGAGGCGGCAAGCGTCGCGGTGGCGGTGGCTTCGGAGGCCGAATGCTCGAAATGGACGCCCAGTTCTTCGAGGATATCGTTGGCGTCGGTCAGCACATCCATCAGATGCGAGATCGGCGCGCCCTGATAGCCGGCGACGTAGGATACGCCGGATTGCAGCAGCGCCTTGGTGACGGCAAGGATGCCCTCGCCGCGAAATTCCTCGCCTTCGCCCAGGCGCAGTTTCTTTACCTCTTCCGCGAACGAACGCTCGGCCACCGCTGGAGTCCTCGAATTTAAGGGTCTGGCTGACTGTGGCGGACCGCTCTCCCCTCCGGTCCACAAAGGTCTTGATTCTCGTTGGCACCACACTATGGGGCGGCCTAACATCTGCCCAATGGATTGTCATGATGCCTCATATTGATCTGGTGAATGTCGGTGAATTTTCGTCAGCTCGACCTCAATCTGCTCCGGGTACTGGCGGCCCTGTACCGGCACCGCTCGGTGACCGAGGCGGGCAAGGCGCTGTCGCTGTCACAGCCCGCGACCAGCAACGCGCTGGCCCGGCTGCGCCAGTTCTTCGACGACGAACTGTTCGTGCGCACGCCCGGCGGCCTGCTGCCGACACGGCTCTGCGAACGGGTCGCGCCGGCCGTGACCGGCCAGCTGCAGGTGCTCGAGAGCACGATGACCGGGCATGAGGATTTCGACGATCCGCAACGCAGCGAGATGCATTGGCGGCTGTCGCTCTCCGACCTCGGGGAGATGATGTTCCTGCCGCCGCTGGCCGCCGCCCTGCGCGCGCAGGCGCCGCTGGCGCGCCTCTCCAACATCTCGGTCGCGGCCGCCGATGTCGCCGCCGGGCTCGAAGCGCGCGACATCGATTGCGCCGTCGGCATCCTGCAGCCGCGCCAGCGCGACATCCGGACCCAGGTCCTGTTTCGCGAGCACTACGTGGCGATCACCTCGCCGCAATGGCTGCCGTCTTCCGGCCGGGCCGGACGGCGGCTGACGGCGGCGCAGCTGGCAGATGCCTCGCTGGTCGTGGCGTCGCCGACCGCCACCTTTCATTCCAGCGTCGAACAGATGCTGGTCCGCCAGAAGCTCGACCATCGCATCGTGCTGCGCGCCCGCCATTTCGGCGCGCTGCCCGAACTGGCACTGACCACCGATCTCCTGGCCATCGTCCCGGACATGTACGCCCGCACCCTGCGGCGGCAGTACGATTTCCGCCTGTGGGAACTGCCGCAGGCGCCGTTCTACGAAGTGCGCCTGGTCTGGCACGCCTCGACGTCGAACGATCCGGCGCAGCGCTGGCTGCGCGCGCTGATCCATCAGCTGTTCGCGCGGACCACCCAGGCTACCTGAGCACGGCGAGCCGCCGCAGCGCCGCGGCCAGGTGATCGGCCAGGAGGCGGACGCGATGGATTGCCCGGCGCGATTCCGGCCAGGCCACGTTGACCGGCATCGGCTCAGGCTCGCAATCCCCGAGGACGCGCACCAGCCGGCCGCGTCGCAGATCACGATCGACCTGATAGGACAGGGCGCGCACCAGCCCCTGCCCGGCCCGGGCCGCCGCGATGGCGACATCGGCCTGGTTGACGGCATATTGCGCGGTGACCTGGATCGCGACGTCGCGCAGCACCCACGGCGCATGCAGGCCCAGGCTGGTATGCTGGATGACCTTGTGGCCCGCCAGGTCCTGCGGCGCGGCCGGCGTGCCGTGGCGCCGCAGATAGGCCGGGCTGGCGACGATCACATGGCTGACCTGGCCGACCCGCCTTGCCACCAGCGCCGAATCGGTCACGGTGCCGATCCGCACGGCCAGATCGACATGCTCGTCCTGCAGGTCGACCACGCGGTCGGCCAGGGTGAAGTCGATGGTGACGTCGGGATAGCGTTCCAGGAAGGCGGAAACCGCCGGGGCCACGTGTTCGCGCCCGAATACCAGCGGCGCGGTCAGCCGGATCGCACCGCGCGGTTCCGCCGCCTCGCCCGCCACCTCGCCGATCGCGTCCTGGTAGCCGGCCAGCAGCAGGCGGGCATGAGCGGCAAGTTGGCGCCCCGCATCGGTTGGCATACTCGACCGCGTGGTCCGTTCGACCAGGGTCACGCCGACCCGAGCCTCCAACTCGGCCAGGATCCGCTTGACGGCGGGCAGCGAGCGGCGCAACCGCCGCGCCGCCGCCGCCAGGCTGCCGGCCTCGACGATCGCAAGAAAGATTTCGAGCTCGGCCAGCCGGTCCATGATTATTCCGAAAACCTGAATCTGGTGTTCACCGGAACCGGGATCCTTCCACGATCCGGCAGGCGGGTATCAACAGCGTGGCGGCCCTGACCGAGCTTGGCCGGGTACGGCTGTCGGAGCATTTCTTCATGCGCGAGATGCTCTATTCCGAGGTCGCCAATTATCACGGCGTGCCCAACGTTCCGGTCGATCCGGATCTCGCCGTCGCCGTCGGGCGGCAATTGGCAAGCAGGATCCTCGAGCCGCTGAAAGCCGCCTTCGGCCATGTGACGATTCGTAGCGCGTACCGTTCGCCGGTACTGAACGATTATTGCCACCAGCGCTACGTCGCCGGCGACAGCGCCTGCTGGTGCAGCTCCAACGACAGCAACGCAGCCCAGCATATCTGGGACCGCCGCGATGCCGGGGGCCGGATCGGCGGCACGGTCACCGTGGTGATCCCAGCCTATCTGGCGCACTACGAAAAGACCGGCGACTACCGGCCGCTGGCCTGGTGGATCCGCGACCACATCCCGGCCTATGCCGAGATGTTCTTCTTCCGCCACCTCTGCGCCTTCAACATCCGCTGGTACGACGGCCCGTCCGACCAGGCGATCTGGTATCTCGACCCGCCGGTCCGCGACGTGCTGACCCGGCGCGGCGCAGCCGATTTCGACGGCGACCACGGCGGCCGCTATGCCGGCATCATCACGGGAACGAACCGATGCCCGAACTGACCCATCTCGACCATGTCGGCATCCGCGTCGCCGACATCGACCGCGCCGAGGCGTTCTACGCGAAACTCGGGTTTGTCGCCGACCCGGCCGAGGAGTCGCCCGGCGCCCGCGCCCGCGGCCTGGTCAACCGGGCCGGCCTGCGCATCCACCTGATCTACAACGGCCGCCCGCATGACGGCGGCAACATCCTGATGGACCTGCCGGACAAATGGCCCGGCTATACCCATGCCGCCTTCATCGTCGACGATCTCGACGCGCTGGTCGGCTGGCTGAACGAGGAGGAGATCCACATCACCGAGGGCCCGGTGGTGTTCGGCGACGGCCGCCGCAAGGTCTGCTTCATCCGCGACCCCGACAGCAACGTCATCGAGTTCAACGAGATTCTTTAGGCGACGGCGGGGGGGGGGCGGAGGGGGCGGCCCCCCCCCCCGAA
>JAEYTW010000351.1 GCA_023433835.1 Pseudomonadota bacterium | reverse complement strand
GTGCCCAGGCCAGCGCCAGCACCGCCGCGGCCGATGCGAAGGCTGCCAGCGACAAGGCCGACCGCATGTTCAACAGGTCGCTGCGCAAGCAATGACCGGCGCGACCGGTGGCATCGTCAGCGGACGATCGCCACCGGCAAGCCGCTGCGCCGCTGGGCCGCCAGGGCGACGGCATCCCAATCCACTCGGCCGCCCGCCGCGCCGGCGGCCGACAGGATCGCCTCGCGCAGCCCTGCCGGCTCGTCCCGCCCGGCGCCCTCCCCGTTCTCCAGCGCGTCGATCTGGTCGAGGGTCGGATGTATCTCCAGATACAGCACATCCGCGGCCCAGCCGAGCTTGACCGGCTCGAAGACGAAGGTCACGGGCGTGCCGATCGAGGCTTCGCGATAGAGCTGAGCGATATCCGGCTCGTAGAGCCTGATGCAACCGTGGCTGACCCGCCGGCCGACGCCATAGGGCTTGTTCGTGCCGTGGATCAGGACACGCGGCCATTCCAGGTAGAGCGCGCGGCTGCCCAGCGGGTTGTCCGGCCCCGGCAGCACCACGCCGGGCAGCCATGGGCTTTCTTCCCTGACCGACGGCGGCGGATACCAGGCCGGATGTTCCTGCTTGCGCCGGATGCGCGTGGTGCCGAGCCGCATGTCCTGCTCTTCGACGGCAATGCCGATCGGAAAGCTGCGGACCGTGCCGCTCAGGAACGAGTAGAGCCGCTGATCGCCCAGATTGATCACGATGCCGCGCCGCGGCCGGGCCGGCAGCAGATGCGCGGCCGGCAGCACGACGACGGTGCCGCGCGGGATCAGCCAGGGATCGATACCGGGGTTGGCCGCCAGCACCTCGCCGTAGCCGAGATCGTTGTCGACGGCGAGATCGGGCAACGTGTCGTCGGCGCGTGCCACATGCAATCGCACGTCACCGATCAGATCGCTTGCAGCCTGGCCGCGCGCGGCCCGTGCAAAGGCGGCGCAAGCCATCAGGCAACCGGCACCGATCAGCCGGCGCCGGTCGATCGATAGTCGCCCCAAGCCCGTCATCGGGCCAAGCTAGATCCACCGGGCGAAGCCTCACTTGATCCAGATCAAGGCCCGTGCCGGAAATCCGTGGCGAGTTGCCCGCATGGTTGACGGAGAAAGACACGTGACCGCGCTGGCCACCATTATAGTCCATGTCGACGATACCCAGGATTGTCCCAACCGGCTGCGCCTCGCAGGCACGATAGCCCGCCGTCAGGGGGCCGCGCTCGTCGCGCTTCACGTGGGCTTGCGCGCGGCCGACCCGTTCGCGATGCCGTGCACCGTCGACTGCATAAGGGTCGAGAAGACCGCGCGGCGGATCCGCACGACGCTGCGCCATGCTGAGGAGCATTTCCAGAAACTCGCGCAGGACATGCCTTCCGCGCGCTGGCGGGTCGTCGATGCCGAACCCAGCCTGTTCGACGACATTGCGCCGACCTTGCTGCGCGAGGCCCGCTTCGCCGACCTGACGATCGTCGGCCAGGCACCGGACGGCAAATCGGGGGAACATCGCCTGGGCGCGGTGCCGCAGGAATTGCTGCTGCGCAGCGGGCGCCCGGTACTGGTGGTTCCCGGGAATTGCGCGGCCGACGCCGCCGTCGACCGGATCGTCGTCTGCTGGAAGGCCGACCGGGAATCGGCAAGGGCGGTGCGCGACGCCCTGCCCCTGCTGCGGCAGGCCCAGGCCGTCCGCATTCTCCAGGTGGCGACACCCGGCGAGCATGGAAGCGACGCGGCACGCTCGGCGCTGGAGCTTGAGAGCCTCATGGACTACCTGGCCGCCCACGGCGTGGCCGCGACGATGCAGCGGGACGACAATCCCGCCGGCCAGCCGGTCGGCACCCGCCTTCTGCATCAGGCGGCATCATTCGGCGCGGATCTCGTGGTCATGGGCGGCTACAGCCATTCGCGGCTGCATGAATACCTGCTGGGCGGCGCCACCCGGCACATCCTGCTCGAGACGACCCTGCCGGTCTTCATCTCGCACTGAGCGCCGCCAGATCAGGGAACCAGGACCGCGGCCCCCTGAAACCGGCCCGCGCGCAGGTCGGCCAGGGCCCTGTTCGCGTCGGAAAGCGCATAGGTCGTGGTCGTCACGACCGGCTTCGCCTTCTCGGCGATTGCCAGGAATTCGACGGCGTCGGCACGGGTCAGGTTCGCCACCGAAGCAAGCTGACGCTCGCCCCACAGCAGGGAATAGGGAAAGCCGGGGATGTCGGTCATGTGGATGCCGCCGCAGACCACCCGGCCGCCCTTGCGGACCCTTGCCAGCGCCGCCGGCACGAGATCGCCTACCGGCGCGAAGATGATCGCCGCATCGAGCGGGTCGGGGGGAGCCGCCTCCGACGAACCGGCCCAGCTGGCCCCCGACCCGAGGGCGTGCCGTTGCGCGGCGATGTCCCCGGGCCGGGTGAAGGCGTAGATTTCGCGGCCCTGCCAGCGGCCGACCTGGGCAAGGATGTGAGCAGCCGCGCCGAAACCGAACAGCCCCAGACGTTTCGCATCGCCCGCCGCGCGCAGGGTTCGCCAGCCGATCAGCCCGGCGCACATCAGCGGCGCCATGGCGACCGGGTCTCCCCCGTCGGGCAGCGGGAAGGCAAATGCCGCGTCCGCGACGACATGGGTGGCGAAGCCGCCGTCGCGCGTGTAGCCGGTGAAAAGAGGCGCATCGCAGAGGTTCTCGCTGCCGGCGATGCAGTACCGGCAGCGGCCGCAGCAATGGCCAAGCCAGGGAATGCCCGCCCGGTCGCCGAGCGCCATGCCGGTGACGCCGCTGCCGAGGGCGTCGACCCGCCCGACGATCTCATGGCCGGGCACGAGCGGCAGGCGGGGGTGAGGCAGATCGCCGTCCACGACGTGCAGATCGGTGCGGCAGACCGCGCAGGCCTCGACCTTCAGGCGGATCTCGCCCGGCCCGGGCAGCGGATCGGGTCGGGTCTCGAGTTGGAGCAGCGACGATCCGCCGCGGAGAACCATGGCCTGCATGCTCATCTCCTGTCCGATGGGGTCGATCCTACGCGACAAGCTGCGCGGCGAGTTGACCTCGATCAAAGCCACCGGCGCGGCGATGGGACGAAATTGGAGGGCCGCGTTGCCGCAGTGCCGGAGGAATGGAAATGCGCCGTGCGATCTTCGTGCTCCCACTCATTGCCGTGCTTGCCGGTTCCAATGCCTTGCCCGTCGTTGCGGCATCGGATCCGGAAGCGGCGTTCGTGCAGGCCCATTGCGGCCCGTGCCATGCCACCGGCCAGCTCGATCATGTATCGCCGAAGGAAGGCGCGGTGCCGTTCGCCGAATTGGCGCGCAACCCCGCGATCAGTGCGCTGGCGCTGCGCGTGATGCTGCAGACGTCGCATCAGACGATGCCGAACCTGAGCCTGACGCCCGAGCAGACGGCCATGGTGGTCACCTACATCCTGGGCCTGCGCAGCGGCTCGCCATCGATGTCGCGCGGCTTGACCCGGATCAACGACCGCCCCGGCAGCGATGCGCATGATCAGAAAAGCCGCTGACAGGAGAACAGCCATGCCCACGATCTCGACCATGCTGGTTCACGTCGACGAAACCCGGCACTGCCCGGCCCGCCTGGCCTTGGCCGGCGCGATGGCCCGCAAGCTGGAAGCCACGCTCGTCGGCCTGTTCGTGCCGCCGCCGGCCACGATGCCGCTCGCGCTGCCCGGCGAGGTCAATCCCGGCTGGACCGAAGCCCTGGCCAGGCAACGCCGGTCGGCCCAGGCACGCGCCGAAGACCATTTCGCCGCGCTCAAGCACCAGGTGCCCGACGCCATCTGGCGGATCGAGGAGGCCGACGGCCTGGGGCACGTCGCGCCCATCCTGGTGCGCGAGGGGCGGCGCGCCGACCTGATCGTGGTCGGGCAGAGCGATGCCGATGCGACCTCGTTCGAGGGCCCCGGAACGGTGGCGCAGGACGTGATGATGGCGGCCGGACGGCCGGTACTCATCGTGCCGTATGCGGGGCGTTTCGAAGGCGTCGGCCGGCGGCCGCTGATCGCCTGGACCGAGGGCCGGGAAGCGGCGCGCGCGCTCTACGATGCCCTTCCCCTGCTGCGCGATGCCGAGAAGGTTCAGTTGCTGGAGATCGGCCCTGCCTGGGCGAGCGAGGAAGAAATCGGCCGGCGGCGCGAGGGGCTGGCGAGTATGCGCCGCTATCTCGAGGCGCATGGCCTGCCGTCGGGCGCCGAGTATCTGCCCGGGATGAGGGATGTCGGCGACGCCTCGCTGATCCTGTCGCGCGCGGCGGACCATGGCGCCGATCTGCTGGTGATGGGCGGCTATGGCCATTCGCGGCTGCAGGAGCTGGTCCTCGGCGGGGTGACGCGCTCGATCCTGTCGTCGATGACCGTGCCGGTGCTGATGTCGCATTGAAACAGGAGCCCGATATGCGCTCGCGGGATTTCGGCACCATCCTCGTCCATGTCGACGACAGCCGCTACGCGGCGGCCCGGCTGGCTGCGGCGCGCGGCCTGGCCCAGCGGCACGGCGCCCGGCTGGTGTGCGCTTATGTCGCACCGTCCAGGGTGGCGCCATTTACGCTCTTCGGCTGGGCCGGTCGCGACTGGGACACGACGATCGAGACGGCCCTGTCGGCGACGGAAGCCCGCGCGAAGGAACATTTCGCAGCCTTCAGCCCGAGCATGCCGAGCGCCGAATGGCTGCGCATCGACGGCGATCAGCCGGGAGGCCTCAGCGATCCGCCAAGCCTGCTTGCCCAGGCCGCGCGGCGCGCCGATCTCGCCATCGTGGGGCAGATCGGCGGGGGAGAGGATCCCGGAGACGCGCCTGGCCGGTTCGCGGAGGGCCTGATCGTGGCGGCCGGCCGGCCGGTGCTGGTCCTGCCGAAAGCGCCGCCGTCGGCATCGATCGGCGAGAACGTCATGATCGCGTGGAGCGACCGGCGGGAAGCCGCCCGCGCCGTCGGCGATGCGATGCCGCTGCTGCGCCTGGCCAGGAAGGTCGAGGTCGTCGAGATCGCGCCGCCGGGCTCACTGCCCGGCGAGATCGAAGCCGTGCGCCAGCGGCTGCGTTCGGTGGTGGCCTATCTCTCCCGCCACCATGTTCACGCCGAGCTGGCGGTGGAGGTCGCCGCCGGCCCGACCCCGGCGGACCAGATGCTGATGCGGGCGGCCGAGCGCGGCGTCGATCTGCTGGTTTCGGGTGCCTACGGCCACGCCAGGCTCCGCGAGTTCATCTTCGGTGGGTTCACCGAGGACCTCCTGAACCGGGCCACCCTGCCGGTGCTCGTGTCGCATTGATTAGACGACATCATGGGCAGGTGGGGTATTGCCCGACCCCAGGTGGTCGCACTATCGGATTGGCCCGGTGCGATCCGCATAATTCGGCAATATTCAGGATTTGAGCGGCCTGTGGCGTCCCCAAGGGGAATCGAACCCACGGGGAGAACCCAGGCTTCCTGCGTGATCGGAGCCGGTCGCGAGCGGCATTGTGGGCGGGGCGGTGGACGGGTGCAAGCGGTATTGTGTCGGGACCGATCCGGAATCCCGGTGTTATTTATAACCCTCCCCAACGCAATCAAAGGTCGATTATGGCCATGCATGAAATCGCGTTAGGCCGATCGGGTCCGGCTAGACATTCATGCCGCCAGCCCGGCAGTGGCGTAGCACCTCATCGACCGTCAGCGTGTCTCCGGCGTCGGCCGGTCCGCAGCCATGGGGCAGACAAGATCCACCATGCCGGTTGTCGCCCCGAACAGGCGACGAGCCAAGCGGCGGTCGGCATAGACGGTGCAGCCGCTGGGCCCGAGCGGCGGGCAGCGGTGCTCTCGTGCGACAGCATCCGGCAGCCGCGCCGGCTGGCAAGCGGCACGAACCGGCCCCTGGCCATCGCAACCCGGGGAGCCAACCTGGCTTGTCCCCGGGCGGTGACCGCGGGCTTCCGGCAGCAATCATGGCACCGGGGCCGGCAAATCACGGGCGGATTGGGCGCGGTTGTGGGTGTTGGCGGCCCGGCCTCGGCATGACCGTCTTGCGGTCAGCCTTCGTCATGGTGAGAGCGGCCTTTCCTTTGCGCCCGCCAGCGCCGCACACGCGCGCTCAACCGCCGTGTCCAGCTCGACCTGCGCGGCGGCCAGGGCTACGACGGCGGCGGACAACTCGCGGGGCTGCACGTGGAGCACCCGCCCGATCGCTTCCCGAACCGCGTGGTGCGCCAGCAACAGCGACGCCCTCGCGTCCAGCTCCATCGACATCAGCCGTTTCCAAAGGTTTGTTGCCAGCCTCGACTGGTGGGCACCCTGCCCTCGCTCAGTTCCTGATCGACCGGAAAAACAGGGGCCTGAGCACATGTTCGCATGCACGTTGCGCTCGGATTCCGGCGTCAAGTCTTACTAGCGATACCATCCGCTATCACAAGTTGATCATCGGTGGCGGCACTGCGCTGGCAGGGTCGAGCCTCGGCGGCCTTCATTGTCGGCTTATCGGAAAACCCGCCTTTAGCCCGGAGGGGATTGTTGGGTAAGGGTAAGGGTCAGGGCCATCGCCACACCCGACCGTTTATCCGTCGCGGTTCTCCCGCTCGCCAACGACAAAACGGCTTCGAAAGTCGCGTACTTTGGCTCGATTTCCGCAGCTATCCATGGAACACCAGCGCCTGGGCTTCGAGCGGCTGGTATTCAAGAAGAAGCCGCCACAAGGGTCGCCCTCACAGCGTCCAAGTTTGCGGTCTCCGGGGATGAGCTCGAGGCTCGCAATCGCCAAGGCGACGCGAGCGACCGGCAGGAAGAGGAAATGTGCCTCCTTTCCGCTTGCCCCGGCGTTAGGTGAAATCAGAAGTTGGGGATCGCCTAGCGCCGAAGTCAGCACGGGTGCAAGCGTGGTAGCCTGATTCGATTTTGGCGAATAGAGCGAACCGCTGCCGATCCGCTGCGAAAGATTCTGACGCCAAGCATTACGCAAGTCGATTGCCGCACGGTGAGTCGCTTGAGCGTCCTGCGGATGGGCGAGCGCCATGTCGACAAGGCTACGCCTCTCATCCTCCTTCAGAAGCCCCGCCGGCACCGACCAATCGCTGAGAGCCTGGTAGTCTGGGAGAAAATCAACCTCAATCCCCCCGCGCCAATGGAGTGTGTTGGCGAAATCAAGCGCGGGATCGCCAGCCAGCATGCGTAAGCGCCCGATCGGCGAAAAATACGCCCGGGGCTGGGAGATTGACCTTTCGTTTTTTGTCATGTAACTATTTAATAGGTTACAGACTCCCATGGCAAGCTCGAACGGCATATCCGATGGCGCATCAGTGACCTTCAATGCGGCCCTCGCTGACGCTTCGCCTGCCTGGGCAAACGAGGCCGATGGCACGTTTCACGCGGATGCTATCGTCGCCGGATGGGGCGAGCACAAGTGCAAAACGGGCTTTCAGGATGCCTCGATCACCACCACTCGCGCGGACCAAGTCCGATCAGCGACCTTCCCAGACCATTTTTCAAAGGTGAAGCTTTCGGACGTCATTCCGCCGCGGGTATTAAGCCCCCCTCTCAACGACGGTTTGCGGGCCATTGCCGAGATCGCACTCGACGACAGATCGGCCGTGCCCCCTACGAATGCTCCACTGGTTGATGGTGACTAGGCATGCCCCCCGCTGGATAGTCGCGGCGCTGAAGGCGCCCCGACCATTCGCAGAGCCACCACGTTAGACAAGGCTATTCTAGCCGACGCTTCAAGAGCAGCCTTCCTACGCCAGGAGCCCTCCCGAGAAGGGGAGACTGTGGAACTCCCGAAAAATAAACTCGTCTGAAGAGAGGACAGAGAATGAAGATCTACTGGATCAAGGCTCAAGCACCTCGCCGTGTATTAGCGTTGGCAAAGCATCTTCAAATCTCCGCTGAATTCGTCGAGTTGGATCTGATGGGGGGTGAGCTTCAGAAGCCACAATATGCGGCGATCAACCCCAACATGAAAGTTCCGACCTTAGTTGACGGCGAGACCGTGATCTGGGAAGCCAGCGCCATTATGGTTTATCTCTGCATCCGTGCCCACTCGGACATGTGGCCGGTAAATAATCCTGAGGAGCAAGTTGAGATATTGCGTTGGCTGTCATGGGGAGACGGTCATTGGTCACCAGCCATATCCCATTTCTACTTCGAGTACATTGTTAAATCTACCTTTAATATTGGAGAACCAAATCCCGATGCACTGAAACCCAAAGTCGCGGATCTGAGAAAGTACGCGGCGATTCTCGATCGGCATCTTGAAGAAATGCTCTATGTGGTCTGCAATCGGCTTACTATCGCCGATTTCCAACTTGCGTCCATGGCCGCCTATTGGCGGCAAGCCCAAATGCCGATTGAAGATTTTAAGCATATAACGGCTTGGCTGGATCGGCTGATGCAGATTCCAGCATGGGCCGACCCTTGGCCGCATGAGAATGTTGTCGGGTAAGTTCAATTCGAGCGACTATTAGAGCCTTGAGCGTTCTAAACAGAATTGATGATGACTTAAGAATTAGGCCGTCATGTGGAGCGCCGGATCGCTTAATTCGATCCGGCCTCCTTGATGGTCTCGGGTGAGCGGCCCACCAAGCATAATTGGAAAACGTGGCTGGACGAAGATGCCGCACCACCAAGTGACCAAAATCGGCTGGTGGAATTTTAACACAATCTAGTAAATTTTTAAAATAGGAGCGTTCACATGTCGAAGTCTGCTAAAGCGTTTTCGCAATCATTCTTTCATGGAACGCGGGCCAATCTCGCGCCAGGCGATTTCATTGTTGTGGGGTATTCTTCCAATTTTTCGACGTTACGGCCACTTTCCTGGGTTTATTTTTCTGCAACGCTCGACGCTGCAATTTGGGGCGCTGAACTTGCGGCCGGCAATGAGCCGGAGCGCATCTACGTCGTGGAACCTACGGGACCAATCTTTGATGATCCCAATCTTACGGACAAGAAATTCCCGGGAAATCCCTCGCTATCATACCGGTCGCGCGAACCACTCAGGGTGCTGGCGGAGGTGACAAAATGGGAAGCTCATACCGCGGAACAATTGAGATTGATGAGAGAAGGACTGGCCCGTCTTGAGGTAGACGGCGTGCACCCGATACTCGATTAGAAATCATAGGATGATAAGCCTATCGATCTGCGTCGGCGATCGACCGTGTGGAAGGCCTCCAGGCCACTGCAGCCAGTTTGAACAGCCACGCTGCCGGGATATTCAGTATCGACTGTCGCCTGACACGCGTCACAGACCAGCTTCTGTGGAGCTGGAGGAACATCTTCGGGCGCGGCGAGGTGCTCTGACGACTGCGGCCCTCGCTATCGTCTTCGCCATGGGACGCGTCGGCAGCATTCTCATGGAGGATGAAGACGAGGCTGAAGTCGACTGCGTACACCTTCTCGGTGTCGTCGGCAGGTAGCGCCATCGCGTTCACACGCGACGGGAGGCTGGCCGCGCTCCGCGCAAAGTCTGACGACAGGACGCCGCAGGCGTCCATCAGACCCAGACGTTACACCACGGGGTCTCGCGCAATTGTGCCGCGAACGCATTCTCGCCCGGGCGATATCGCGTCCGCTGTAACGCCGAGTGCCGAGATGTCGGGCGGAACCCCTTCGCCGAGGGCCAGACTGGCCGCCAATCGCGCCGCAGCGGCACCGGCCATCACGCCATTGCCGCCTTGCCCCGCCAACCAGATAAATCCGTCCGCATCGGGATCGGGCCCGATCACGGGTTCATGATCGGGTGCGAAGGTTCTGAGCCCACCCCATTTGTGCTTTACGGAAGCGACCTCCATCGTCGTGTAGGTATGGATACGATCGATCGCAATCGCGACTTCCAATTCATCGGCCTGGGCGTCGCAAGGCACCGACGCTGCCATGTCGACGGGGGAGACCATGATACGGCCGGCCTCCGGCTTGAAATAGAAGGTCTCGGCAACGTCGAAAGTCATCGGCCACGTCCGGATGTCACTGCCAACCGGTGGATCGAATGTCACCGCGGTGCGGCGGAAGGGGACGACGTTCCGCACAGGCAGCCCCGCGAGGGAAGCGACATTCTGGCACCATCCGCCCGCCGCATTGATGATCACAGGCGCCTCGAAGTCGCCCTGTGGTGTCGATGCTTTCCAGACCCCGTTACGGCGCGCGAGCGCGACTGCCCTGGCGGACGTCACGATCTGCCCCTGGCGGCGCTGGAACGCCTTGAGATACCCGTTCATCAGCGAATTGGTGTCTATGTCCCGGCAGTCCGGCTCATAAAGCGCCAGGGTGAACTCTTCTGACCGGATCACCGGGCAGTAGCGCTGCGCATCCTTGACGGAGACGAGGTCGACGGTCGCCCCGCGCCCGATCAGTTCCGCGGCTTGGTGGCGAAGCTGTTCCTCCTGATGCTCCTGCGCCAGGAACATCGCCCCGCGCGGGGTCACCAGCGGAGCTTCCGCGAAGTCGTCCGGCGGCGTCTCAAGAAAGGCGCGCGAGGCGGAAACGAGGCGGCTCCAGAGAGCCGGGCCATAATTCTCGGACATGACGGCGGCCGAACGGCCTGTGGAGTGATAGCCCGTGGCGCTCTCGGCCTCGAGGAGCACGACCTTGCCCCTCGCACCGAGTTCATAGGCCACGGATGCGCCGGCGATACCGCCCCCGATGACAATGAAGTCGGCAATCTGTGATGACATGGCGCTCTCCCGCTCGTGCTTCAATGCAGAGGATACGGGGCCCGTGCAGCAGACAGCGCTGAAATGCAGGGGCCGAACCGTTTCCTCGCCCCGACTGAGCCGGCTGAAACAGCATATCCTGCTGCGCCATGCCACTAGCGTCCTTTCTGGACCGATCCAGGAGCGACCATGCGTGCCATCTTCGTCGACTGCACCGCTGAACTTAGAGAAACGATCACCAGACGGGCGTTGCCGATTCCGCCCTCGCTCGCAATCAATGACGGCAACCCGTCGGAAACCGAACTGGCCGGCCTTTGCCGTGACGCCGAGGTGGTGTTGATCGAGCACACCAAGATCCCTCCCACGGTACTCGACGCCTGCCCAAACATCCGCGGCATCGTTTTCATGGGAACAGGGGCAGGCACCTATGTCGATCTGGCGGATGCACAGCGCCGCGGCATCCAGGTCACCACCATGCCGGGCTATGGCGATCGTGCGGTCGCCGAGCATGCGCTGGCGCTGATTTTCGCTGGCGCCCGCGGCATCGCCCGGATGGATCGCGACATCAGGACGGGTCGATGGCAGCCGCGAGGCGGGCTGCAACTGGGCGGACGCAAGCTTGCCGTCATCGGGCTGGGCGGCATCGGCGCCACCCTGGCCGACTTGGCCGGTGCGCTGGGACTGCAGGTCTCGGCCTGGAACCGAAGCTACCGCAATCACCCGGCCTTTGAACCCAATCTCGACGGGGTCCTGTCGGAAGCGGACGTCGTCTCCCTTCACCTCGCCCTGACCGAGCAGACTGCAGCCCTCCTCGACCGCCCGCGGCTGTCTCTGCCCAAACGCGGCTTCCTCCTGGTCAATACGGCCCGCGCGGCTCTGATCGAAGAAACCGCTTTGCTGGCCGCGCTCGACGACGGCCAGATCGGCCACGCCGCCCTGGACGTTTTCCCTGACGAACCGCTTCCGGCCAACAATCCCTATGCCGGGCGAGACGATGTCACCTTGACCGCCCATGCCGCCTACATGACGGACGACGCCTATACGGCGCTGTGGGCCAAGTCGCTTGAGGCGCTGGCAGCCCTGCTGGATGGCCGGGCTACGTGATAAGCCACGGCCGCGTCCGCGGCATCACCTGCCGAATCATGCTGCGGTCGCGGCAGGAAGCTGCGTTCAGGAGATCCATTCGGCAGCAACTGCCGCCTCGATCCATCAGGCTTGCCGGGCAAGGACAGCTTCAGGGAGTTCATCTCATGTCGATCCAGGCCCGCCTCCGGGACAAGACACTTTTTCGCCAGCAGGCGTTTGTCGGCGGAAGCTGGACCGACGCCCACGACGGCCCGGTGCTTGGCGTAGCCGATCCGGCAACGGGCGAGATAATCGGTACCGTCCCCGCGCTGGGCCAGGCGGAGACGATGGCCGCTATCAGCGACGCCGAAGCCGCCTGGCCGGCATGGCGGGCGCTGCCCGGCGCCGAGCGCGGTCGGATGCTCGAAGCCTGGCATGATCTGATGCTCGCCAACATCGAGGACTTGGCCACCTTGATGACGCTCGAGCAAGGCAAGCCGCTGGCGGAGGCGCGGGCGGAAATCCGCTACGGCGCCGGATTCGTCAAATGGTTCGCCGAGGAAGCCCGGCGGGTCTATGGCGAGACCGTCCCGGCGCCGTCGGCGGATCGCCGGATCATCGTTTTCAAGGAGCCGATCGGCGTTTCGGCGGCGATCACCCCCTGGAACTTCCCCAATGCGATGATCACCCGCAAAGTCGCACCCGCCCTGGCCGCCGGTTGCCCAATCATTGTCAAGCCGTCGGAACTGACGCCGTTCTCGGCCCTGGCGCTGGCCGTGCTGGCAGAGCGAGCCGGCATTCCGAAGGGAGTCCTGAGCATACTGACCGGAATGCCGCAGAATATCGGCGGCACGCTGACGGCCAGCGCCGGCGTGCGCAAGCTGTCGTTCACTGGCTCGACCGGCGTGGGCCGCATGCTGATGCAGCAATGCGCCGGCACGATCAAGCGTGTCAGCCTCGAACTCGGCGGCAATGCGCCGTTCATCATCTTCGACGATGCCGACATCGACCTCGCGGTGGCCGGGCTGATGGCCAGCAAGTTTCGCAACGGCGGCCAGACCTGCGTCTGTGCCAACCGTATCCTGGTCCAGGACGGCATCTACGATCGACTGGTCGATCGTTTGCTCGGCGCCGTCTCCCGCCTCGTCGTCGGCAACGGCCTCGACGCGGGCGTGACCATTGGGCCACTGATCAATCAAGCGGCCCTCGCAAAGGTGCAGCGCCATATCGACGATGCCCGATCAAAGGGCGCCGAGCTGCTTCTCGGGGGGCAGACCGGAGGCAACGGGCTGTTCACGCAACCGACCGTTCTCGGCGGCGCGACGATCGACATGCACCTCGCCAATGAGGAAACCTTCGGGCCCGTCGCGCCCTTGTTCCGGTTCGGCGACGAGCGGGAGGCCATCGAGATCGCCAACGCGACGCCCTATGGCCTGGCGTCGTATTTCTTCACGCAGAACCTCAATCGTGCCTGGCGTGTCGCCGAGCGGCTGGAGTTCGGCATGGTCGGGTTGAATACCGGCTCAGTCTCGCTCGAGGTCGCCCCGTTTGGCGGCATCAAGCAATCCGGGATCGGCCGCGAAGGCTCGCGGCACGGGATCGACGAGTACCTGGAGCTGAAGTCCTTCCACCTAGCGGGCCTCGGGTAAGCGAGTGCTTCGTCTTCAGACGTCCGGCAACAAGGTCTTGAGCGGCACCGCCGTCTTCACGATCGGCGACTTGATCACGATGTAGCTGAAATATTTCGCGATGCCGATGTTGCGCTCCAGGAGAAACTCGATGCACTCCTGGTAGTGCGCGATGCTGCGGGTGATGAAACGAAGCAGATAGTCATAACCGCCGCTGACGAGGTGGCATTCCATGATTTCGTCGACGTCGCGGATGTTGGCTTCGAACTTGACGAAATCCTCCATCCGGTGGTCGACCAGCGTGACCTCGGTGAAGACGGTGACGCTTTCCATCAGTTTCGTGAGATTGATCCGCGCGCCATAGCCGGCGATGTAGCCGGCCTTCTCCAGGCGTTTCACCCGCTGCAGGCAGGGGCTCGCCGACAGCCCCACCTTGTCGGCCAGCTCCAGGTTGGTCTGGGCACCGTCCTTCTGCAGTTGGACAAGGATGTTGAGGTCGATTCGATCCAGCTTGGTTGCGTTCATCGGGTTGATCCAGGTTCGGTCAGGACCGGCGGGCAGGCAGACACCGTCCGGCTGAAAGTCGCAAGATCCGGCAAGCCAAGGTCGCGCACGATCAGGACCAGCCCGTCCTGCGCTGCGCTGGCCCCGCCCCGCAACAGGGTCGGCGGGCCGAAGCAATCGCCGACCGCATTGATCAGCAGCGGGCCCGGCATGTCGGCCGGCGAGATCATACCCTTCACCCGCAGCAGCCTTGCGCCGCAGAATGCCGCGATGTCATCCAGCCAATCCTCGACCATGTGCCAGGCCGGCGGCACGCCCCATCGAGCCGTTAGGATGGTCAGGCGTGGATGACAGCGGGGCCCCACCCGCAAGGCCGGGTGGCCCGGGTCGACCGTGTCGCCGCCGCCGAAGGCCGCGATCGCACGATCAGCCGCGTCAGCCACGACCACCTGGGCAGCGAGAGGATTGAAGCGCCGCACCTCCTCCTGCCTTGCGCCACGGCTCTCGCGCGTACAGCGGTCGAGCTTGGTCAGAATGACGGCGTTGGCCCCGGCGAGTTGGGCGGCATATTGCGGCAGACCGTCGTCGCCGAAATCACCCCGATCGCAATCGAAGGTCGCGACGATCCTGAGATTGAAGCGGTAGCGTCGCGATCGCGTCAGCGACCGCACGATCGGCCCGGGTTCGGCCAGGCCGCTTGTCTCGAGGATGATCTGCCTGGGATCGCCGAGGCCCCGTTCCGCCCGCAGCGCGATCAACTCATCGATCGCATCGCCGAGATCGGCCCCGGCCGAACAGCAGACGCAGCCATTGCCCAGCCGCGCGAACGGCAGGTCCCGCCCGCCGGATTCGATGATGGCACCGTCGACATTGATCTCGCCGGCATCGTTGACGATGACCCCGGTATGGGCGGCCCGGGGCAGTGCCAGATAGGTCGACAGTAGCGTGGTCTTCCCGCTGCCGAGCGCGCCGGTCAGGATGACGAACGAAGCGGTCACGCCGCCGCCCGCCGCGCGGCCACCATCGCCTCGACATCGGCAAGCAGTTCGGCCGGATCGTAGATGATCGATCCCTTGATCACGCGGTAGAGGCAGCGATCCCAGTCGACGGCGGCGGTCTCGTCGTTCAGCCGCATGGCGCCAGTACCGTAGAGCAGCTTGAAATCGGCAAGGGGATTGCGATCATGGATCAGGATATCGGCCGCCTTGCCCGTTTCCAGGGTGCCGACCTCCTCGCCAAGCCCCAGCAGCTCGGCACCCCATGCGGTCGCGGCCCGCAGGACTTCCAGTGGATGGAAGCCGGCCTCCTGCAGCAATTCCAGCTCGCGCACATAGCCGAATCCGTAGGTCTGAAACATGAACCCGGAATCGCTGCCGACGCCGATGCGGCCACCCCGGTTCTTGTAAGCATTGACGAAAGCCATCCAGAGACGGAAGGTCTCACGCCACTCGGTCTCGTTGGTCGTCGACCAGCGGTACCAATAGGCGCCATGCCCGCCGCGCTGCGGCTGGAAATAGGACCACAGCGTCGGATCGGTGAAGCGCGGATGCCAGTCGGCCCGACGCGTCCGCATCAGATCGCGGTTGGCGTCGTAGACGTTGAAGGTTGGGACGAAGGCATGGCCGTGCCCGAGAAACGCGTCCAGTACCTGGTCCCATTTCGCACTCCCGGGCGGTGCCGCCTGCAGGAATGCTTGGCCCGCTGCCGAGAACCTCAGATATTCGTCGCCATAGTCGTAGCCCGCCGGGAAGGCCTGCAGGGTGTGGCGTTCCATCAGCGCCTCGGGGATGCCGTAGGAATGCTCGGTCGTGGTCAGCCCCCAGGACGCCGTCCTCAGGGCGTTTGCCCGGCCGACCGCCAGCTGCGCATGATGGCAGCAGCTGCGCAGCCCGATCTCGCCGGCATGGGCGAGCGCCGCCTGCATGATCGCCGGCGGCGCGCCGAAGAACTTCACGCCATCCGCGCCACGGGCCTTGACCGCCGCCAACCAGGCTCGCGCCTCGTCGGGCGTGTGAATGGTTTTGGCATAGTCCGTCGTCGCCGGAAAAGCCGGGTAGGCCAAAATGTTCGGGGCCGCGATCTTCGAAGTCCGCGCGGCCTCCTTCTGCTGCAGCGTCCAGGTCAGGCCGTTGAAGCAGCCCACCTCGCGGATCGTGGTCACGCCGTGTGCCAGCCAGAGCTTGTAGACATAGTCGGCCGGCGGCACCGCCCCGTTCCTGGCATGGAAGGGGGCACCGACATGGGCGTGGCAATCGACGAAACCCGGCGTCAGGAATTTGCCATCACAGTCGATCTCGACGGCACCATGGCCCCGCTCGCGGTCGAGTTTTCCGGTCTTTGCAAGGGCGGCGATGCGCCCGTCCTCGACCAGCAAATCGGCGGGGCCCCAGGGCGGCGCGCCGGCGCCGTCCAGGATCGTCGCCCGCTTGAGGAGAATGCGGGCGTGGGGCCCCGAGCCGCGATCGCGCGACGTTGCGGGCGCGGCCGCCACCAGGCCCGCCCCCAGGAAAGCCGCGGCAACCTCGTCGCCGACCGGCGTGGTCGAGGGTGTCATTCCCGCCGCGTCGAGGTCAGGAGCGGACATCGGCCGTCACCGGACGCGCGACCGGGCGGGCGCCGGCGTGCTGGTTGCTCATGCGGAATATCCCGTCAGGCCGCCATTGAATGATCAGGATCAGGGCGACGGCGATTGCAAATTCCCTGAGTGCCGCAATCTCCACGGCGTCCAGCCCTGGAATGGCGGTCGCGGCGAGGCGCGAGGCCTCGAGGATCGTCATCACGGCCAAGGCCCCGACCACCGCGCCGACGAGCCGGCTGTGGCCGCCCGCCGTTGCTGCGAGGAAGATATAGATGGTGATCTGCACGCCGAAATTGTCCGGCGCGATATAGCTGGTGAAATGGGCGTAGACGGCGCCGGCAATGCCGAAAAGCGCCGCGCCGATGCCGAATGCCTGGCATTTCAACCGCAGCACCGATTTGCCGGCCACCGCGGCGACCTGCTCGTCGTCGCGCACTGCGCGCAGCGCACGGCCGAACGGGCTGCGCAACAGGCGGGCCAGCAATACCACCGCGACCGCGACCACTGCCCAGGTCACGGCGAGATAAAGCGACGGAAAGGCATCGGGAAGCAGCGATTTGAGCGGCGCCCTGATGCCCGAAATGCCGTCGCTGCCGCCGGTCAGCCAGCGTTCGTTGGTTTCGACCAGCCGCAGCCCTTCAGCAAAGCCGAGCGTGACGATCGCAAGGTAGTCGCCGCGCAGCGTCCGGGTCAGCAGGCAGAATGCGATCCCGGCGGCAGCGGACAGGAGCGTCGCAAGGCACCAGGCCTGGCCGATGGGCACGCCAGCCCCCGACAGGATCGCCGAGGCGTAGGCGCCAAGCCCGAAAAACCCGGCGAGGCCGAGATTGACCATGCCTGCCTGGCCCCAGGAAACCACAAGGCCGAGGGCCAGGATCGCGTAGATTCCGGCCAGCGTGCCGAGAAACAGCAGATAGGTAATCATCGCCTGACTCCCACGGCGGCGAACAGCCCGTTCGGGCGGACCAGAAGAACGAGTAGGATGACCACGAAGGCGGTCAGCGACTGATACACCGGCGGCATCACGGTCAAGGCCACCTCGCCGACGATACCGACGACGAGCGCGCCGAGAACGGCGCCAGTAAGGCTGGTCAGCCCGCCGACGACACTGGCTGCGAAGATGATCAGGATCAGCCGCGATCCGGTCGACGGGTCGACGCTGGTGTCGATCGCCAGCAGCGCGCCGCCGATGCCCGCCAACCCCATGCCGATGAACGTCGCCAGACCGGCGAGCCGCGCCGGCTCGATGCCCTTGAGCCTGGCCAGGTCGGCATTATCGGCCACCGCCCGCATCGCCTTGCCCCAACGCGTCAGCGAGAAGAAGGCGGCAAGGGTTACGGCGATCGTGAGCGCTGTGGCTAGGTTGCGCAATTGCTGCGGCCCCATCGCGATGCCGACGACCGAAACGTCGCGCTCGACCGCCAGATCGAAGCTGCGCAGGTCGCCGCCGAACAGGAAATGCAGGGCATTTTCCAGGGCGAGGTTGAGGGCGATCGAGACCACCGCCAGCATCAGTGGCGTATGGGCGCCCGGCCGGCGGCGCACAGGGGCCAGCGCCAGGCGATCGGCCACGATGCCGAGGATGCCCGGGACCACGAAGGCGACGGGCATGATCAGGATCGGCGGCCAGCCCAACGCCGCGGCGGCCGCCCAGGCCGCGTAGGCCCCGACCGTCATCTGGGCCGCCACGCTGAAATTGACGAACCCCTGCACGGAAAAGATCAGGGTCAGCCCCAGCGCCGGCAAGGCGACCAGCGCCCCCAGGACCAGCCCGTTGACCATGTACTGGGCGACTTCGGCGATGAGCATGGCGCGCTCCTCCCTTTCCGGACTACGCCACTTTCAGAAGGGCCATGGTCCCCTTCTGCATCTGTTCGTAGCGGAAGTAGACCCCCTCCACGTCGCCGTTCTCGGCGAATTCCAGCGGACCGCTGGGACCGTCGTAATTCACCGCCTTGCCGGCAGCGACGAGTTTCAGGGCCGCCGCCGCATCGAAGACCTGCTGCCCCGACCGGTTCTGCGAGATGGCCCTGACATTGTCGCGCAAAGTCGTCCCGTTGATCGGCGCCGACGGTGCGTTGGCCAAGGCCAATGCGGCCAGGACCACGTGGTCGTACATCTGGCAGGAATAGGTGTTTAGCGACGCCAGGTTCATCTTGGCGATCAGGGTCTTGTAGGCGGTGGACTCCTCCGACGCCGAGGGGACCAGCGAGTAGGTACCCTCGCCGACTTCCACCGGTATGGCCTGGGCAAGCACCTGGTTGACGCCGAAGGAAAAGCCGATACGGCCGCCGGCATAACCCGCCCGGAAGAGATCCTTCAGGACCACGCCGGTATCCGGCACGTAGCCGCCGAGGATGACCACATCCGGCCTGGCCCGCAGCGCCTGGTCGACCTCGGTGCGATAGCTTGCACGCTTTTCCTCGTAGATCAGCCCGCCGCCGGTGCCGCCGCCTTCCTTGAAGATGCCCGAAATGATGTCGATGTAGGATTGGGCGAACGGCGTCTGGGGGCCGAGGAAGAAGAAGCTCTTGGCGCCGATCTCGCGGGCGAACTGGCCGACGCGCGTGCCCTGCAGCGTGACGGTCGGCGAGGTGCGGAAGATGTAGCCCCCATGGGGCGTCCGGGTGATCGAATCGGCGCCCGAGGCGGTGAACAGCACCGTCCGGCTTTCCCAGCACAGCGGCGCGACCGCCGAGGTCACGGCCGAGGCATAGGACCCACCGATCGCGACCACCTTGTCGATGTCGATCAGCTTGCGCGCGGCCCGGACGGCCGCTTCCGGATTGCTCCGGTCGTCCTCGATGACGACTTCGATCTGGCGGCCGCCGACGCCGCCCGCCCCGTTGATGT
Organism: Pseudomonadota bacterium; assembly: GCA_023433835.1. Classification (GTDB taxonomy): domain Bacteria; phylum Pseudomonadota; class Alphaproteobacteria; order Ferrovibrionales; family Ferrovibrionaceae; genus JAFKFH01. Next base: position 18,321 of record JAEYTW010000351.1, on the reverse strand, counting down.
CGCTGACCGCGAGCTTGGCCGCGATGCTCATCGTCGTCCCGTACTGGCTGGTCGTGCCGGTCAACGGGATGATCATCCCGATCTTGATGGGGCCGCTATCCTGCGCCCCTGCCCGCATCGGGCCGAAAGCGGCCGCGCCGACCGCCCCGGCGCCGGCGGCATGGGCAAGGAATTCGCGACGTGTCGTCTTAGCCATGGAAGCCTCCTGTCTGTGATTGCCGGCGGGGTTGATCCACTGCCGGTTCCGTGACCCGTACTCCGAGGAAGAGATGCCGGACTTCGTCGTCAGCCAGCAGCCGATCGGCCGCAACGTCGCGAACCTTCCGGCCGGCCACGAGCACTATGCCGCGCGTGCCGTATTCGAGGGCCAGCAGCGCGTTCTGCTCGACCATCAGAACCGCCAGGCCGGATGCGGCGAGATCGCGAACCAGGGCGAAGACTTCGTCGGCCGCGGCCGGCGACAGCCCTGCGGTCGGCTCGTCGAGCAGCAGCACCGAAGGCTGCGTCATCAGCGCGACGGCCATGGCAAGGATCTGGCGCTGTCCGCCGGACAGATTGCCGGCGCGATCGCGAAGCCTCGATTTGAGCAGCGGAAACCGCGTGACCTGCTCGTCGACCCGTGCCGGCAGGCGGTTTCCGACGAGATAGCCGCCCATCTCGAGATTTTCCCGGACGGTCAGGCTGGCGAAGACATTGCGTTCCTGCGGCACGAAGCCGAGCCCGAGGCCGCAGGCGAGACGGGCGCTGCCCGGCCGCAGCAGGGTGCCGCCCAGGCGGACATCGCCCTGGCTGGGTCTCAGCAGCCCGGCCACGAGTTTCAGGAAGGTCGATTTGCCGGCGCCGTTGGGACCAATGATCACCGCAAGCTCGCCCGGCCGGACGGCCAGGTCGATGCCCCGGACGATTTCCTCCGCATTCGGGTAGCCGCCGCAGATGCCCTGTACGACAAGATCGGTCATTGGCGGCGTAGCCCCAGATAGGATTCCTGAACCTGCCGGTTGGCGGAAACCTCGGCAAAGCTGCCGCGCGTCAGGAAACGGCCGGCAGCCATCACCACGACGTCGTCGCACAGGCGCTCGATGAGTTCCATTTCGTGCTCGATCAGCAGGATCGTGATGCCGCTGTGCCGGATCGCGACCAGGTGATCCGCAATCTCCTGCACCAGCGACGGGTTGACGCCCGCCATCGGTTCGTCAAGCAGGATCATTTTCGGCTCGGCCAGCAGTACGCGGCCGATTTCGAGCAGCTTCTTCTGCCCGCCCGAAAGCCTGACGACCAGATTGTCGAGAACCGCCGACAGACGCAGCCGCCCGGCCATGGCAAGGGCCCGTTCCCGCAAGGCTTCTTCCTGCCGCCGTACGGCCGGGCCGGACCTGAGGCCGCGTAGGAGCCCTTCGCCCGGCTGCCGGGGCCCATAGAGCATCAGATGCTCGAAAACGGTCATCTGCTCGCAGCCGCGCGCCAGCTGGAACGACCGGACAAGCCCGGCGCGGGAAATCTGCTCGGGCCGTTGCCGGCTGATATCGTGGCCGGCGAAGGTGACGCGCCCGCTTCCGGTGCCGAGCAACCCGGAAACGCGGTTGAAAACGGTGGTCTTGCCTGCCCCGTTGGGCCCGATCAAGCCGGTGGTGGCCCCGGGCATCACCGCGAAGCTGGCGCCGTCCAAGGCATGGACGCCGCCGAAGCTGATTCGCAGGTCGTGGACTTCAAGCAATGGCGCTGACGTTGACATGAACCGTTCCCTCCAGCCAATGCCCGCTCCCGCTTCCCGGGGGTTGTGGACAGGCCACTCCTAATAGGTTACGTATCGTATTTACCTAAGACCATAGGTGCCGGACACTTAAGTGCGCGGCGATGAACCGAGGATGCGATGGGCTCGAAATCGACGAAGACGGAACCGGCGATCGACTACAGGCAAGCCTTCAACGACGCTCCGGTCGGCCAGGCGATCGCCAGCCGGCGCGTGATCATCGCGTGCAACCGTGCGTTCGCCGACATTTTCCGTGGTACGCCGGAGACCCTGACCGGCCGGACGTTCGAAGCCCTGTACCCGACGCAAACGCATTTCGAAAACACCGGCCAGCGCGTCGGCGCACAACTGGCAAAAGGCGGGATGTTCGCCGACGACCGGGTCATGCGCCGCCTGGATGGCGAACTGTTCTGGGTTCACGTGCGCGGCTTCACCTATACTCCGGGCGACCCGCACAAGAAAACCTTGTGGGTGTTCTCCGACCTGTCCGAGCGCCACCGCGCCGCCAGCTCGATCCGCAGTTCGCTGACGCCGCGGGAACGCGACGTTGCCGCCCTGCTGATCGAGGGCAAGACCGGCAAGGAAATCGGCCTAGCCCTGGGCATAAGCCCGCGGACCGTGGATATCTACCGGACCAGACTGCTGCGCAAATACGACGTGACGAACTCGCCGGACCTGGTGCAGCGGCTGGTAAACGGCTGAGCTGAGACCGCCGGCTACCCTGCCAAATGTTGCCGATGGGCTTTCACCAGGTCGGCCATGCTGTCGAACCGAAAATCGACATGCGGCAGCTCGCCTGGATGCATGGTAGCGCCGAATCCCTGCTGGGCGTGGCGGCGATAGATCCAGCATGAGGCGAGACTGGCCGCGTTGGCGGGCTTGTGGTCGTGGAACATGCTCTCGGCGGTGTGAAGAATCTTGTCCTTACCGACTCCGATCGAGGCGAGGTTCTCCAGCATGTAGTCGAAGTTCCGCCCGCTCGGCTTGTAGGCCCCGATGTCCTCGGCCGTGTAGACGGCGTCGAAGTCGACTTCGAGCTTCCGGTTGGAATGGCGGAACGATTCGTTGTCGACGTTCGAGAGGATGACAAGCTTGTAGTACTTCTTCAGGTACTGCAGCGCACCGGCAGAGTCGGCGAAGGCCGGCCAGTCGCGCACGGACTGACCATAGGCGACACATTCGTCGTAGCTGACCGTGACGCCCCATTCCTCGGCGAGGCGCTTGTAGACAATCGTCAGAAGTTCCTGATAGCGCTTGGATGGCGTATGGCGCTGCTGGCGCGATTCATGGCGCGCATGGGCCTCGAGGATCTGGTCGCGGCTGAGTTCCCGGCCGATCCGGGCGGTCAGCGGCTGCAGCGCGGCGACCATGCCGGACTCCCAGTCGATCAGGGTGCCGTAGCAGTCGAAGGTCAAGGTGTCGAAGTCGGTCAGCAACATGGTAACCTCCAGGGTTAGGGATATGTCGGTCGGGGTCAGGCCGCGCCAACCGCGGCGTCAAAAATCTGCAGTGCTTCGTCCAGGTCCCGTTCGGCAATGACCAGCGGCGCGAGGAAACGAACGACGTTGCGGTGAACGCCGCATTTGATGACGAGCAGCCCGCCGTCACGCGCCCGGTCGACCACCCGCTGGGCCCGGTCCGCATCGGGCGTCTTAGAAGACCGGTCGGTGACGAATTCGATCCCCTGCATGAAGCCGAGCCCGCGTACGTTTGCTGCCAGGTCATGCCGGGCGGCGACCCTCGCCAGACCTTCACTCAGCTTCCTGCCGAGCAATTCGGCCCGGTCGAGCAGGCCGTCATGCTCGAAAGCGTCGAGGACGGCATGCGCTGCGGCGCAGGCCACCGCATTCCCGCCGTAGGTTCCGCCGAGGCCGCCGGGTAGTGGCCCGTCCATGATTGCGGCCTTGCCGACCACGCCCGACAGCGGCAGGCCGCCCGCCAGGCTCTTCGCCACCGTGACAAGGTCGGGCCGGATGCCCGCATGCTCGAAGCCGAACATCCTGCCGGTGCGACCGAAGCCGGTCTGGATCTCGTCGGCAATCAGGACGATGCCGTGTTTCTCGGTAACGGTCCTGAGCGCCTGGAGAAAATCGGCCGGCGCGGGCAGGAAGCCGCCATCGCCCTGCACGGGTTCGATGATGATGGCAGCAACGCGCTCCGGGGCAACGACAGTCGCGAAGAGATCCTGCAGGGCGGCCATCGCGGTTTCGGTAGTGATGCCACGGTACAGATCCGGGAACGCGGTGTGGTAGACCTCGCCGGCGAAGGGGCCGAAGTTCTGCCGGTAGGGCTGGGCGAAGCCGGTCAAGGTGACGCCGAGCAGCGTGCGCCCGTGAAAGCCACCACGGCAGGCGATCACGGCCGGGCGGTTGGTGTAGCCGCGGGCGATCTTGACGGCGTTCTCAACGGCCTCGGCGCCGGTCGTCAGCAGGACGCTCTTGTAATCCTCGCCCTTGCCGATCAGCCGGTTCAGGCGCTCGGCCAGCGAGATATACGGTTCGTAGGCCGCCACCTGGAAGGCGATATGGCTTAACCTCCCGAGTTGCTCGATCACGGCCTTGACCACGCGCGGATGGTTGTGACCCACGTTCAGCACGCCGATACCGCCGACGAAATCGAGATAGCGGCGGCCATCCGCGTCCCACAGCTGGGCGCCCTCGGCGCGCACCGCGACGATAGGGTGGGCGGTCAGCACGCCGCGGGCCACATTCGCAGCGCGTGCCGCCAGCAGGTCTGCGGTCGATCTCCAAGCCGTGGGCATCGGCAATCCTCTTTCTCAAGGTAGGGCGTCACCGCCCCGTCTGGAGATCCAGGCTAGCCGCGGCCGCCGCCGCGATATGCCGAAGTCGGGCAAAATTCGAAATTTCGGTCCTTCCGGCCAGCGTAAAACCGCAGCCGATGTCGCGCCTCTCGAGTGACCATGCCCGCTCGCGATGTCGAAGGAGTTCGGGATGGCTTTGGAAACGGCGCTACATGCATTTCGCGATTTGCTGGAGCAGTCGGGCGTGATCGAGGATCCGGCGTCGATTGAGGCCTATGTCGTCGATCAGCGGGACCTGATGCGTGGCGTCACCCCTGCCGTCCTGCGCCCGAGAACGGTCACGGAGGTGGCGGCTATTGTCCGTATCGCGCGACTGCATGGATTTGGCCTCGTCGCGCAGGGAGGCAACACCGGCTATTGTGGCGGCGCGACTCCTGACCGGAGCGGACGGCAGCTCGTCGTCAGTTTCGAGCGCATGGCCCGCGTTCGCGAGATCGATGCGCTGTCCATGTGCATCTCGGTCGATGCCGGCGCCATTCTCCGCGATGTCCAGGATGCCGCCGCCGCGGCTGGTATGCTTCTGCCCCTAAGCCTGGGGGCGGAGGGCAGTTGCCGGATCGGGGGCAATATCGGGACCAATGCCGGCGGTCTCTCAGTCTTGCGCTACGGTATGACCCGCGACCTGGTGCTCGGTCTCGAAGTGGTGCTGGCGGACGGATCGATCGTTTCCGACATGACGAAACTGCGAAAGAACAACACCGGCTACGATATCAAGCAGTGCATGATCGGCAGCGAGGGCACACTCGGCTTGGTGACCGGGGCGGTGCTCAAGCTTTTCCCCGCACCGGTCGCGCGTACAACGGCATGGATCGGGCTGACCCGGGATGTCGCGCTGCCCGAGATGCTGGCCCTGGTCAGGCGCGACTGCGCCGATCTCGTCTCGTCCTTCGAGTACATTGCGCCACGTGCCCTCCGGCTTGCCGTCGACCTGCAGCCGGAGCCTGCCGGGCTGAAGGCCGGTCCGGGCGGCGCAATCCTGATGGAGCTGGCCACGCCGTCGTCGCGCCTTGATCTCGATGCGCTGGCCGAAGCCGTGCTCGATACGGCGCTGCGGCGGGGCTGGGTCGACGATGCCGTCATCGCCCAATCCGGCCGGCAGCGCACCGCCATGTGGTCGCTGCGCGAGAGCATCCCGGAAGGCGAAAAGAGGCACGGCGGTTCGATCAAGCACGACATCTCCGTCCCCGTTTCGGCCATCGATGCCTTCATCGAACAGGGCGCCGCCGCCGTGCGGGCGTTCGATCCCGACCTCGAATTGTCGGTGTACGGCCACGTAGGCGACGGCAATCTGCACTACAACATCCTGGTCCCCCGGGGCGCCGAGCGACTGGATTTCAACCGGATGATCGAGAAAAGGCTCTCACCCCGGCTCTACGACATCTCCGACGCGCTCGGCGGCACGTTCAGCGCCGAGCATGGCGTCGGTCGCCTGAAGCTCGGGCTACTGGAACGCTACGGCGATCCCGGACGGCTGAACGCGATGCGCCGGCTCAAGGCCGCTTTCGATCCCGACGGCTTGCTCAACGCCGGCTCCACTGTGCCGAGAAGCCCCGCCTGAGCGCCAGGTAATTTTGGGTACGAAAACGAATCATGGACCTCCGGCGCCGATCAGGTGAACTCTTCCCCGCATTCGCGAGTCCACCTCATTTCAGGATCGTGCTGCCCCGCCCGCGATTGGGCGGTCCTTTTATCGAACGTGGATCCGTCAAGAACGGGACACGGAAAACCAAAGCCGGTGAGCGTGCCGAAGGGCGCAGGCCTGCTGCGGGAAGCGCGGCCCTTGACCTGAGCCCTTAAAACTCTCCCGGAAATTGTTAGAGTCCGTCAGTCGAGGAGGGCCCGCCGCGGCGCGGTCAGACGCCGCCGCCGGGTGACGCTGGCTCGCGGCTTCGGCGCGATCGCTGCAACTCGCGCCGCCACCACCATCGAGCAGACAGTCAGCGACAGAGCGACCATCACCTACTGTCTTCCCGACGCATCTAGACGGTCATTGTCACGATCAACACCAGTTGCGCCTACTGACGGAATCCCGGTAGCACCCGACCGGGGTTCATCAGATCCAGCGGATCCACCAGCGCTTTAATCCCCCGCATCAAGGCCAACTCGACGGGGGACTTGTAGCGCTGCATTTCGTTCAATCTCAACCTCCCGATGCCGTGTTCGGCGCTGAATGTGCCGCCCAACTCGACGGCAAGGTCGTGGATCGCCTCGGCGATGGTCGCGACGAGCGCGGGGCCGTCAACCACTTGCGCCCAATTCTCCCGCGCGAACATCGCTATGTAGTGCAGGTTGCCGTCCCCGAGATGGGCAATGACCAAGGGGCTTGCCTGGGGATGCAGCGATGGTACCAGGTTCCCAGCGCGCTCCACGAAATCCGGGATGCGGGCCAGCGGCACGGCGACGTCATGGGTCAGGCCTATGCCGGCGCGGCGGTTGGCTTCAGCTGCGTGATGGCGCAGATGCCACATCGCCTGGCGCTGACGTTCGCTGGTGGCGATCGCCGCGTCACTGATCGTACCATCGGCCAGTCCCGCCGCCAGAACATCCGATAGCCGCTCGGCCAGAACAGCCTCGTCGGCCTGGGCCGACAGTTCGATAAGGACGTACCAGTCGCCGGCTGTCGCCAGGGGATCCTGGGCACCGGCGATATGCTCAAGAACCAGCGCGTATTGCCCGGCTGATAGGAGTTCGAGCGCCGTGACATCACCGGCGAACGCGGCCTGGATGTCGCGGGCGACCGCCACCGCTGTACCGATTGCCCCAATGGCCAGCATTGCCGTGAGGCAATGGCGGGGCCGAGGAAACAGCTTCAGCGTGGCGGCAGTGATGATTCCCAGCGTCCCTTCCGACCCGATGAACAGCCCCTTGAGATCGTAGCCGGTATTGTTCTTGCGCAGCGCCTGCAGGCCGTTCCAGATCTCCCCGCTGGGCAGCACGACCTCCAGCCCCAGCACGAGGTCGCGCATGTTGCCGTAGCGCAGCACGCCTGTGCCGCCGGCGTTGGTCGCGATATTGCCTCCGATCTGGCACGACCCTTCAGCCCCAAGGCTGAGGGGGAACAGGCGCCCTACAGCAGCGGCAGCCTCCTGGACGTCATGCAGGGCGCAACCGGCCTGAACCGTGATCGCATTGTCTGTAGCATCGATCACCAGGACCGCGTTCATCCGCGACAGGTTCAGCACGATGGCCTGATCGCCCCCACCCGGCGGCACCGAGCCGCCGCATAGGCTGGTATTGCCGCCTTGCGGAAAGATCTTGATACCGTGGTCGGCACAGAGTCGAACGCATGCCGCAACCGCCTCGGTGCTGGACGGCAGCACCACGGCCAGCGCCTCGCCACGATAGCGCTGACGGAAATCGACGAGATACCCATTCTTGTCGGCCTCGGATGACAGCACTGTCACCCCAGGCAAACGGGCCAATGCGCCGGCGAAATCCACGCTAGGCTCGGGTCAACGGCGAGGCGGCGGCTTGGCGGAAGGCCGACAGCGCGCCAAACAGGTTGCTCGCCTGCAATTGCGGCAGGCTCATCAACCCCACCCGAAAAGATTTACCGGCGAAGTCGCCGATATTGCCGATCACGAAGATGCCATAGCTGTCGAGCAGCATCTTGCGGAACCGGGCATCGATGACCCCGTCGGGGTAACGTACCGCCATCACCGTATCCGAGTAGAAGTCACGTCGCATCGCGACCGCACTGTCGTCGATCAGAAAGCGAAAGCCCGCTTCGCGCATCTGTGCCATGAACCGGTCGGCGATATCACGGTGAATGGCCCACCAGCGCTCGATCGAGATGGCGTCGATCTCGCGTAGCGCGGCCCGCAGGGCCAGGATCAGCGTCGTCGGCTGGGTGAAGGGCGGCACGTCGGGTCGCTCGACCGAGTGGGTCCACCAGGCGCGGAAGTCGAAATAGCTGCCCATCGTCGAATCGGGACGCAGCCGTTCCCAGGCCTTGGGCGAGGCGGTGACTATGGCCAGCCCCGGCACGGAGGCCAGGCATTTATGCGAGCCGGTTGTCTGGATATCGATGCCCCAGGCATCGGTCTCGACCGGCATCGCCCCGGCCGAGCAGGCGGTGTCGACGAAGTAGAGCGCGTCGGTGGCGGCGACCAGGCGGCCGATCTCGGCGATCGGATTGACCAGCCCGGAGTTGGTTTCGACATGGACGACCGCGACCAGGTCGAACGACTGCCTGCGCAGGGCTTCGGCCACGCGGTCGACGTCGACCGGCTCCAACGGACCATGCACCAGGCGCTCGACCCGGGCGCCGTAGCGTTCGGCCCAGGCGGCGATCAGTTCGCCCCAATAGCCATTCTGTATGCTGAGCACCGACATACCCGGCCGAATCCAGTTGCCCAGCGCCAAATCGATGCCGGTGCGGATCGAACCGTGCATCATCAGCACGCGATGCCGGGTACGCAAGATACGGCCGAGGATTTCGCTGGTTTCGTCGTGCAGCGCCCAGAAGGCGTCGCTATGCGGGGTCAGCAGATCGGCCAGCTGGGCATCGAGCACGGCCCGCGACACCTCGACCGGGCCGGTCGACATGTTGAGGACGCGGCCCGGCGCCACCGGCCAAGCGGCGTCGAGATCACCGCTCATCGTGCGGTGACCTCGCGATAGGCCCATCCGATCGCCTCGACCAGCTCGTCGACGTGGTCGGTCGTATGCACCGTGCTGACATAGGTCTTGGAAAAATTCTTGTAGATCCCGTTGGCATAGAGGCGGCGGTGGATCTCGTCGGCCAGGGCGACGTTGGCGCGACGCACGGCGGCATGGTCGTGCACCGGCTGGTCGGTGAAGTAGAAGTGGAAGATGCCACCGTCGCCGGTGATCTGGGCAGCGACGCCGAGATCGCGGAACAGCCGGCCCAGCCGGTCGCGCCCGTGGGCACCCAGCGCCGCGATATGATCAATCCCGCCTTCATTGACCAGGATATCGAGCGTGGTATGGGCGCATTCGATACCGATCGGATGGCCGTTGAACGTGCCGCAATGGAAGGAATAGCGGTCCGCCGGGCTGTCGGGGTCGAGATGCGCCATCAGCGCGCGGCGGCCAACAATAGCCGAAATCGGTACGCCGCCGGCCAACGCCTTGCCCAACGCCGTCAGATCGGGGGTGACTCCGTACTTTTCCTGGGCGCCGCCGGCAGCGAGGCGGAAGCCGGATACCACCTCGTCGAAGATCAGCACCGTCCCCCATTTGTCGCATTCCTCGCGCAAGGTCTCGAGGAAACCGGGCAGCGGCTTCAGCGTGCGTTGCATGGGCTCGCAGATTACGGCGGCGAATTCATTGGGGTGGGCTGCCATCACCTCCCGGAAATAGGCGATGTCATTGAACGGCAGGACCATCAGATCCTCGCGCACGCCGCTCTGCACCCCCGCGCTGATACCATAGGGTTCGGGCACCTGGGTCGGGGACATCTCCATCGACCAGACGGCGAGGTCGTGATGGCCGTGCCAGGCGCCATCGAACTTGATGAACTTGCGCCGGCCGGTCACTGCGCGGGCCAGGCGCAGCGAATGGAATGTCGCTTCCGACCCGCTGGAGGCATAGCGCACCATCTCGGCGCTGGGTACATACTGCACCAGGCGCTCGGCCAAGCTCACTGCCCGGTCGGCCAAGCCGAAATACTGAGTCCCACGCCCCGCCTGGTCGACAATGGTCTGCGTCAGCCTGGGATTGGCGTGGCCCAGGATCAGCGGGCCGGCACCCAACATGAAATCGAGATACCGGCGGCCGTCGATATCGTAGACATAGGGGCCTTCGCCGCGCTCGATGAGGAATTCGAGCCCCTTGGGCGGCAGCAGCGAATTGGTCGACCCGCCGGGGATCAGGTCCTTCGCCTGCTGGATGCGGGCCTGTTGATGGGCGCTGGTCTTCTGGAAGTTGTTCATCGTCCTGGTTTTCCTATGGCTCAGGCGCGGTCGTGGCCGATCGCCGTCGTGGCCTGGTAGGGATTTACGCCGCCGGTGACGATGCCCTGGGCATCTCGGGCAAGCACGCTGGGGTTGCCGAACTCGAAGGTCGACAGGCCTTCCGAGCGAATTTCGATGTCGTGGCCGCGCCGGCGCAGTTCGGCGACCGTCTCGGCGCTGAACCTGCCGTCGAGGATCACCCTGGTGCCCTCGAAGTCGATGCGCGGGAACGAGACAGCTTCCTGTGCCGACATGCCGTGATCCAGCATGAAGCAGGCGATCTGCAACACCGAGGTCATGATCTTCACCCCGCCGGACGAGCCGATGGTGATGATCGATTGCCCATCTGGCCGGGTGATGTGCAACGGGCTGATGAAGGATGAGGGCGGGCGGCCCCCGGACGAGATCGAGTTGGTATAGCCCGGCACCGGCGCGAACGAGATCATGCCGTTGTTCAGGAGGACGCCGGTCTCGCTCATCACATAGCTGCCGTAGTTGCCGATAACCGTCTCGGTCAGGCTGGCCATGCCGCCATCGGCATCGATCGCAGCGATGTGCACGGTGCGGCTGTCTTGGGCCGGACCGCTCGCGGCGCCGTCGCCCAGCGGCGAGGGTACGTCGCTGCGCTTGCGGGTGTCGATCCGACTGGCCAGCGTCGCCCCGTAGGTTTCAGCCACCAGTTCCCGCCACAGGCCACCGGCTGAACGATGGTCGTAAGGGGCCTTCTGCCGATCGGCCAGGGTATGACGGAAGACTTCGATCAGCAGATGCAGCCAGCCGGCGGAATCGGGTTTCAGGCTGGCGACGTCGAAATGGGCCAGCGTATTCAGGATCTGGGCATAGATGATGAACCCCGAGGGATCACCGGTGATGCGGTGACCGCGATAGCGGATCTCGATCGGCGCGGTTTCGACAGCCTCATAGGTCGCGAGATCCTCGAGCGAGACGATGCCACCGTTCGCCGCCACGGCGTCGACAATGCTCTGCGCCACGGCGCCGGTATAGAACGCCTTGGCGCCACCTTCGGCGATGAGAGCGAGCGTGTGGGCCAATTCCGGCTGGCGATGGATGTCGGCACGGCCGATCATGTCCGGTCGCGGCGGGTACTGGCCGTCTCGCAGCAGCATGCGCGCCGCCGTCGGGTATTTGCGGATGATGTCCAGATGGATGCCGGCCATGAGGCAGCCGTACCAATCCATCGCGAAGCCGTCGCGCGCCAGGCGAATCGCCGGTTCCATGATCCGGGCGAGCGGCAAGCGGCCATGCTTGGCCGAGGCCTTGGCAAGACCGGCGATCGAACCCGGCACCGCCACGGCGAGGCCGCCAAATTCGTTGGCCGCGTCCTTCACGCCACTCCAGCCGAACAGGCCGCGTTCGGCTTCGCCCTCCATCGGAAACATGTCGGGGCGGGCGGCGATGGGCGCCTGCCACATGTAGTTGATGCCCGAGGCTTGGCCCGCGGCACTGCGGAATGTGAACAGCCCGCCGCCGCCAACCGTCGAGGCTGCCGGCTGGACCACGCTTTCGGCAAACGAGGCGGCAATCGCGGCGTCTGCAGCGTTGCCGCCGGCCTCCAGGATCTCGAGACCGGCCTCCGCCGACAGCGGATGGCGGGAGGACACCATGCCGCCATTGGCACGGGCCTCGGTCTTGTCGTGCAGCCAGTTCGATCGATTCTGCGCGAGCGGCATTGCCTCACCCTTGTTTATTAATGCATCACATCTCTTGTATTGTTTTGTATCGCATGTAATGCAGACATTCAAGGGCGAACAACGTCCGTACCGCGCAGGCCGCGATGGTCATCGCAGACGCGCCGCGGTATGCCCGGCGCCGCTGGCGCCGGTTTTTTTGCATCGGGGAGGGATTGGCGGTATGTGCGGCTCTACAAGCCTCAGACAACCGCGACAAAGCGGCTCGAGACCGGGCGTAGCAGATCCTTGGCGACTCCGGCGAGCGCCCGGATGCCGCGGATCGTCGCCTCCTTGTCAGAAAGCCCGAAACTAAGCCGGACCGAGCGCTGGTCGGGATTTTCCGAGAACAGATGCGCGCCAACCAAGATGGAGACATTGCGCTGCAGCGCCGAGAGAAAGAAGTCGATCGAATCGATTCCGGGCGGCAGGGTCATCCACATGTTCAGCCCGCCTTCCGGCCGGGTCAGCGCCGAACCTTCGGGCATGTGCTGCTCGAATTCCTCGACGATGGTCGCCAACAGCTCCCGATAATGTGTGCAGATCAGGCCGAGATTGCGGGCGGCCTCGTCGCCGGCAAGGTAATGCTCCAGCGCATCCTGATAGAGTGGCGATGTATGAAGGTCGGAGATCGACTTCATCTTGATCACGTCGCTGATGCGGTGGGCCGGCGGCGCAACGAAACCCAGCCGGATGCCCGGGATATAGGCCTTGCCCATGCCGGCAACGTAGAACACGGCGTCGTTGTCGGCAGCCAGCGCCTTGATCGAGGGGACGAACTTGCCGCGATAGCGTAACTCGGCCACGCAGTCGTCCTCGACGATGGCAACGCCATGCCGGCGGGCCAGGTCGAGAATTGCCCGGCGTTTTTCCAGTGACGTGGTCAGGCCTGTCGGGTTCTGGAACGTCGGCATCAGGAACATCAGCTTGGGTGCCCGGGTCCTGATCAGCGCCTCCAGCATGTCGAGATCGGGGCCGTCCTGCTCGAGGTTCACGCCGACCGGCTCGGCACCGAGGTTACGGAACAGTTCCAGCGCACCGAAATAAGTCGGCCGCTCGACGATCACGGTGTCGCCAGGCGAAAGCAGCAGCTGCGCCACCAGGTTCAGGGCCTGCTGGCCACCATTGGTGACGACGATATTGTCGGGCGCGAGCCGCAGGGTGCGGGTCGCATTCATCGTCGCGGCCACCGCCTCGCGCAGTGACGGCAGCCCGGCGGGTGAAATGTAGGAATAGGCATAGTCCGGCCGCTGGTCGATCGCGGCCTTCAGGTGACGTTCGAAGCTCGCCGTATCGATGACGCTTGCATCGGGATAGGCCCGAGTGAACGCGATCATGCCGGGCCCGTCGCTGGCCTGCACCATGCGCCGGAACGTATCGACGTCGCGGCTCGCGTAATCGGCACGCAAGGCCGGCAGGTCGCGCGGCTCGCGCGGCGGCGGAACAGGCACGGGTGCCGGCTGCCGGGCCAGCACGAAGGTGCCCAGCGCACCGCGCCCGGCGATGGCGCCAGCCTCGGCCAATTCCTTGTAGGCGCGGGCGATCGTCATCGCGTTGAGGCCGGAGAGCTCGGCCAGGCGCCGTACCGGCGGCAGGCGCTGGCCCTCGGTCAGACGCCCCTCGGTAATCTCAGCCAGCAAGATATCCTTGATCTGGGCATAGAGCGGTACATCGCTCGCCTTATCGAGCTTCAAGGCGATGGCGATCTGTTCGGCATCCATAGGAAATCCGGCTAACGTGCTGGGGTACGGGTGTGGCATATCAAGGCCACACAATACAGGTTGTCGTATTTCTTGTCTCGCTCGCATTTCGGCCTAAACGTGCCCTGATTGTCATCTACCGCCCAACATCTACCGCTTGACACCATACAAGATCGACACATAGCATAACATCAATAAGACAACACGGTGACCTCCGGGCGCCGGTGTCGAGCGGGATGGTGTCATGAGCAGGGAGACTACGATGAAAGCGAAATTGCAGGTATGCAGCCGACGGGTCCGGGCGGTGCTCGCGGGTTTGGCGGTCATGGGCGTAACAGCGGCCTGGGCCGAGCCGGCAACGGCGCAAAAGAAGCCGCTGGAGGGACAGCAGGTCGTTCTCTACACCTTTGGCGGCACACAACTGGAGACCACGCGTGAACTGGTGATCAAGCCGTTCGAGCAGGAAACCGGTGCCAAGGTCATCGTGGACGACTCCTGCTGCCAACGGCTGCAGGCAGCCCTCGAATCCGGGCAGTTCATCGGCGACGTGATCGTCGGCCTCGACCGCGGCGGCATGCTGGCGCGTGATGCGCAGGGAATGTTCATCCACGATCCCCGGCTGGAGAAGATCGCCCGCGACCACAAGGCGCCTGAGCCCTATCCGTCCAAGGCGATGCTGATCCTGCACAGCTACTCCTACGTGATTGGCGCCAAGGACCAGTCGGTGCCGATGCCGAAGAATTGGGCCGAATTCTGGGACGTCGCTAAATTCCCCGGAGCGCGCGGCCTGATCCGCATCAACCCGACCGTGCAGCTCGAAGCGGCCCTGGTCGCCGACGGGGTCAAGGGTGACGCGCTCTACCCGCTCGAGGTCGACCGCGCCTTCAAAAAACTGACCGATCTCAGGAAATCGACCAAGATCATCATCAACGCCTCAGGCGCGGACATGATCAATAACCTCGGCACCGGCGAGACGACCTACGCGATCACCTATTCCAATCGTGCCTTCCTGGCCAAGAAGGACGGCATCAAGATCAACTTCACCTATGATGACGGCTTCCTGGTCGGCAACGGCGGCGCGATCTTGAAGGGCGCCAAGAACGTCGATGGCGCCGTTGCCTTCCTCGAATACCATGCGCGCCCCGACGTCCTGGCCCGCTTCGCCGAACGTACCGGCATGGCCCCGGCCTATCCGGCCTCGGCCGAGCTGATTGCGCCGGAATATCGCTCGATGATGCCCACGGCACCCGAGAACATCGGCAAGCAACACATCGTCAACGACGAATATTGGCAGCAAAACTTCAAGGTGCTCGGCCAGAAGTGGGTCGAGTGGATGGCGCAGTAGCAGTCGGCGATTTCCGCCCATGGGCCCCGGCGGCGCGTGCCGTCGGGGCGACCCCGGATCTCGGACCGTCAGGACGCGCGCAATGCAGTCAGCACGATTTAATTCACCAGCCGTGACGACGTGGGCGGGTTGGGGGCTGTCGACGCTTCTCCTCGTCATCGTCTTCATCGCCCCGCTTCTCCTCGTCACCTGGCGCAGCCTGGGCGATCCGCTGTTCCAGAACTATATCGCGGTCGCCCAGTCCGAGGCGATCCAGGCGATCATGGTCCGCACCATCAGGCTCGGGCTGATCGTGACACTGGCTTGCGCCGTGCTGGGGTATCCCGCCGCCTATGCGCTTACCCGGGTCGACCCGCGGTGGCGCACGCTGCTGATCGCCGCGATCATGCTGCCGTTCCTGTCGTCCTACCTCGTGCGGACCTATGGCTGGATCGCGATCCTCGGCAACAACGGCTTGTTCGCCGGCATCGGCGGCTGGCTCGGCTGGTCGACGACCAGCCTGACCGGCACGCTGTCGGGCTTGGTGGTCGCGATGACCCACATGTTGTTGCCGCTGATGATCATGCCGATCTTCACCTCGATGAGCGCAATCGACAGCCGCCATATGCTGGCCTGCCAATCGCTCGGCGCCGGCCCCGCCGAATCCTTCGTGCGGGTGTATTTCCCGCAGAGTCTGCCGGGTCTGCTGTCTGGCATCCTGCTCGTCTTCATCCTGTCGCTCGGCTTTTTCATCACGCCGGCGCTGATCGGCGGCGCGCGGGAGACGACGCTGTCCCAGGTCATCTACATGTTCATCAACGAGCTGTTCGACTGGAAACGATCGAGCAGCCTGGCCGTCGGACTGCTGCTGGTCGTCATCATCCTGTTCGTCGTCGCGTCGCGCGTCGTCGATCTCGGCATGATGTTCGGCGTCCGGCGCGGAACGGCCGATACGCGGCGCTCGGGTCGCGCGGCGCGGACCGGCCGCTTGACCACGATCATCGCGCGGGCAGCCGCGGGCCTGCCGCTCCAGCATCACGGGCTCGGACTCTGCCGCATCGCGCTGGGCCTCAGCCTCGTGGTGCTGCTGCTGCCGCTGTTCTACGTGCTGCTGGTCTCGTTCCAGCCGCTGCGCCTGCTGGCGCTGCCGACCGAGGGGCTGTCGTTGAACTGGTATCGCACCGTGCTCGGCAAATCCGAATGGTACGATGCGACGCTCAACAGCATCGCCGTCGCCGGACTGGCTACACTGATCGCCTTCATCATCGGCCTGTTCCTGGCGACGCGAGCCCGGACGGCATCGGGCATCCTCCGCTCGATCATCACCACCCTGGCACTGGGCCCCATCGCGCTGCCGGTCATCGTGCTGGCGCTGGGTATCTATGCGGTGTTCATCCAACTCGGCTGGACGGGCAACATCTTCGCGCTGGCCTTCGCCCATGCGATCGTGGCCTTGCCTTATGTCTTCACCAACATGGCGAACGGCCTGGCAGGCTACGACACCACGCTCGACCAGGCGGCATCGAGCCTGGGGGCGCGGCCCTGGACCTCGTTCCGGCGGATCAAGGTGCCGGTCTTGCGCACCTCGATCGTCACCGCCTGCGTGCTGGCTTTCCTGATCTCGTTCGACGAACTGGTGATCACGCTGTTCATCGCCGGCCCGGCGCTGCCCACCCTGCCCGTGCGCATGTGGGCGGCGACGTCGCAGAACATCAGTCCCGAACTGGCCGTCGTCGGCACATTGCTGACGCTGCTGGTGGTGGCGGCCTTCGGCGCGATCCGGCTGTTCGACCGTAAGCGCCGCGCGGCCCCCCATGCCTCCTGAAATTCCACCCGGAGCCCCCGATACCATGGCCAGCTCGGTTCGCCAGATGACCCGCATGATCGAAGAAGAAACCGCAAATCCGGCCCAGGCGCGTCGCGGCGGAGCCTTGCGACTCGCCGGGCTGCATAAGCGCTACGGCACCACGCAGGCCCTGAAGGGCGTGTCGCTCGACATCGAACCCGGCGAGTTCATAGCGCTGCTGGGTCCATCGGGCTGCGGCAAGACTACGCTGCTCGGCGCGATCGCCGGTTTTGTCGAGATCGACGAAGGCAGCATTGCCCTGGATGGCGCGACGCTGACCGCAGCGACGCCGCCTTATGCCCGCAACCTCGGGGTGGTGTTTCAGCAATATGCGCTGTTCCCCCACATGAGCGTTGAGCGCAACATCGCCTTCCCGCTGGAAATCCGCCGCCTGCCACGGAACGAGATCGACGCCCAGGTGGCGCGCGCCATCGACATGGTCGACCTGCGCCCCTATTCGACACGCTTTCCCCACGAACTCTCCGGCGGCCAGCAGCAGCGCGTGGCGCTGGCCCGGGCACTCGTCTATGCGCCGCCGGTCCTGCTGCTTGACGAACCGCTGGGCGCCCTCGACCGCCGGCTGCGCGACACGATGCAGGCCGAGTTGAAGAACCTGCATCGCCGCCTGGGCACCACTTTCATCTACGTGACGCACGATCAGGACGAGGCTCTGGCAATGGCCGACCGCGTCGTGGTGATGCGGGCCGGACGGATCGAGCAGGTCGGCACGCCGCTCGAACTCTACGAACGGCCGGTCAACGATTTCGTCGCTCGCTTCGTCGGCGAATGCAACGTGCTGGAAGGTCAATGGCGCCAGCTCGGCAACCGGCATGAGCTGGTGCATGCCGAGACCGGCAAGGTGCTGCACCGCTCATCGAGCGCACCGGCAGCGCCGGCCGCCAAGATCGCGTTGCGACCGGAATGGTTGCAAGTCACGAGTCTCGGTGCCGATGAACCCAACGCCGTACGTGGCAAGATCATGCAAAGTCGCTTCCATGGCAGCGAGACGCTCCTGAACGTCACGTCGCCGCTGGGCGAGCTGCTGGTCCGCGTGCCTTATGCCTCGCGGTTCCGCTTCGGCACCGACGGCGCCGACATCGTCATGAAGTGGAACGAGGAAGAGACCGTTCTCCTCGCGGACTGACTTTGGATCACGAGAAGGAGTTTTGATGGTGGAAGCCATCGACGAGGAACAGGTCGCCCAGTGGCGGCACGAGAAGACGGCGGCGCGCGGGCGACAGGGCATGGTCGCGGCCCGCCATCCGCTGTCGGCG
>JAEYTW010000269.1 GCA_023433835.1 Pseudomonadota bacterium | reverse complement strand
GGCTACCGACATAGGCGCGGTTGCCCCAGCGCTGCATCAGCCAGCCCTGCCCGCCGTTCGACGAAGCGAGGTACCAGTAGCCGGTCTTCGCCGGCAGCGGCAGCGGGTTGGCCGCCACATAGGCCTGGGTTCCCATCGGCTTGCCGTTGACCAGATCGCGGGCCGCCGAGACGAAGCCGATCTGAGTGCCGTCGCCCGAGATCGACGGGTACAGGCTGTCGCCGTTGCCGCCGGCCCCCGCGGCCGTCTGCGTCACCAGCGCGGTCACGCCACGGTCGACATCGCGCAGCCACACCTGCGTGAAGCCGTTGCCGCCGATCGCGCGATAGGCGACGAAACGGGCATCGGCCGACGCCGCCGGCTGGTCGCCCTCGGCCAACAGGCGGCGCGTGCCGGTGGCAAGATCGACCTGCAGGATCTGCGACCCCGATACGAACGTCACCCTGTCGGCCCGTGCCGACAGCAGCGCGGCCGCCCCCGTGCCGATGACACGGATCGTATCCGCGGTCATATCCCGCACCACGACCTGGCCGTCGTTCTCCAAGGCGACGAAGCGGCCATCCCACGAGATCGACGGGTGGCTGCCGGCCGCGACCTGGGCCAGTTCGCCGGTCGTGAAATCCTTGCGCCAGACGAAGCGGGCGCCCAGGCCGTCGGACGACGGGTTCGTGGCCAGGCTGTCGAAGGCCACATAGCGGCCGTCGCGCGACAGGCTGGGGTTGTCGGACATGCCGATGGCGGCAATGCCGTCGGCCGTCGCCGATGCCATCAGCGGCGCCGGGGTGAGCGATGGGTTCAGCGCCACGCGCGGATAGCCCAGCGCGACGCGATAGACCTGGCGACGGCCGCCGGACGGCGTCTCGCTGACGCCGGGCGCATCCGAGGCGAAGGCGGCATAGGCGCCGTCGGCCGATACCGCGGGGCTGGACGACAGGCCGTATGCCGCGTTGGCGACGCCGCCGCCGGGGATCGCCGTCTGGGTCAGCCGGTCGCGCGTGCCCGACAGGGCGTGATAGCGCACGATGTCGCCATAGGGGCTCGGCGCTTGCGGAAACAGGTTGGTCGCCGCCGTCTCGAAGATAAGCTGGCCGCCGTCGAACGACAGGGCCGAGCGGCCGGAATTGCGGTCGCCCAGCATGCGATCGAGGCTCAGCGACAGGGCCGACATCGCCACGGGCCCGCGTGGGGCATGGAAGACGAGATCGATGGTCGTGCTGTAGGCCCCGCCCGTCGCCCGATCGGTCGCGGTCAGCACGATCGGCAGGCTGAACAGGCGCATCAGCGGCGGATAGACGGTATTGGGCCAGACCGCCCGGGCATCCGCCCGCCCGTCGGCCAACGGCTGAATCGGCAGATCGGCGGGCAGCGGGACGGCATAGCGCAGGATGCCGGTGGCGGGGTCGATGGTCAGCCAGGCCGGCAGGCTGCCACCGCCGGCGCGGCCGATGGCAAAGATCAGCCGGCCGGGATTGGCGAATGACGAAGCGAAGGAAAGGCTGCCCGTGCCGTTGCCGTTCGTCGAGATGTTGGCGATACCGGCCGGCGGATCGATCACGACCGGCGGCTGCGGCCCTGGGGTCGGCGGTACCGGCTGGATCGAAGCCGGTACGGCCTGGAGCATCAGCGCCATGGCGGATGCCGAGACATCCATCGGCACCGGCGGCACGGTGAAGCCGTTTATCGTCGTGCCGCCCAGCGCGAAGGTACCGTTCGCGGCGACGCCGGTCGTTTGGGCCAGCACGAAATTGTCGTCGGCGCCCATCGCCACTCCGTCGGTGAAGTCGCCGCCCGGGCCGAGGCGCAGGGCGATCACGTTCTGCGCGGTGCCGACACCGGCCAGGACCGGGTTCGACAGATCGGGACTGCCCGACGCGGGCAAGGCCGCCGCGCCGACATAGACGGCGCCGGCGGCGTCGACCGCCACGACGCTCGGCCGGTCGATCGACAGGTCGGGGCCGCCGAAGGCCTGGGCCCATTGCACCCGGCCGGGATTGCCGATCTGGTCGGCGATGCCGGCCTTGAATACGAAGCCGTTGGAGCCCGCCCCCATCCCGGTCAGCGTCAACGGGCCGCCGGGCGTGGCAAGCGTCAGGTTGCCGCCATCCATCCAGCCGGTGACATAGAGGGCGGAAGCATCGGCGGCGATCGCCGACAGTTCGACCAGCGCCGAGCCCGCGCCGCCGAAGGTCGAGAAGGATTTCAACGTGGCGAGATCGGCATCGTAGCCCGCGAGCAGGCCGACGGTGCCGCCCGGCACTATCGCTCGCGGGGCGGCCAGTTCGTCGTCGACCACGCCGGCGGCGAAGACGTCGCCGGCCCCCGTCACCGCCACGGCGTTCAGCGTGACGGCCCCGCCGCTGCCGGCGATGAAGGGCTGCAGGGCCGCCAGACTGCCACCGGACGGCGAAATATCGATGCGCGCCAGGAACGCATTGTCGGCACAGGTGCAGCCGACGACATAGGCGCGCGTGCCGTCGGCGCGGAGGGCCATGGCCGACGGTTGATAGGCGGCCGCGGCGCCGCCGAAACCGTTGATCCACCGGACGCCGCCGTCGCTGCCCGCCAGCTTCATCAGGTAGATGTCGATGTCGCCGGTCAGCGGCAGCGATATGTTGCCGGGTCCGAACACCGTGGTGGCATCGGCGTACCAGCCCGCGACATAGACGTTGGGCGGACTGGCGCCGTCCAGCGCGAGGGTGGTGACCATCTGCGGGCCCACCTCGCCGGAGACGAGCTGTGCCCAGGCGACCCGGCCTGCCGGATCGTATTTCGCGGCATAGGTCAGCCCGTTCGATCCGTACAGCGTGACATCGGTGCCGGCGGCATCCTTGCCGACGGTCAGGGCCGTGCCGGTGGTCCAGCCGGTGACGTAGGTATTGCCGGTTGCGTCGGTCGCGGTCGCGACCGCCCAGGTCGTCTCGCCGGCGACCACATTGGCCGCGAAGCCGCGACCGGACGGCGTCATCGCCTGGATGGCGGCCTGCGCTGCGGGCAGCGCCGCCAGCCACACGACCAGCAAGGCAAGATGAAACAACGTTGCACGAACATGCCGAACGGACATCGAGCCCCTCCCCGGGCACAAGGCGGTTTCTTGACGGCCTGTTGACCGACCTGCATCGATTACATTGCAGGTTACAGCAGCGCTGTGAGCGGCGGCACAGTTTGAAATGGTCGAGGGGGGCCCCGGTTCAAGGCCGCCCTTAGCCGAA
>JAEYTW010000170.1 GCA_023433835.1 Pseudomonadota bacterium | reverse complement strand
GGTAGCCTCTGGGCGGTGAACAGCCGATCGTCGTTCCGGACGAAGCGAAGCGGAGATCCGGAACCCAGGGAACGCGCGGTGCCGTTTGCGAGGCCCTTGCCCTGGATTCCGGCTTTCGCCCATAGGCGCTGACTTTAGGCTTTGATGGTCACCCTGAAAAGCCATCGTCATCCCGGTGAAGGCCGGGATCCAGGGAAAGCGCGGTACTGCTTGCGACATTCCCTGCCCTGGGCCGCGGCATCAGCCGGGGCGACGATTGGTTTCAAGTCACCGTTTCGAGCTTAAGTCAGCGCCTATCGGCTTTCGCCGGAATGACGATTCACTTTTTTGGCGGTAGCGCGTGAGGGCCCGGGGATGGTCTCCCGGGCCCTCGACAGGCTCTAGACGCGCAACGGGCTCAGCGCAGCGGCGGCGCGAACAGCAGGCCGCCCTTGATCCACAGCTGGTTCGGGCCGCGCTCCAGGCCGAGCGCGGTGGCCGGGCCGACATTGCGGTCGAACTGTTCGCCGTAGTTGCCGACCAGCTTGATGGCGCGGTAGGCCCAGTCCTTGGTCAGGCCGAACTTGTCGGAATAGACGCTGTCGTCCTCGCCGATCAGGCGACGGATGTCGGGGTTCTTCGACGCCTTCATCTGGTCGATGTTCTTCGACGTCACGCCGAGCTCCTCGGCGTTGATCATCGCGAACAGGACCCAGCGGGTGATGTGCGACCACTGCTGGTCACCCTGGCGCACGGCCGGGCCGAGCGGCTCCTTGGAGATGATCTCCGGCAGGATGACGTGGTCCTTCGGGTTCGACAGGGTGGTGCGGCGGGCGGCGAGGCCGGAGGCGTCGGTGGTGTAGACGTCGCAGCGGCCCGAATCATAGATCTTGGCGGCTTCGTCGGCGGATTCGAAGGCGACCGGCTCGTACTTCATGCCGTTGGCGGTGAAGTAGTCGGACACGACCTGCTCGGTCGTGGTGCCGTTCTGGATGCAGATCGAGGCGCCGTTCAGGCCCTTGACGCTGGTCACGCCGAGCTTCTTGTTGACCATGAAGCCCTGGCCGTCATGGAACTGGATGCCGACGAAGTCGAGGCCGATATTGGCGTCGCGGCTGAAGGTCCATGTGGTGTTGCGCGCCAGGATGTCGATCTCGCCCGACTGCAGCGCGGTGAAGCGCTCGGTCGTGGTGACCGGCACGAACTTGACCTTGTCGGCGTCGTTGAAGATCGCCGCGGCGACCGCGCGGCAATAATCGACGTCGAGGCCCGACCACACGCCCTTGGCGTCCGGCGCCGAGAAGCCCGGCACCTTGCCCGAGACGCCGCACAGCACCTGGCCGCGGGTCTTGACGGTGTCGAGGATGCCGGCCGAGGCCGGGCTGGCAAGGGCGATGCCGGCCGCGGCCGTCAGCGCCAGCGCGATGGCTGTCGTGAAACGCATGTTTTTGTTTCCCCCTGAGGACGTTTAAACCCGAGTCGAAAGCGTAGTATAGACCGGCGGACGCTGCTATGCGGCGCGCAGGCTTGCTCACGCAAGTGACATATACTCAGAGGGTCATGCGATTTTGTCATGAAGTAATGGCCGAATCGCTGCATTTTCTTCCGCCGCAATCCCAGTCCCGACATCCGAGGCCGCCATGTCCGACGACCTGTTCACGCTGATCGCCAGCCGCATCCCCGATCGCGCCAAGCCTTTCCTGATTTTGGCCGATGGTTCGACGATCAGCTATGGCGAGATGCTGGCCCTGTCGGCGCGGTTCGCGGGTCTGCTGGTCCGGCTCGGCGTCGCGCCCGGCGACCGGGTGGCCGTGCAGGTCGACAAGTCGCCGGAAGCGCTGATCCTCTATCTCGGTGCCTTGCGGGCCGGCGCCGTGTTCCTGCCGCTCAACACCGCCTATACGCTGGCCGAGGTCGAGTATTTCCTGGGCGATGCCGAACCGCGGCTGGTGGTCTGCCGCCCGCAGGACGGCGAGGCGATGGCGGCGGTGGCCGCCAGGCTGGGTACCGGCATCTGCCGCACGCTGGGCGCCAAGGGCGAGGGCAGCCTGACGGCCGAGGCGGCGACGATGCCGTCCGAGTTCGCCAACGTGGCTCGCGGGGCGGAAGATCTCGCGGCGATCCTCTACACCTCGGGCACCACCGGCCGGTCGAAGGGCGCGATGCTGAGCCATCGCAACCTCGCCTCCAACGCCCAGGTGCTGGGCGATTACTGGCGCTTCACGGCCGACGACGTGCTGCTGCACGCCTTGCCCATCTTTCATACCCACGGCCTGTTCGTGGCGACCAACATCATGCTGCTGGCCGGCGGCTCGATGATCTTCCTGCCCCGGTTCGATGCCGACCAGGTGCTGGCACTGCTGCCCAAGGCCACCGCGATGATGGGCGTGCCGACCTTCTATGTGCGGCTGGTCGACCATCCCGGCCTGACCCGCGAGGTCGCGGCGCATATGCGCCTGTTCGTCTCGGGCTCGGCCCCGCTGCTGGCCGAGACCCACCGCGAATTCCAGGCCCGTACCGGCCATGCCATCCTCGAACGCTACGGCATGACCGAGACCAACATGAACACCTCGAACCCCTATGACGGCGACCGCATCGCCGGCACGGTCGGTTTCCCGCTGCCCGGCGTCGATCTCCGCATCGTCGATCCCGAGACCGGTACGGAACTGGCGCAGGGCGAAATCGGCATGATCGAGGTGCGCGGCCCCAACGTGTTCCAGGGCTACTGGCGGATGCCGGAGAAGACCGCGGCCGAATTCCGGGCCGATGGCTTCTTCATCACCGGCGATCTCGGGCTGATCGATCCGCGCGGCTATGTCCATATTGTCGGGCGCGGCAAGGACCTGATCATCTCGGGTGGCTTCAACGTCTACCCGAAGGAGGTCGAGGGCGAGATCGATGCGCTGCCCGGCGTGATTGAAACAGCCGTGATCGGCCTGGCCCACCACGACTTCGGCGAGGGCGTCACCGCCGTCGTCGTGCGCCAGAAGGGGGCTGATCTCGACGAGGCCGCGGTGCTCGAGGCGCTGGAGGGGCGGCTTGCCAAATTCAAGCAGCCCAAGCGCGTGCTGTTCGTCGACGACCTGCCGCGCAATGCGATGGGCAAGGTGCAGAAGAACGTGTTGCGCGAAACCTACAAGGACCTTTACGCCGACTGACGGGCGAGGCCGAGCCAGCCGCGGGCCAGGGCCCGGCCGTAGGCGTCGGCCTCGGCCATGTGCCGTTCGATCTGGGCGGGAATGGCGGCGACCGCGTCGGCGATGACCGGCGACGGCGTGCCGATGAACTTTTCCAGCCAGCCGCGGATGATCGCGGCGTCGACTTCCGGGTGGAACTGCAGCGCGTACTGGCCAGGGCCCCAGCGGAATGCCTGGTTGGCGCAATCGGCGCTGGCCATCAGCCGCGTGGCGCCCTCGGGCGTGGCGAAGGTATCGAAATGCAGTTCCATGATCGCCGGCGGCGCGCCCAGGGGCCCGAACAGCGGATCGTCGGCCGCGGCCGGCAGGGTATCGAGCTGGACGAAGCCGATCTCGGGCATGTCGGCCCGGCCGACCCGGGCGCCGGCCGCCCGCGCTATCAGCTGGCCACCGAGGCAGATGCCCAGGAGCGGCAGGCCGTCGGCGGCCGCCTGCGCGATCAGCGTGGCCTGATCGGCCAGGGCGGGGTGCTTGTCGTCGTCATGCGCGCCCATCGGCCCGCCCAGGACCAGGATGCCGTCATAGCCGTCGAGGCTTGCCGGCATCGCCGCGCCGTCGAGCACGAGGCGGGTGTCGAGCCGGGCGCCGGCATCGACCAGGGCTTCGCCGACGATACCGGCCGGGGCGGCGGGGCTGTTCTGCAGGACGAGGATATGGGGCGCGCTCATGGGGCAAAATCGGTAGCGGGAAGCGGCCCTGCTGTCCAGTGCCGGCCGCGAGGGGCAGCCATGCTGACGCCCGGTGGCAGCAGGGCGTGCTAAAACCTTCTCATGCGTGCCCAGCGACTGCTCGACCTGATCCAGGTATTGCGCCGCCACCGCCGGCCCGTGACCGGCGCGGCGCTGGCCGAGGAACTGGGCGTCTCGCTGCGCACGCTCTATCGCGACATCGCCACCCTGCAGGCCCAGGGTGCCCGCATCGACGGCGAACCCGGCGTCGGCTATGTGCTGCGCCCGGGCTTCATGCTGCCGCCGCTGATGTTCTCGGAAGACGAGATCGCCGCGCTGGTGCTGGGCTCGCGCTGGGTGGCCGATCGGGCCGACACGCCGCTGGGCATCGCGGCGCGCAACGCGCTCGCCAAGATCGCGGCGGTTTTGCCGCCGGACCTGCGCGACGACGTCGATGCCTCCACCCTGATCATCGGCCCCGGCCCGGTGATCGCGGCCGGCGACATGGAGCTTGCCACCATCCGCCAGGCGATCCGCGCCGAGCGCAAGCTCGCCATCGCCTATCGCGACGGCCGAGCGGCCGACAGCGAGCGGGTGATCTGGCCGTTCGCGCTGGCCTTCTTCGATCGCGTGCGGGTGGTGGTGGCCTGGTGCGAGCTGCGCCAGTCCTTCCGCCATTTCCGCACCGACCGGATCGCCGGCCTGACCCTGACCGACGCCCGCTATCCCCGGCGGCGGCAGGTGCTGCTCCGGGAATGGCGGGCGGCCGAGGGGATACCGGCGGAGTAGGGAGGCTCAGGCTTCGTCGAGGATCGTCTGGACCAACTCTGGCTCCCGGTCGATGACCTGAAGCAGCACCCGGGCATGGCCGTTCGGGGCGTAGCGTCCCTGTTCCCAATTGCGCACCGTGCCAAGCTCGAAGCCAAACCGGCTGGCGAATTCGGCCTGGGTCAACCGGGTCTTCTTCCTGATTCGGGCGACATCGACGACTTTCTCGACCGGGCGCACCGCGGCGATCACGCCCAGCGGTGCCAGCAGGTCGGCCAGCCCGGCTTCTCCCTGCACCGTCAATGCCAGGTCGATATAGACGATTTCCGAACCCGCCAGACGGTTCAGGGCATCGTGGGCGCGGCTGAGCGTCGGTGTGAACTGCGCCAGCACACGCGCCACCTCGACGGGATTGGGCAGGCCGGTTTCGGCATTCATCATCAGGCGAACCGTCTTAACGCGGGAATCGGATCGCACGGGGCGTCTTGCCTTTACCGCGCCCTGTCGTTCGCGTACCGCCTTGAATGTGGAGGCTGTCGACATCCGCTTCTCTCATCATTGCCCAGGCGAGGCCGTTCAAGCCCGCACGGGAAAGATTGCCAGGCGCCAAGCCGCCAACATGGGTTTCTGTCAGCCGCAACTCGGTGCGCCCGCTGTCCACCGCGACGAAATTCCAACGCCCGATCAGATCCAGAATGCCGAGCGGCCGGCCATTTTTCCAGATCTCGACGTAAAGAATGTAGCTCGGCGGCTCTTCATCCTCGAAATGATCCGGACTGAAAGCAAATGCATATTCCCACGTCTCGCTTCCCGCATGGTACGCGCGGCGCGTAGTGAAGGCAAGCTGGGCGTAGAGTTGGGAAAGGAGCATCCGTAGCCGATTATTGCGAAGCGTGATCGGCACTCTAACGGCAACAGGGCGCCAAGTCTGACCGGTCGTTCGGTCAAATCTGGCGGATGCCGCCGGCAGTCGCCGCCGGTTCCTTTCCGAACCGTCTCAGATCTTCTCCCGCCCCGACGCCACGACGCAGGCAAGCGTGATCACCGCCGCGGCGGCCATGTAGTAGCCGACATAGGCGATGCCGTAGGTCTGCTGCAGCCAGGTCGCCGCATAGGGCGCCAGCGAGGCGCCGAAGATGCCGGCGAAGTTGAAGGTCACCGACGAGCCGGTGTAGCGCACCCGCGTCGGGAAGGGCTGGGCCAGCGCCGCGCCGATCACGCCGTAGGTCAGGCCCATCAGCGCCTGGCCGATGATGACGAAGCGGTACACCGCGGCCTCTGCCCCCGAACCGCCGGTCATCAGCGGGCCGGCGGCCAGGCCGAAGACGGCGATCAGCGCGGTGACGACGATCAGGAAGCCATAACGGCCGACGCGGTCGGCGATCTTGCCGGCGATCGGGATGGTCACCGCGAAGACCAGCGAGCCGAAGATCTGGATCAGCAGCGCATCCTTGAACGGGATCTTGAGCTCGCGGACGTTGTAGGAGAGCAGCCAGGCGGTGCAGATGTAGAACAGCACGAAGGTCGCCAGCGCGGCGAAGGTGCCGAGGAAGACGCTGCGCTTGTGTTTACGGAAGAGTTCGGCCAGCGGCACCGCGACATGTTCTTCCTTTTTGAGCGCCTCGGCGAATTCCGGGGTTTCGGTGATCGACAGCCGCACCCAAAGGCCGATGGCGATCAGGAAGATCGAGGCGAGGAACGGCAGGCGCCAGCCCCAGGCGAGCAGATCGTCCTGGCTGATGAAATGCAGCAATACCCAGAAGAAGCCGGAGGAAAGCAGCAGGCCGACAGGCGCGCCGAGCTGCGGGAACATGCCCCACCAGCTGCGCTTGCCCGGCGGCGCGTTCTCGGTGGCGAGCAGCACCGCGCCGCCCCATTCGCCGCCAAGGCCGAAGCCCTGGCCAAAGCGGCAGATGGCGAGCAGCAGCGGCGCCCACACGCCGACCTGATGGTAGGTCGGCAGCAGGCCGATGACGATCGTCGAAATGCCCATGGTCAGCAGGGCGGCAACGAGCGTCGCCTTGCGCCCGATGCGATCGCCGTAATGGCCGAACACGATCGCGCCGAGCGGGCGGGCGAAGAAGGCGATGGAAAAGGTGGCGAACGAGGCGAGCAGCGCGCTGGTCGGATCGGTGCCGGGGAAGAACAGCGCAGGGAAGATAAGTACAGCGGCAGTGGCGTAGATATAGAAGTCGAAGAATTCGATGGTGGTACCGATAAGGCTTGCGGTGAGCACCTGGAAGGGGGTGTTCTTTCTCCGCAAGGGTAAGCTGGTCGTCTGCACGGATGTCATCCTCAACTGCGATTACTGGGCGATCTACGCTTCGCCGAGCGGCTTCCTAGGCCGAATCGCGCCGGGGCTCAAGCACGTCGATCACTACTGCCAGAAACTGTCAGCAGGCCTGCGCCATGCTCCTGGCATCACCAACCGGCGATGCCAGGGGCCAGAAAATGACCGACCCGAACTTCGTTCTTCTCTATGTCGACAGCCCCGCGGCCAGCGCGACGTTTTATGCCGGCCTGCTTGGTCGCGAGCCGGTCGAAGCCTCGCCGACCTTCGCGATGTTCGCGCTGAAATCCGGCGTGATGCTGGGGCTGTGGTCGCGGCACACCGTCGAACCGGCGGCCACCGCGGCGGGTGGCGGGGCCGAGATCGCCTTCACGGTCGCGGACGCCGCGGCGGTCGACGCGATGCATGACGACTGGAAGGGCAGGGGCCTGCCGATCCTGCAGGCGCCGGTCGATCTCGATTTCGGCCATACCTTCGTGGCCGCGGATCCCGACGGGCATCGCCTGCGGGTCTTCGCCCCGAGTGCGCCGTGATGGGGGCCTGGATCGCGGTGGCCTCGGCCGACCATGTCCGGCGCGGGCGGGCGGAAGGTTTCATGCAGGTCTGCCACGGCAAGGCCGCGCCGTTGCGCCGTATCAGGGCGGGCGACCAGGTGGCCTATTACTCACCCGGCACCGTGTTCCGCCAACCCGGGCGGCTGCAGGCGTTCACGGCCCTCGGCATCGTCCGCGGCGGCGATCCCTACCGGGTCGACATGGGTGGCGGCTTCTGCCCGTTCCGCCGCGACGTCGACTGGCTCGAGGGGCGTGAGGCGCCGATCCAGCCGCTGCTGGACCGGCTCGACTTCACCGCCGGCAGCCGCAACTGGGGGTATCAGCTGCGCTTCGGGCTGTTCGCGATCAGCGATCACGATCTCGCGCTGATCGCCGAGGCCATGGCGGCGCGCCTGCCCTAGCCTCTGTTTAAATTAGCTTAGAAAACCCATCTCGCCCGTTTTGCTGATCATTACTAAAGTTGCTCTAGGCAGAATTGTGCTCTATTTTTTCCCCATTCGCCATAATTTTCGATATATTTAGGAAGATGATCTATGTGCACTATATCTACTAATATGCGCTTATACCCGTATTTTTCGGAGGCATAATTCATCACATAGGGAACGTATTTCGTAGGTTCTAGTATCAAGTTATCATTTTCATCAAGTCTTCCTAAGAAAAGCTGTGCATCAACCACAAGTAATCCGTGAGTTATGCCAACAACATAAGTCTTTTTGATGGGAATGCCTTCACGGAGGGCTTCATTGTGGGAGGTCTGGTGGGTCGCTGACAATTCGACACTAGCTTTCCCAGCCGAAATGAGTGCTTTAAAAGCAGTTTCAGCAGATTTGTTGCCTTCTGCTTCAGTTTCTTTTCCAGGATTTTGCGCAATGCTGCCGTAAAACGCTACTCGGCCAAGGCAGTCAAGATCAAACGCAGGATGATTCGCGTACAGTTCGTGAAACCAGATTTCCTGATGATGCATCCTGGCCAAGCTCGTCAAAAAAATTTCTCCCTTTCTATCTATATCAAGGTTCGTCTTAGGTGTTGTTAGTATTGCCCATGGCCTCTTTGTCGACTTTTTTACTTCAACAGCCAAGCTTATATTTAGCCTAATTCTTTTTTGATCGCTTTCTGCGAAATAATTGCTTGCTGCATATAGATCTATTTCTCTGCCTATATTCTCATCTTTATCTACAAAGTACATGTGATCGAGGACAATCCAACCGGCTTTCTGAAAGCGGATAGCGGTCCGTATTTCAGAAGGGTATCCACTTGCATTAACACCTTTAACGAGTTTTTGAAGAAATTCAGAATTCTCATCGAGTGACTGATGCTCAGGCATGCCCTCTCTCCCGATAGGACTGAATCCTTAGAGATTTTCTCATGCTTAACTTCTACCTCGATCCGAACGATGATTCTACTACTGCTGAGGTGATGTTCCGGATGGTCTAGTTTTCGTTTTGGATAAAAACAGTTTTTATAGCAATCTAATTCCTGCTAGCATCGCCGCAGCCTTCGGGAGGAAAACGATGTCCGGTCACGCGATCAGGAACGATTTCTATGAACGCCTCGGCGGCCACAGCCTGGCGCCGCTGTGGGAATCGCTGCACCGACTGGTGCCGCGCGAACCCGATACCCGCTGCGTGCCGGCCCACTGGTCCTACGAAACCGTGCGGCCGCTGGTAATGGAAGCCGGCGAGATGATCACGGCCGAAAAGGCCGAGCGGCGGGTGCTGGTGCTGGAAAACCCGGCGCTGCGCGGCCAGTCGCGCATCACCAACACGCTTTATGCCGGGCTGCAGCTGGTGCTGCCGGGCGAAATCGCGCCGAGCCACCGCCATGTCCAGAACGCGCTGCGCCTGGTCGTCGACGGCGACGGTGCCTTCACCGCGGTCGGCGGCGAGCGCACGATCATGCGCCCGGGCGATTTCATCATCACGCCCAACTGGGAATGGCACGACCACGGCAACGACTCCGACGGCCCGATGATCTGGCTCGACGGACTCGACATTCCGATCGTTCAGTTCTTCGAGGCCGGCTTCGCCGAGCCGGGGGTGGAAAAGGCGCAACCGCTGACCCGGCCCGACGATTTTGCGCTGACCGCTTTCGGCAACGCGCTGGTCCCGGTCGACTGGGAGGCGAAGGGTGTCTGTTCGCCGATGCTGAACTATCCCTATCGCCGCACCCGCGAGGTGCTCGACAAGATGGCGCGGTTCAGCGCGCTCGATCCCTGCCACGGCGCCAAATTACGCTTCATCGACCCGACCAACGGCCGCTCGCCGATGCCGACCATCGGACCCTACGTCCAGTTGCTGCCGCAGGGCTTCGCGACCCAACCCTATCGCTGCTCGTCCTCCACCGTCTTCGTGCCGCTGGAAGGCGAGGGCGAGACCCGGATCGGGGATACGGTGTTCCGCTGGCGCCGCAACGACGTCTTCGTCGTGCCGAGCTGGATGGCGCATACCCATCACGCCGATACGGAAGCCGTGCTATTCAGCTATAACGACCGGCCCATCCAGGAAGCGCTGGGGCTGTGGCGCGAAGCCCGGCCCGCCGCCTGAACGAACTGACCCCTCGAAGGAGCAAATCCCGTGGCCTATCTCTTCGATCTCGGCGAGATCCCCTCCGTCCCCGTCGCCGGCTCGGCCGACCGTTTCCCGGTGCGCCGCATCTTCTGCGTCGGCCGCAACTACGAGGACCATGCCCGCGAGATGGGTTTCCAGCCCGACCGCGAGGAACCGTTCTTCTTCACCAAGCCCGCCGACGCGCTGGTGCATGACGGCGCCACCATCGAATTCCCCCGCCAGTCGGGCAACGTCCATCACGAGATCGAGCTGGTGGTCGCGATCGGCAAGCAGGGCCGCGACATCCCGATCGAAAAGGCGCTGGACCATGTCTGGGGCTATGCCGTCGGCGACGACCTGACGCGCCGCGACCTGCAGATCAAGTCGCGCGAGAAGGGCCGGCCCTGGGATGCCGGCAAGGCATTCGACGATTCGGCCCATATCGGCGCGCTATACCCGGCCTCGCAGGTCGGCCATCCGACCAAGGGCCGCATCTGGCTCAAGGTCAACGGCGCGATCAAGCAGGATGCCGACATCTCGCTCTTGATCTGGTCGATCCCCGAGCTGATCGCCTATTTCTCGACCCTCTACGTGCTGAAGCCGGGTGACCTGATCTATACCGGCACGCCGGCCGGCGTCGGCCCGGTCAAGCCGGGCGATGTCATCGAAGGCGGCATCGACGGCCTCGGCACGCTGACTGTACGTCTGGCCGGTTAAGTCAAAATCCTGCCACGATCGCGCCCCGGCGCGGTCAAACTCCGGCGTCACCTTGCAACCCGGTTTTCAGGTTGCAGGGTGACGGGGACATGAAACTGGCGCTTGCCGGGATGACAGCGGTGGCGGTGCTGGGGCTGCTCTGGCATCTCGGGCCCCACAACCATGCCGCGGCCGCGCCCTCGGCCATGGTGGTCGTGGCCCAGTCGGAGCCGCCCCCCGCGCGCACCGACGAGCAGCGCCGCTACGATCAGATCCGCCGCCTCTATGCCGAGGCGCTGCAGCATTATCAGGAAGACGCCGCCATCCGCGCCGCCTGGCCGTTCGGCGGCATGCCGGCCTCGGGCACCCCGCCGAAGGGCTGGCTCAAGGCGTTCGAGCGTTGCACCCGGGATTGGGGCGACGAACAGCGCGAGCGCAACGCGGCCAGCATCACCGCCGGCAGCGTCGATGCCGCGCTGCTGCGCCGCAATGTCGAGGTCGATTGCCTGCTGGCGCTGCAGGAGCAGCAGCGGCTGGACGGTGACGATTAGGTCCGGTGGACCTTCTCCAACAGGCCGATCAGGGTTTCGCGCTCCTCCGCCGTCAGGGCATGGGCGATCGCATCCTCGTGCACCCGTATGCGGGCCAGCGCATCCCGATAAAGCGCCTCGCCGACGGCGGTCAGCGTCAGCGTGTTGAAGCGCCGGTCGGCGTCCGAGGGCTTGCGGGCGATCAGCTTGCGGCGGACCAGCTTGTCGACGGCCGGCGCGACGGTGGATTTGTCCAGCCCGATCGCGGCGGCAAGGTCCACTTGCGACAGCCGGGGATTGGCGCGGATCAGGGCGATCATCCCGAACTGTCCGGGGCTCAGATCGAGGTCGGCCGTCGCCTCGGCGAAACTGTTGACGACGATGCCGTGCGCCCGCCGCAGGTGATAGCCGACCAGCTCGGGCAGCACGTCGCGGGCAAGCATGCCCCGCGCGCCTTCCTTCCGTTCCGCCATCCACCCCTCGTCCAGATGATTTTCCTAGCCAGTTTGTAGCACAAACCGTTTGGTGGCGTCACGAAATCCTGGCTTGGCCGGAACCGGCGCCCGCGGCTATGGTTCCGCCCCGACATTGAGCCGGGAGCGTGCATGATGACCAGTCAGCCTCAGACCCTCGACGATCGGCGCCTGCGTGAACTGGTCAAGCTGGTCGGCAGCCTGATCGGCGAGGTCGTGGCCGACCAGGAAGGGCCGGAGGCCTATGCCGCGATCGAGACGCTGCGCAAGGGGTTCATCACCTTGCGCGAAACCGGCGACATCAGGCTCGAGCCGCGGCTGGACGGCGTCATCGATGGTCTCGATCCCGTCGGCGCCTCGGTCGTCATTCGCGGTTTCTCCAGTTATTTCGCCCTGGTCAACATCGTCGAGGAGGCGGTGCGCGGTATCGAACGCCGGGCCGCCCCCGGCGGCGCCTATCCCCGCTCGTTCGCCGAGACGATCGCGGCGCTGAAGGCGGCGGGCACGTCCTATGACGCGCTGGTCGCGGCGCTGGGCCGCATCGAATTCCTGCCGGTCTTCACCGCCCATCCGACCGAGGCGCGGCGCCGCTCGCTGCAGCGCTGCCACAAGCGGCTGTTCGCCCTGGTCGAGCGCCTCGTCCAGGCGGCGGACGATACCCCAGACCTGATCGATGCCCTGCGCGCCGAAGTCCACATCCTGTGGAAGACCAACGCGGTGCGCGAACACAAGCCGACCGTGGCGGACGAAATCGCCAACGGCCTGCATTTCTATCGCGACGCGCTGTTCGAGGCGGTGCCGGAAGTCCACCGGTCGCTGACCCAGGCGGTACGCCAGGCTTACGGCGACGAGGCCCGCGGCTTCGTCTGTCCGCCGCTGGTGGCCTTCGGCTCCTGGATCGGCGGCGACCGCGACGGCAATCCCAATGTCGATCACAACACGACGCTCGCCGCCGCCCGGCTGGCTTCGGCCGAGGTGCTGGCCGAATATCTGCGCCGCCTCGATCAGCTGCGCGACATCCTGACCCAGGCCGCGCCGTTCCTGAGTCTGACGAAACCCTTCGCCGACAGCCTGGCGCGCGACGAGGTCGAGGCCGGCCCGCGCTTCGGCACCCGGCCCGACCTGTTCGCCGGCGAACCCTATCGGCGCAAGCTGCATCTGATGCACGGCCGGCTGCAGGCGCGGGCCGAGGCGCTGGCCCGCCGCATCGAGGGCGCGGCGGCGGCGATGCCACCGGAGGCTTATGGCTCGGCCGCGGACTTCCTCGCCGATCTCGAACTCCTGCGCGACGACCTCGTCGCCAACGGCGACGGGCTGGTCGCCGCCGGCGGTCTGGCCGACCTGATCCTGCTGGTGCGCTCGTTCGGCTTCCACCTCTCGCGCCTCGACCTGCGCCAGGAAGCCGGGCGGCATCGCGCCGTCGTCGCCGAGCTGCTGGCCGGCCAGCCGGGCCTGCCCGACTACGACGGGCTGAACGAGGATGACCGCGTCACCCTGCTGGAAAGCCTGCTCGACCGCCCGGGCCTGATGCTGCTGCTGGGCGAAGCGCCGTCGGCCGCGGCGGCCGAGACGCTTGCCACCTTGCGCAGCGCGGTGGCGATCCATGCCGAGATCGGGCCCGAAACCATCGAGACCTATGTCATCTCGATGGCCGACCGGCCCAGCGCGGTCTACGAAGTGCTGTTCCTCGCCCGCCTCGCCGGGTTGGTCCAGCGCCATCCCGACGGCGGCTTCAGCGCCTCGCTGCGGGTCGCGCCGTTGTTCGAGACCATCGCCGATCTCGACCATGCGCCCGCGATCATGAAGGCGCTGCTGGCCCGGCCGGTCTATCGCCGGCTGCTTGCCGCCGCGGGCGGCGTGCAGGAAGTGATGCTGGGTTATTCCGACAGCTGCAAGGATGGCGGCATCCTGGCGTCGAGCTGGAAGCTGCAGCAGGCGCAGGCCCTGCTCGCCCGCGTCTTCGCCGAGGCCGGCACCGGGTTCCTGCTGTTCCACGGCCGCGGCGGGTCGCTCGCGCGCGGCGGCGGCCCCACCCATGACGCGGTGCTGGCCCAGCCGATCGAGGCGGTCAA
The DNA here is from genome assembly GCA_023433835.1 of Pseudomonadota bacterium. Lineage (GTDB taxonomy): Bacteria > Pseudomonadota > Alphaproteobacteria > Ferrovibrionales > Ferrovibrionaceae > JAFKFH01. Next base: position 1,217 of record JAEYTW010000170.1, on the reverse strand, counting down.
CGGCCGGCTGAAATTCACCGAGCAGGGCGAGGTGCTGTCGTTCAAATACGCCACCCGCCCGACCGCGGCCTACGAGCTGACCGTCGGCCTGACCGGGCTGATCCGCGCCACGCTGGGGCAGGCATCGGATGCCGCCGATCCGGCCTGGCGCGACGCGATGACCGAGATCGCCCGGGCCGGCGAAACCGCCTATCGCAGCCTGACCGAGGGCCAGGCCGGTTTCCTCGATTATTTCTACGAGACCACGCCGGTCGTCGAGCTCGGCGACCTCAACATCGGCTCGCGCCCCAGCCATCGCGCCAAGGGCGAACGCTCGTTGCGCTCGATCCGCGCCATCCCCTGGGTGTTCGGCTGGTCGCAGGCGCGGCTGGCGACGCCGGCCTGGTACGGCATCGGCACGGCGATCTCGGCCTATGTCGGCGACGATGCCGGCCGCCTCGACCAGGTCCGCCGGATGTATGCGGAATGGCCGTTCTTCCACAACCTGATCGACAATGCCCAGATGGCCACGGCGAAGCTGTGGCTGCCGGCGGCGCGACGCTATGTGCGGCTGGCCCAGGATCAGGATCGTGCCGGGCAGCTGTGGCGGGTGATCGACCAGGAGGCGCAGCGCACCATCGCCGCGCTGAAAAAGGTGGCGCGGGCGCCGGCCTTGCTTGCCAGCGCGCCGGCGCTGGCCGTCTCGCTGGAACGCCGCGCACCCTATATCGATGCCGTCAACGCCGTGCAGGTGCGGCTGTTGAAGGAAAGCCGGGCCGAGACCGATGCCGGCTGGCGCCAGCCGCTGCTGCTGTCGATCAACGCCATCGCCGCCGGCATGCGCAATACCGGATGACCGCGCGCCTGCGCCTTGCCGCCCAGTTGAAGCCGCGGACGCTCGAAACCTTCGCCACCGTGTTCGATCACGGCAGCGTCTCGGTGGCAGCCCAGATCCTCAACGTGTCGCAGCCGGCGGTGACCCGGCTGATCAAGGCGCTGGAAGCCGATCTCGGCCTTACCCTGTTCCGCCGCACCAGCCGCGGCGTGGCGCCGACCCCGGCGGCGAGCCTGCTGCGGCTGCGCGTCCGCCGCATCCTGTCGGAGATCCGCCGCGCCGACGAGGATCTCGGCGCGCTGGCCGACGCGGCGCTGGGCGTCGTCCATGTCGGCGTGCTGCTGGCCGCGGCCACCCGCCAGGCGCCCCGCGCCAACCCCCCGCGGCCGGCGGTGCGGGCCCG
>JAEYTW010000240.1 GCA_023433835.1 Pseudomonadota bacterium | reverse complement strand
GATTTGAACACCTATTCGGTTATCAATGCGGACAGAGTTGTGGTTGCTGAAGGATCACTTTCAAAAATTGAAGAACTATTAATTGCGAAATAATGGCAAATAATATAATCATAAAAGCACTTGTTACGGAAAAGATTACGAATCTTGGCGAGAAATTCAATCGTTATGGATTTTTAGTGAATCTCAATTCCAACAAAGTGGAGATAAAGAAGGCAGTAGAGAAGTTATACGGAGTAAAAGTTACTTCAGTAAACACGATGAACTACATGGGTAAAACCAAAGTAAGATATACGAAAACGGGATTTTCACATGGTCGTACGAACCACTTCAAGAAAGCGGTAGTATCTGTACGTGAAGGAGATACCATTGATTTATTCAATAATATTTAAGGGATATGGCAGTTAGAAAATTAAATCCGATTACAGCAGGAACCCGTCACGCGGTAGTAGCAGACTACAGTGGCTTATCTGCCGTTCGTCCTGAGAAGAGTTTGATTGCTAAAAAATCCAAATCCGGCGGACGTAACAATACCGGAAAGATGACCATGCGTTATGTAGGTGGTGGTCATAAGCAACAATATCGAATCATTGATTTCAAGCGTAATAAATTTGATATTCCGGGAGTAGTAAAATCTTTGGAATATGATCCGAACAGATCTGCGCATATTGCATTAGTAGTATATGCGGATGGAGATAAGCGTTATATTTTAGCTCCGAACGGATTACAAGTTGGTCAGAAAATAATGGCCGGCAAAAATGCGCCGATTGAAATTGGGAATGCGTTACCATTGGCGAATATACCATTGGGTACCATTATCCACAATATAGAAATGAAACCTGGTCGTGGTGCACAGATAGTGCGTAGCGCGGGAACCTTTGCTCAGCTTGCTGCCAAAGAAGGTAAGTATGCCGTAATCAAATTGCCTTCCGGTGAGACACGTATGATATTGATCGAGTGTATTGCTACCATTGGTTCCGTTGGTAATTCGGAGCACAACCTATTGGTAAAAGGTAAAGCCGGTAAGAGTCGTTGGGCTGGTCGTCGTCCTCGTACGCGTCCGGTTGTAATGAACCCTGTTGATCACCCGATGGGTGGTGGAGAAGGTCGTGCAACGGGTGGTCATCCACGTTCGCGTAATGGTATACCTGCTAAAGGATACAAGACACGTAAACCGAAAAATCCAACTTCAAAATTAATCATTGAACGTCGTAAGAAGTAATAGACTATGGCTAGATCACTAAAAAAAGGACCATTCGTACACTATAAGTTGATGAAACGAGTGACCGATATGAATGAAGGAAGCAAAAAGACAGTAGTTAAAACATGGTCTCGTGCTTCGATGATTCTTCCTGATTTTGTAGGGCATACCATTGCCGTTCATAATGGGAACAAATTTATTCCGGTATTTGTAACGGAAAACATGGTTGGACATAATTTGGGTGAATTTGCTCCTACACGTATATGGAGAGGTCATTCAGGAAATAAAAAGAAATAATTTAAGGCTTTAATACAATATGGGAGCTAGAAAAAAAATAGCAGCAGATGCACGTAAAGAGGCAAACAAGACCAAATATTGGGCTGTGTTGCGCAATGTGCCAACATCTCCTCGTAAAATGCGTTTGGTAGCTGACCTTATTCGTGGTTTAGAGGTTAATAAAGCATTGGATATATTGGCTCACACCAATAAAGAAGCGGCGCCACGCTTATATAAATTATTGAGAAGCGCTATTGCGAATTATGAAGCGAAATCGGGCTTAAGTGCTGCAGATAGTCAGCTTATCGTATCCGAACTTCGTGTAGACGAGGGTACTATGCTTAAGCGTATTCAGCCGGCACCTCAAGGTAGAGCGCATCGTATTCGTAAAAGATCGAATCATGTTCACCTGGCAGTGGATACCGTTAATGCGGAAATAAAAGAGAAATTAATTAATAACGCTAAAGAAGCAAACGCTTAATCATACAATCGAATGGGACAGAAGGCTAATCCAATAGGAACAAGATTAGGATATATTAAAGGTTGGGATTCAAACTGGTTTGGAGGCAACAACTATGCGGATAAAATTGCAGAAGATTACAAAATCCGTAAATATATCAATGCGCGCTTAAACAAAGCTGGTGTATCAAAAATTGTAATTGAGCGTACACTTAAATTAATTACCGTTACTATCCACACATCACGTCCCGGTATCATTATCGGAAAAGGTGGTCAGGAAGTAGATAAATTACGTGAAGAATTGCGTAAGATTACCGGAAAAGAGGTTCAAATCAATATATTTGAGATCAAACGTCCGGAGATTGATGCGCGTTTAGTTGCAGATTCTATAGCACGTCAGCTAGAAGGCCGTGTGGCATATCGTAGAGCGATTAAAGCCGGTTTATCCTCTGCAATTCGCATGGGAGCTGAGGGAATTAAAGTGAACATTTCCGGCCGTTTAGGTGGTGCAGAGATGGCACGTTCAGAGATATTTAAAGAGGGTAGAACCCCACTTCATACCTTCCGTGCAGACATTGATTATGCAATAGCGGAAGCCCATACTACCTATGGTAGAATTGGAATAAAAGTTTGGATATGTTTGGGTGAGGTTTACGGTAAACGTGATTTATCTCCAAATATCGGAAATCCTAAGGCTCGTAAGCCGGTTAGCGGATCTGCAGGTAATGCAGGTGGTAACCAGGGTGGAAGAAGAAAGAAAAAATAATTGAGTCATTAACACTAAAAATAGGCTTTTAAGATGTTATCGCCGAAAAGAGTAAAATACAGAAAGGTTCAAAAAGGAAGAATGAAAGGAAACGCTCAGCGTGGTACGGACATTGCATTTGGTTCCTTTGCCCTTAAATCTTTAGACACGGCTTGGTTGAACAGCCGTCAAATAGAAGCGGCTCGTGTAGCATTAAACCGTTACATGAAAAGAGAAGGTCAGGTTTGGATACGTATATTCCCTGATAAACCAATTACTTCTAAACCTGCCGAGGTACGTATGGGTAAAGGTAAAGGTGCTCCTGAATATTGGGCTGCCGTTGTTAAACCCGGACGTATTATGTTTGAGGTAGAAGGTGTTGACATGGAAACTGCTAAAGAAGCTTTAAGATTGGCTGCACAAAAGTTACCGGTTAAGACAAAGTTCTTGGTTAGAAGAGATTATGTAGCCTAATAAATAATAGATTAAGAAATGAAAAAGGCAGAAAACAAAGAACTTTCGATTGCTGATTTAACTGCAAAGCTTGATAATTTGCGTTCAGAATATCAGAATATGAAAATGACACATGCGCTATCTCCTATGGAGAATCCGCTGTTGATTCGTAAGATTCGTCGTTCTATCGCATCTTTGATGACAGAAATAAACAATCGTAATAATACGGTTAAGTAATCATCTTTAATTGATTTAGACATGTCAGAATCGGTAAGAAATATAAGAAAAGAAAAAATTGGAATTGTAACTTCCAATAAAATGGATAAAACCATTGTGGTAAGTGTAGAGCGTAAAGTGAAACACGCGCTTTATGGAAAGTTTGTAAAAACTTCTAAAAAGTTTTATGCCCACGATGAGAAAGCAGAATGTGGTATCGGTGATACCGTACGCATCATGGAAACTCGCCCCTTGAGCAAATTGAAAAACTGGCGATTAGTAGAAATAATTGAAAAGGCTAAGTAATCATGATACAATCAGAAAGTAGATGTACTGTGGCTGATAACAGCGGCGCTAAAGAAGTTCTTGTTATCCGTGTATTGGGTGGAACAGCTAAGCGTTATGGCCGACTTGGTGATACTGTAGTGGTGACTGTGAAAGCGGCCATGCCAAGTGGTAACGTAAAGAAAGGACAAGTTACCAAAGCAGTTGTTGTGCGCACGAAAAAAGAAGTACGCCGCGGAGATGGATCTTATATCCGTTTCGATGACAATGCGGTTGTTCTTTTGAATAATCAAGGCGAAATGAGAGGTACGCGTATCTTTGGTCCTGTTGCCCGTGAATTGCGCGAAAAACAATATATGAAAATTGTTTCATTAGCACCAGAAGTGCTTTAATTTATAGATAGCAAATGAAACTGCACGTAAAAAAAGGTGATAAAGTAGTAGTAATTTCCGGGAACAATAAAGGTTCTCAGGGTACTATTCAAAAAGTGAGCTTAAAAGATGCCACGGCGATTGTGGAAGGAATCAATATGGTTAAACGCCATACCAAGCCTTCTGCTCAAAATCCAAATGGAGGCATTGTAGAGAAGGAAGCTCCTCTACATGTAAGCAAACTGATGTTGATTGAGCCGAAATCCGGTAAGGCTAGTCGCGTTGGTAGAACAAAAGACGAAAAAACCGGTAAGAATGTGAGAATAACTAAAAAGTCAGGGGAGGTAATTAAATAATGAGTACGCCCAGATTAAAAACCAAATATGCTGCAGAAGTTGCTCCTGCTATAAAGGAACAATTCCAGTACAAAAATGTAATGCAGGTACCCAGAATCACTAAGATTGTTTTGAATCAAGGTGTAGGTGCTGCAGTAGCTGATAAGCGTTTAATTGATACTGCAATAGCAGAAATGTCTCTTATTGCCGGTCAAAAAGCAGTTGCTACAAAATCCAAAAAGGATATCTCTAACTTTAAGTTGAGAAAAGGTATTCCTGTTGGAGCACGTGTAACGCTTCGCGGAGAACGTATGTATGAGTTTTTAGATCGTTTGTTATCTATTTCTCTTCCACGTATTCGTGATTTCAAAGGAGTGAATGCAAAAGGATTTGACGGACGTGGTAATTTTACCATGGGTGTTACAGAACAAATCATCTTTGCTGAGATTGATATCGATAAAGTAAATCGCATCAACGGTATGGATATTACTTTTGTAACCACGGCAAAGAATGATAGCGAGGCGTATGCTTTGTTGAAAGAATTTGGTATGCCTTTTAATAATATAAAAAAGAGCTAAAATTATGGCAAAAGAATCAATGAAAGCCAGAGAAAGAAAACGTGAATATCTGAACAATCGTTATCAGGGAAAACGTGAATCTTTAAAAGCTGTAATTTCTAACCCGGAATCTAGTTTTGAAGAGAAGTTAGAAGCACAGTTCAAATTACAACAATTGCCTAAAAACTCTGCAAAAGAGCGTATGCACAATCGTTGTAAATTAACAGGACGTCCTAAAGGCTATATGCGTCAATTCGGATTGTGTCGCAATCAATTCCGTGATATGGCAAATTTCGGTCTCATCCCGGGTGTTAAAAAAGCAAGTTGGTAATCACAAGATAGTAAGTAAAGAAATGGATCCAATAGCAGATTTTCTGACAAGAATACGCAACGCGGCCTCCGCACGTCATAAGGTAGTTGAGGTGCCTGCGTCAAACCTTAAGAAAGATATTACAAAAATTCTTTTTGATAAAGGTTTTATTTTGAACTATAAGTTCGAAAAAGGAGAACACCAGGATGTGATTAAAATTGCATTGAAATATCATCCGGTAACTAAACAATGCGCCATCCAAAAAATTCAACGCGTTAGTTCGCCCGGATTGCGTTTATATAAAGGAGCGAACGAAATACCAAGAGTATTGAACGGATTGGGAATTGCCATCCTTTCTACCTCTAAAGGTGTTATGAGCGATAAAAGAGCCCGCGAATTGAATGTTGGCGGAGAAGTATTATGTTACGTTTATTAAGAAATTGAATTAACATGTCACGTATAGGTAAATTACCCATAAAAGTTCCTGCCGGAGTTTCCATTACGGTAACAGATAGTAATGTTGTTACGGTTAAAGGACCTAAAGGCGAACTAAAGCAAAGCATTGATCCGGCCATTACCCTTAAACAAGAGGATGGAGTATTAGAATTGGTTCGTGCTACGGAACAAAAACGCCATAAAGCCATGCATGGTTTATATCGTTCTATTTTGAACAATATGGTAGTTGGTGTTTCTGACGGGTTTAAAAAAGAACAAGAATTGATAGGTGTGGGTTTCCGTGCTGAAGCAAAAGGACAACTATTAGAATTAAACCTGGGTTATTCTCATACCATTTTGTTCCAAATTCCTGAAGAGGTTAAAGTAGAAACGAAAGCAGAAAAAGGAAAAGCGCCGCTTATTACCTTAACCAGTCATGATAAACAATTGGTTGGTCAGGTTGCCGCAAAAATTCGTTCTCTTCGTAAGCCTGAACCATACAAAGGAAAAGGTATCCGTTTTGTGGGCGAAATTGTGCGCAGAAAAGCCGGTAAATCTGCTAGTAAATAATTATAGAAATATTGCATAAAATGGCAAAGACGAATATAAAAAGAAGATCTGCAATTAAATTACGTATCCGCAGTGTAATCAGCGGTACGGCAGAAGCTCCTCGTATCAGCGTATTCCGTAGTAACAAGGAGATTTATGCTCAAATGATTGACGATCAAAATGGAGTTACTCTTCTTTCCGTGTCTTCACGTGATAAAGAACTAGCTTCTGTTAAAGGAACGAAAATTGAAATCGCTTCTGCGGTTGGAAAAAAATTAGGAGAGAAAGCTGTTGCAGCCGGTATCACTAAAGCAAAATTCGATCGTAACGGTTATTTGTATCACGGACGTGTGAAAGCTCTTGCTGAAGGCGCACGTGAAGGTGGAATCCAATTCTAATCTGAAATTATGGCAAATACTAATATTAAACGCATTAAAACAACAGGTGATATCGAACTGAAGGATCGTTTGGTTGCTATCAATCGTGTTACCAAAGTTACAAAAGGTGGTCGTCACTTTAGTTTCTCTGCAATTGTTGTTGTAGGAAACGAAAACGGAATAGTTGGATATGGTTTGGGTAAAGCAAATGAAGTTACCGATGCTATCTCCAAAGGTGCCGAAGACGCGAAGAAAAACCTTATAAAAGTAC
>JAEYTW010000554.1 GCA_023433835.1 Pseudomonadota bacterium | reverse complement strand
CCCCCCCGCGTTCCCGGGCCCCGCCCCACCACCATGCGGGCTGGCCGTTCAGGTCGAATACCAGGCGGATGACGGCGTATAGTGCGATCTTGGTCATCGCGCCGGACATCAGCGCGGATACGTGGCTCGGGGCCGCCGGATGGGCCAGGGGCAGCCAGGCATGCAGCGGCACCAGACCCGCCTTCGAGCCGGCGCCGAGCAGCACCAGCACGAAGACGGCGAGGCTGCCGGCGCGCTGGCCGCGCATGGCGGCGAAATCGTATTGGCCGAGGCTGCCGGCCATCAGCCCGAAGGCCACGAGCAGCGCCAGGGCGCCGGCCACCGCCATGACCAGGTAGATCTGCGCCGCCCGCCGGGCCGCGGGATTCTCGGGGCGCGCCAGGATCAGCGCCCAGGAGGCAAGCGACATGAATTCCCAGGCGACCAGGAACGAGAAGGCATCGGCCGCCAGCGGCACCAGGTTCAGACCGAACAGGAACAGCGGGTAGGGCACCAGCCGTCGCGCCGGCCGCGCCTGGCCGTGTTCGTGGGCGATGGCGTAGATCGACACGATCGCGCCGACCAGGTTGACCACCAGCAGGAAATAGGCCGACAGCGGATCGAGGGCGAGCCGGGTCCAGCCCAGGGCGTAGCCGACCGGCAGGCGCAGTTGTTCGGCCGCCGGCGCCCACAGGGCGGCCAGCGCGAGCAGCGCGTTGATCGCGCAGAGGATCGTCGAGCCGAGGCAGACCAGCGCGATTGCACGACTGCCCAGCCGTACCGCCGCGAGGCCGAGGCCTGCCAGCACGAGAAAGCCGAGATCGGCGAGGGCAAGGCCCGTCAGCATTGGATGGTCACCCTCCAGGCCCGGGCAGTAAGCAATGATTCGCTTGCAGGGCGCAACGGCGATCAGCGACCATGCCGTTCCCGTTCAGTCGCCCGCGGAGAGCTTGCGCCGATGACCCAGCCAGCAGCCACCCTGTTCGACCGCACGCTGGACCGGCTGACGCGTGTCCTGCGCGACGTCGCCGGCAGCGCCCGCGTCCGCCTGACCGGCCAATTGCGCCCCGACCTGCCCGACGACGATCTCCTGCGCCTGAAGAAGCAGATCGACGATTGCCTGAACCATCCGGGCGGCGAGGTCAGTCAGCGGGCCCAGGCCGCGGCCTTGGGCCGCGCCTTCCTGGCGTTGAGCGAGGAGGGGCGGCGGCGCTTCTACACCATGCTGCTGACCGAATACGGCACCAATCGCGACCGGGTCGACACCGCGATCGGCCGGGTCCAGGCCGCCGGCGACCCCGAGGCGCGCTTCAAGGCGGAACGGGCGCTGGCGGCGAGTCTCCGGCCGCCGCGCCTGTCGCTGCTGACGCATTTCAACGCCCTGCCCGAGGGCGTGAAGTTCCTGGTGGACCTGCGGGCCGACCTGCAGGCGCATGTCAGGGACGATCGGGCGCTGAAGCCGCTCGACGACGACTTGCGCGATCTCCTGGCCTCCTGGTTCGACATCGGGTTCCTCGATCTGGAGCGCATCACCTGGTCGGCCTCGGCCACCCTCCTGGAAAAGCTGATCGCCTACGAGGCGGTGCACGAGATCCGCTCCTGGACCGATCTGAAGAACCGGCTGGATTCCGACCGGCGCTGCTTTGCCTTCTTCCATCCGCGCATGCCCGAGGAGCCGCTGATCTTCGTCGAGGTCGCGCTGACGCAAGGGATTGCGGCCTCGGTCCAGGCGCTGCTGGACGAGCAGGCCCCGGCGCTCGATGCCGCCCGGGCCGATACCGCGATCTTCTATTCGATCTCGAACTGCCAGCGTGGCCTGGCCGGCGTCTCGTTCGGCGACTTCCTGATCAAGCGGGTGGTCGACCGGCTGAGCCATGAGCTGCCCCAGCTCAAGCTCTATTCGACACTGTCGCCGATTCCCGGCTTCCGGGCCTGGTTCGAGAAGACGCAAGGCCCTGAGCACCAGGCGATCGCCGCGGCGCTGGCCGAGGCCGACTGGCATCTCGATCCCGCCCGCGCGGGCGTGCTGGCGGGGCCGCTGACCCGGCTCTGCGCCCGTTATCTCGCCGAAGAGACGTCGAACGGCCGGGCGCTCGACCGCGTCGCCCATTTCCACCTGTCGAACGGCGCCCGGATCGAACAGATCAACTGGCTGGGCGATACCTCGCCCGCCGGGCTGAAGCAATCCTACGGCCTGATGGTCAACTATCGCTACAAGCAGGACGAGATCGACGCCAATCACGAGGCCTACGTCGCCGACGGCACGGTTGCCACCTCGTCGGCCGTACGCAAGCTTCTGAAAGGCTAGTCGAGCAATAATTTCTTAGTATTGCGCGTATTGGTGGCGCGCGGACTTGCCTTGCGCTCTTTCGTTTTCGATTTGCGGGTGCTATAAGCCCTCGCTTTCCGGGCCTAGGGCGGGCGTGGCGGAATTGGCAGACGCGCTGGATTTAGGTTCCAGTGGCCTTGGCCGTGGGGGTTCAAGTCCCTCCGCCCGCACCAGCAGCCCTGACACCGATAAGGCGCCCGGCCGCTTTGCGACGGCTGTCGCGCATCCCTTGACTGAGACAGAGAGACGATCGGATTCGACCATGCAGATCACCGAGACCAGCGCCGAGGGCCTGACCCGTCAGTACAAGGTCGTCATTCCCGCCGGCGAGCTTGCCGCTCTAGTCGACACCAAGCTGGCCGGTCTGGTGCAGCAGGTGCGCATGCCGGGCTTCCGCCCGGGCAAGGCGCCGGTCGCGCTGGTCAAGAAGCAGTACGGCCGCGCCGTGCTGGGCGAAGTGCTGCAGGAGCAGGTCGGCGAGGCGTCGCGCCGCGTCGTCACCGACAACAACCTGCGCCCCGCGCTCGAGCCCAAGATCGACGCCGAGCCGTTCGAGGACGGCAAGGACCTGGTCGTGACCTTCGACTACGAAGTGCTGCCCGACGTCGCCCCGGGCGACCTGAAGTCGATCAGCCTCGAGAAGGAAGTCGCCGAGATCGCCGATGACGAGGTGACCCAGGCGGTCGAGCGCATCGCCGGCGAGCAGCGCAAGTTCGAGACGATCACCGAGGCCCGCGCCGCCGAGAAGGGCGACGTGCTGGTATTCGACTTCCTCGGCAAGGTCGATGGCGTGGCCTTCGAAGGCGGCGCCGCCGAGGATTACGAGCTCGAGCTCGGCTCGGGCCGCTTCATCCCCGGTTTCGAGGACCAGCTGATCGGCGCCAAGGCCGGCGAGGACAAGCTGGTCGAGGTGACCTTCCCCGCCGATTACGGCAATGCCGACCTGGCCGGCAAGCCGGCGACGTTCGAGTGCAAGGTCAAGGAAATCAAGGCCGCCCAGGCCGTGGCGATCGACGACGAGCTGGCCAAGCAGCTCGGCCTCGACAGCCTCGACGCCCTGAAGGATGCGGTCAAGAAGCAGCTGGCCGAGCAGTACGACCAGTTCAGCCGCGCCAAGCTGAAGCGCGTGCTGTTCGACAAGCTGAACGAGATGCACGCCTTCCCGCTGCCGCCGACCATGGTCCAGATGGAATTCGACCAGATCTGGAACGAGCTGGCGCAGGATCCGGCCCAGCTCGAGAACGAGAAGAAGGAATCGGGCAAGGACGAGGAAGGGCTGAAGGCCGACTATCGCGCCATCGCCGAGCGTCGCGTGCGGCTGGGCCTGCTGCTGTCCGAGATCGGCCGCCTGAACAACGTCGAGGTCAAGCCGGAAGAAGTTACCCGCGCGATGATCGACCAGGCCCGCCGTTTCCCGGGCCAGGAGCGCAAGGTCATGGAGTTCTACCAGAAGAACCCGGAAGCCGCCGCCCGCCTGCGCGCCCCGATCTATGAGGATAAGGTTGTCGACTTCATTCTCGGTCTGGTTGCGATGACCGAGAAGACCGTGCCGCTGGCCGAACTGATGAAGGTGGAGGAGGCGGCTTGAAAAAGCCGCTGATCCCGGTCATCTAAGCTGTCGTAGAGCAAGCTTAGGATCGAATCGTCATGGACAAGCTGGTCAGCCAGGCAACCAATTTCCTCGTGCCGATGGTGGTCGAACAGACCGCCCGCGGCGAACGCGCCTACGATATCTATTCGCGCCTGTTGAAGGAGCGAATCGTGTTCGTCACCGGCCCCGTCCATGACGAGATGGCCTCCCTGGTGGTTGCGCAGCTTCTGTTCCTGGAAGCCGAGAACCCCTCGAAGGAAATCTCGATGTACATCAACAGCCCCGGCGGTGTGGTCACCTCGGGGTTGTCGATCTATGATACGATGCAATACATCAAGCCGAAGGTCGCAACCCTGTGCCTCGGCCAGGCGGCCTCGATGGGCTCGCTGCTGCTGGCCGCCGGCGAGCCGGGCATGCGGATGGCGCTGCCGAATTCGCGGATCATGATCCATCAGCCGTCCGGCGGGTTCCAGGGCCAGGCGACCGATATCGAGATCCATGCCCGCGAGATCCTGGCGCTGCGCGCCCGGTTGAATCAAATCTACGTGAAGCACACCGGCCAGCCGATCGAGGCGATCGAAAAGGGCATGGAGCGCGACAACTTCCTGTCGCCGGAACAGGCGCAGGCGTTCGGCCTGATCGACCATGTCTACGAAAAGCGCGAAAGCGCCGAGGCCGACAAGGGCAAGTAAGAAGCGGGCACCCACTGGAAGCCCCGCCCCAGGGACGACATATTCTACCGGTAACCGGGTTTGCCAGAGGTCGGTGGACCCGGGCTTCCGTCAAGGGTTGTCTCCACCCGAAGCGGGTGCTTAGAATGATTCTGTAACAGGCCTCCAGCGTCCATGCCGGCCGGGCAGCCGGCGAGGGCAAGGGAGGGAAAGGAAAATCGGTGTCCCTATGACCAAGTTGAGCAGCGGCGACTCCAAGAACACGCTCTATTGCTCGTTCTGCGGCAAGAGCCAGCACGAGGTCCGCAAGCTGATCGCGGGCCCGACGGTGTTCATCTGCGACGAGTGCGTCGAGCTGTGCATGGACATCATCCGCGAGGAGTCCAAGTCCGCGCTCGTGAAGTCCAAGGACGGCGTGCCGACGCCGAAGGAGATCCGCAAGGTCCTCGACGACTATGTCATCGGCCAGGATCATGCGAAAAAGGTCCTCTCGGTTGCCGTCCACAACCACTACAAGCGGCTTTCGCACGCCTCGAAGCACAATGACGTCGAACTGGCGAAGTCGAACATCCTGCTGATCGGCCCGACCGGCTGCGGCAAGACCCTGCTCGCCCAGACGCTCGCCCGCATCATCGACGTGCCCTTCACCA
>JAEYTW010000553.1 GCA_023433835.1 Pseudomonadota bacterium | reverse complement strand
CGGGCTTGGCGGCGGCCGCCTTGTAGTCGGCCAGCATCTGGGCGGTCGAGCGCTTTTCGGCCTTGGTCTCGTCCCAGGTGACGACCAGCGCCTCGCGGCCCTTCTGCGCCGCCCAGGTATTGTTGGCGATGACCGCGACGCCCTGCGGGATGGTCACCACGTCGACCACGCCCGGCACCTTCCTGGCCGCCGCATCGTCGACCGACTTGACCGTGCCGCCGAAGCGGGGCGGATGCAGCACCACGGCGGTCTTCATGCCGGGGCGGCGGATGTCGAGGGCGTAGATGGCCTTGCCGTCGGTCTTGTCGTTGGAATCCAGGCGCGGCAGGCGCGTGCCGATCAGCGTGAAATCCTTCGGGTCCTTCAGCGTGACCGTGGTCGGCACCGGCATGGTCGCGGCCTTGGCGGCCAGCTCGCCGAACTTGGCCTGCTTGCCCGACTTATGGGCGACGACGCCCTTGGCCACCGTGATCTCGGCGGCGGGCAGGTTCCACTCGGCCGCCGCGGCGGCGACCAGCATGGCGCGGGCGGCGGCACCGGCCTGGCGCAGCTGCATCCAGGAATTCGCCGTGGAGGTCGAGCCGCCGGTGCCCTGGATCGGCCCGAAGAACAGGTTGTTGTAGAGCTGCGGGTCGGACGGCGCGAAGGCCGTGCGCATCTGGCCCCAATCGGCGTCGATTTCCTCGGCGACGATGGTGGCAAGGCCGGTGGTAACGCCCTGGCCCATGTCGAGATGCTTGATCATCACGGTGACGGTGTTGTCGGCCGCAACCTTGACGAAGGCATTCGGCGCCGGCGGATCGTTCGGCGTGGCGGCAAAGCCCTTCTTGGCCCCGATATGGGTCGCCACCAGCAGCGCGCCCGACGTGGCGCCGGCAGCCTTCAGGAACGAGCGCCGGCTGGGCGCGATCTTTTCAGCGGAAGTGGAAGTCTTGGCGATCAGCATCTGCCTGCCCTCCTCAGCCCAGCATCGTCGAAGCTTCGTGGATGGCGGCGCGGATGCGGACATAGGTCGCACATCGGCAGACATTCCCATCCATCGCCGAATCGATATCGGCATCCGTAGGTTTCGGCGTGGTGCTCAGCAGGCCGATGGCCGACATGATCTGGCCGGACTGGCAGTAGCCGCATTGCACGACGTCGAGCTTGCGCCACGCGGCCTGCACCGCCTGGGCGACCTTGCCCTCGACCCCTTCGATGGTGGTGATCTTGGCGCCGGTGACGTCGCCGACCATGGTCTGGCAGGACCGGGTCGGGCTGCCGTCGACCATCACGGTGCAGGCGCCGCACAAGGCCTGGCCGCAGCCGAACTTGGTGCCGGTCATGTTGAGGATATCGCGGACCGCCCACAGGAGCGGCATGTCGGCGGGGACGTCGAGCTCGTAGTCGACGTTGTTGATCGACAGCTTGATCATGGGGAAACGCCTCTGATCAGGGGTTATCGGAAATTCTGTAAGAGCGGGACTGCGACCAAGAAGGACCGGATCAGGTCGGGCGGAGGGCCAGCCGGCCGGCGAACCATATCGCACGGCGTCGTGCCGCCCCGGGCGACCGCAGCGTCACGCAAGATAAAACAAAAATCGATTATTGTCTAATGTTCTATTCAGCCGCGGCGGCCGCAGCCCGCGCCTTCAGACCATCGAGCATCAGATCGAGGATTCGATCAAGCTCCTCGCGCCGCTCGCGCGCGCCCTCCTCGGCGACCAGCCGGGGGTGATGGAATGCCATCGTGGCGTTGAAGAACGAATCGACGCAGGCGTCGAGATCGACGCGCGGGAACGTGCCGGCGGCGATGCCGGCCGCGATGATGGCGGCGACTTGCGACCGGATGATTCCGACATGGCCGCAGACCGTCGGCGAGGTCCGCGCCGCGCCGATATCGTAGTTGGCCCAGAGCTCGGGATCCTGCGCGATCTTGACGGTCTTTACATGGTGCAGATGATGGAACCAGGCACGCAAACGCTGGTCCGGCGCCTCCGTCCCGGCCGCGATCCGGCCCAGTTCGTCGTCGATGCAGTTCAGCCAGCGGGCCGAGACCGCATCCATCAGCGCCTCGCGGTCGGGGAAGACGCGATAGAGGACCGAATGCGACACCCTGATCGCCTTGGCGACGTCGACCAGCCGGGTCTTCTGCGGCCCATGCCGGCGCAGCAGTTCCTCGGCCGCGGCGACCGCGCGCTCCCGCAATTCCTCGTCGCTGTAGATCCGTCTGACCATGGCCGTCGACAACGCGCGGGCGGGCCGCCTCCGTCAATCACTAATCCGTGAAGTGGACCACAAACAAGGGCCGCCTCGCTACCGTTCCGCTCCGGTATACGCATTTTGCGTAAATTACGCAAAGTGCGTAAGATGAAGCTGACCGTGGAGTAACCGAGATCATGCCCACCACCGTTCCCGCTTCCGAGTTTACGCGCAATTTCGGCCGCTATCGCATGCTGGCGCAGCGTGAGGTTGTCGCAGTATCGAGTCATGGGCGGATCAGTGGCTATTTCGTGTCGCCGGAAGAATACGAGGCCTTCAAGCGTTTCCAGGAAAGCCGACGCAGCTTCGCGACCGACGTACTGCCGCCCGAGAAGATCGCGGCCATCGCTTCGGGCCGCATGGATCCGCGGCACGATCATCTGAATCAACTTCTGGAAGACGAATAATCATTCGGCATGACGATCCCCGCACCAGAACTGGGTCTCGTCATCTCCTATGCCTATCTCTGGCATCACGAACATCTGAGCGGTCGCGATGAAGGGCGGAAAAATCGCCCAAGCGTCATCGTCCTCGTCATCGAGAGCCAGGACGATCACTCTGCTCTCGTTACTGTTCTTCCGATCACCCATACGCCGCCGAAAGAGCCCGCGACCGCCATCGAGATTCCGGCGCCCGTGAAGCGACATCTTGGGCTCGACGATGACCGCTCCTGGATCGTCTTAAGCGAAGCCAATGAATTTTTATGGCCGGGCTACGACTTGGTCAGAATCCCTGCCACCGGTCAGTATCACTATGGCTTCCTGCCACCTCGGTTCTTCGACCGAGTGCTTCAAGCGTTCATAACTTTCACGAAAACGAACCGGCCGAAACTAACGACACGCGATTGAACCGAGCACCTAGTTCAGCCGACCTCGCGCTCCACCAGGGTCAGCACCCGATAGGCGCGGTCCAGCGCCCGCATGTCGCCACCGCGCGCCAGCGTTTCGATGCGGTCGCGCATCACCTGCACCGCACGGGCGCCGTGACGGGCGATCATCTCGAGGGCGGCGGTCGCCGCCTCCTCGTCGACCGCGGGACTGCCGGCGCTCATGACGCGGCTCCCGGCGCCACGTCGAGCACGGTGAGGGCCCGGCGCTCGCCGGACGGCGCGGTCCAGTCGATCGACTGGCCGGCCTTCAGCCCGATCAGCGCGGCGCCGATCGGCGTCATCACCGAGACGCGCGCCTGCGCCGCATCCTCGGCCGACGGATAGACCAGCGTTACCGTGCGGGTGCGGCCGGTCCGGTCGTCGCGATAGGTCACGGCCGACGAGATGCGCACGACATCGCCGGGCAGCGCGGGATCCTCGACCACGTCGGCACGGCCGAGTTCGCGGCGCAGATAGTCGCGCACGAAGGCGGGGCAGGCCGGATAGCTCTCGACCAGCGCATCGAGACGGTCGCTGTCGGAACGCGCCAGCACGATGGCCGGCAGCGATGAATTGGATTGCATGGTTAACCTCGGACGAAACGGCGGAATGCGGTGGCCGGACGGGCCTCGGGCAATGCCGCCGCGCCGGATCAGCGCGACATACCCGAGGCGGGCGTGCCTGCCCTGACCTGGCAGGCCCGGCGCGATCGCATCAGCTTGCGCAGGCATTTCGTCGTCATCAGGCGACCGTATCACTTGGGTCCGCCCTGTCAATGACCGCGGTCTTTACCCGCCCAAAGTACAAGGCCGCTATCCGGCTTTCGTCACCTTCTGCGTCAGGAACACCGAGGCCAGCACGACCGCGCCGCCGACCAGGATGAACGGATCGAACGGCTCGCCGTAGAAGGCCGCGCCGATGATGGCGATGACCGGCAGGCGCAGGTAGTCGAGCGGCAGCATGCGGGCGAGCGGCGCGGCCCTCAGCGCCGCGGCGAGGCACAGATGCGCCGCGGTGCCGCTGAGCGCGAGCAGCAGGATGATCGGCGCGACGTCGAGTGGCACCGGCCGCCAGTCGGTCAGCGACAGCAGGAACCCGACCGGCGACTGCAGCACCGCCATCCAGAACAGCACGGCCAGCACCCCATCGGTACGGCCGAGCATGCGGGTGCACAGATAGGTCGCGGCATAGGCGAAGGCCGCCAGCAGCACCGACATGACGGCCCAGGAGAAACCGGCGGCACCGGGCCGCAGGATGATCAGGATGCCGACCAGGCCGAGCACCACGCCGATCTGCTGGGGGCGGTTGGGGTATTCGCGCAGGACCAGCGCGCCGAGCAGCACCGACCACAACGGCGCGGAGAATTCCACGGCGAAGACCATGGCCAGCGGCAGCGCGGTCAGCCCGTAGATCCAGGATAGCGTGCCGACGATATGGATGGCATTGCGCGCCACCTGCAGCTTCATGTTGCCCGAACGCAGGGCGCGCAGGCCGGCGGGGCCGCGCCAGACCAGGATGCCGGCCAGCAGGAACGGCAGGCCGACGAAGCCGCGGAAGAACAGGATCTGGAACACCGACAGCGTGCCGCTCAGGCCCCGCACGCTCAACGCCATCACCACGAAGCTGGCCACCGCGCCCAGCATCCACAGAACAGCCCGCATAACCGGCAACCCCCGGGGGTAATCGCAATCAGACGGCTATACCCTGCCCGCTCGCCGAAGGCGAGCGTTAGAGAGTGCGGCCCGGCACGGCCGCCAGGAGGCGGCGGGTATAAGGATGTTCGGGCGCGGCAAACAGGTCGGCGGTCGGTTTCTCCTCGACGATCTCGCCCTTGTACATCACCGCCACCCGGTCGCAGACGCGGCTGGCGACCTTGAGGTCGTGGGTGATGAACAGCATCGACAGGTTCAGGCGTTTCCTGATGTCCTCGAACAGGTCGAGCACCTGGGCCTGGACCGAGACGTCGAGGGCCGAGACCGGCTCGTCGGCGACCAGCAGGTCGGGCTCGAGGGCGAGCGCGCGGGCGATGCCGATGCGCTGGCGCGGGCCGCCGGAGAATTCATCCGGCAGGCGGTCGGCGGCCCGGGCATCGAGCCCGACCATCGCCAGCAAGCGATCCGCCCGGGCACGCGCTTCGTCCGCTGGCACGCCCGCCGCGATCGGCCCGTCGGCGATCGCCTGCCCCACCCGGCGGCGCGGATTGAGCGAGGCGAAGGGATCCTGGAACACCATCTGCACCCGCCGGCGGGCATCGCGCAGCGCGCTGCCCTCGAGCGTGCCGAGATCGAGATTCCCTAAGCGGATCGTGCCGGCATCGGGCTTGACCAGCCGGGTCACCAGCCGCGCGATGGTCGACTTGCCGCAGCCGGACTCGCCGACCAGGCCGAGCGTTTCGCCGCGCCGCACCGTAAAGCTGACCCCGCGCACCGCCGGCACCACGCGCGGCCGGCCGAACCAGCCGCCATGGGTGACGTAGGTCTTGGCAAGGCCGGAGACGGTGAAGGCATCGGCACCGGTGACGTCGGACGTGCGCGGCGCCAATGTCGGCACCGCGGCGAGCAGCGCGCGGGTATAGGGATGCTGCGGCCGGCCGAGCACGTCGGCCGCCGCGCCCTGCTCGACCACCCGCCCCTTTTCCAGCACCACGACTTCGTCGGCGATGTCGGAGACCACGCCGAAATCGTGGGTGATGAACAGCACGGCCATGTTGCGCCGCCGCTGCAGGTCATGGATCAGCCGCAAGATCTGGGCCTGGGTGGTGACGTCGAGCGCGGTGGTCGGCTCGTCGGCCACCAGCACGGCGGGCTCGAGGGCCAGCGCCATCGCGATCATCACCCGCTGGCGCTGGCCGCCCGACAACTGATGCGGATAGGCGCGCAGGATCGGCTCAGGTTCGGGCAGGCCGACCTCGGCCAGCAGCGCCAGGGCGCGGGTTCGGCGCTCCGCCGGGGTCAGCAGGTCGTGCGCCTCGAACATCTCGGTGATCTGACGGCCGATGCGCATCGCCGGGTTCAGCGCGGTCATCGGTTCCTGGAAGATCATCGCGATGCGACGGCCGCGCAGATCGCGCCAGGCTTCGGCATCGAGCCTCAGCAGATCGTGCTCCTCGAAACGGATCTCGCCGCCCACGAGCCCGATCTGCGGCGGCAGCAGGCCCATCAGGGCCTGCGCACAGACCGACTTGCCCGAGCCGGATTCGCCGACGACGCAGAGGATGCGGCCGGCATGCAGGTCGAACGACACCTGCTCGACCGCATGCGGCCGGTCGGCCCCGGCGGGCAGAAGCAGCGTCAGGTCGCGGACGGTGACCAGCGGCGCCATCGTCACCAGCCCAGCGCCAGGCCATCCTTGCGATGGTCCGACCCGCCGAGCAGCACGCCGCGGTCGTGATCGATCCAGATGGCTTGGGCTCCGCCCAGCGCCTCGTCCGCCCAGGCCGTGCGATGGCCGCGCCGGGTCAGGTCGTCGAAGATCGCCTGGTCGATGGTCGGCTCGAGCGACAGCGTGCCGCCGAACGAGAACGAGCGGGGCCGGTCGGATGCCTGTTGCGGATCGTCGCCGTGGTCGACGATGCGCGACAGGATATGGGCATGGCCCGCCGCCTGGAACTGGCCGCCCATCACGCCGAACGGCATCACGGCCCGGCCGTCGCGCGCCAGCATCGCCGGGATGATGGTGTGCAGCGGGCGCTTGCGCGCGCCGATGGCGTTGCGGTGGCCGGCCTCGACGCGGAAGCCGGCGCCGCGGTTCTGCAACAGCACGCCGGCCTCGGGCACGTAGATGCCGCTGCCGAAGGCGAAGAAGTTCGAATTGATGAAGGAGACCGCGTTGCGGTCGCGGTCGACGACGCTGACATAGACCGTGTCGCGATGAACAGGGCCATCCCAGGCGCTGGCGTCCAGCGCGCGCTCGAGCGTGATCGGCGCGCGTAGGCGGTCGATCGACGCATCCGACAGGATCGCGTCGAAGTCGAAGGGATGCGCGGCCGGGTCGCAGACCAGCCAGTCGCGTTCGTGATAGGCCGCCTTGGTCGCCTCGGCCAGCAGGTGGATGCGGTCGGCCTCGCTCAAGGCAGGGTTCTTCAGGTCGAAGCCCTCGGCGATGCGCGCGATCAGGAGCGCGGCCAGGCCCTGACCGTTGGGCGGACATTCGTACAGCGTGTAGCCGCGATAGCCGGCCGCGATCGGCGCGACGTAGTCTGACGTCTGCACCGCGAAGTCTTCCGCGGTATGCAGCCCGCCCAGGCGGTTCAGCTTGGCGACGATGGCATCGGCAACCGCGCCTTCGTAGAACGCGCCGCGCCCTTCGCGCGCGATGCGGCGCAGGGTGCGAGCCGCGGCCGGATGAGCCATGCGGTCGCCGACCTGCGGCGGCGGCAGGTACTGCGCGACCGCATCGGCGTCATGGTTCATCCGCGCGCCATACCGCGCCCAGTCGAGCGCCACGCGCGGATGGATGCGGAAGCCTTCCTCGGCCGCGGTGATCGCGGGCTTGAGGATTTCCTCCAGGCTGCGGCTGCCGTGGTCGGCGGCCAGCCGGCACCAGGCATCGACCGCGCCGGGCACGGTCACGGCATGCGGCGACGTCTCGGGGATGCCGGTGAAACCGCGTTCGAGATACCAGTCGAGGCTGGCGGCGCCCGGTGCGCGGCCCGAGCCGTTCAGCGCGATCGGAGCGCCGCCGCGCGGGGCATAGAGCACGAAGCAATCGCCGCCGATGCCGGTCATATGCGGATCGACGATGCCCTGCAGCGCCACCGCCGCGATCGCCGCGTCGACGGCATTGCCGCCCGACCGTAGCATCTCGACGGCGGCGAGTGTCGCCAGCGGATGCGAGGTTGCGGCCATGCCGTTCTCGGCCACCGCCACCGACCGTCCCGGCCGGGTGAAATCGCGTAATCCTGCCATCATCCCCTCCCCCAAAATTACCTGACGCCCGCCGCGGCCGCGCGATCGGCGACGATGACGGCGGCCGGATGCAGGCGCAAGGCCGAAGCCGGCCAATCCCGAGTCATCTCCGCCCCCAATGCCGCTGCCACCGCCTGTGCCTTGGCGCTGCCGGTGGCGACCAGCACGATGGCCCGCGCATCGAGGATGGTGCCGATGCCCATGGTCACCGCCTGCTCGGGCACCGGGTCGGGCGCGAAGGCGGCGGCGTTGTCGATCCGGGTGCTGGCTGCCAGCCGCACGATGCGGGTGCGCGAGGCGAAGTCCGAGCCCGGCTCGTTGAAGCCGATATGGCCGTTGCCGCCGATGCCGAGCAATTGCAGGTCGATGCCGCCGGCCGCCCGGATCGCGGCCTCGTAGGCCGCGGGATCGCCGCCGTCGGGCAGATGCGTCGCGCCGGGGGCGAAATCGACCATGTCGAACAAGGTCCGGCGCATGAAGGCCGCGAACGACCCGGGATGGCCGGGCCGCAAGCCGAGATATTCGTCGAGGTTGAAGGACCGCGCCCGGGCAAAGGATACCGCCCCACGGCGACGGGCGGCCACGAGGCCGCGATGAACCGGCCGCATCGTCTCGCCGGTGGCCAGGCCCAGCACCGCGTCGGGCTTGATCGCCAGCAGGGCCAGCACGCGCGCCACCGCGGCCGCAGCCGCCGCCTCGGCATCCTCGACGACGATGAGGCGGGGCCGGCTCACGCCGTCCGCCGCTGCGGCTCGATCGCCGGCAAGGCCAGCGCGCCGGGCTGGCCGGTCACGCCGAACAGGCTTTCGTGCAGGCCGGTCAGCGCCACGCCGACCGCGCCGATCAGCGAGGCGCGCGCCCCCAGGGCCGACGGCGCGATATCGGGCGGATCGGGCAGGTAGCGCTCGGTCAGCAGGCGCACGCGATCGACGATCTCGGGCCGCACCCCGATGCTGCCGCCCAGAACCACGAGTTCGGGATCGAGGATCGCCTTCACCGCCATGATGGTCTGCACCAGGATCCGCGCGGTCTCGTCGATCGCCGCGATCGCCGCCTGGTCGCCCAGCGCGATGCGATCGAAGATGTCGCGCACGGTCTGGGCGCCTGCGCCGCCGAAGCCGCGATACCGATCGAGGATCGCGGCGCTGCCGATCGCGGTCTCCAGCGTGCCGAAGCGGAAGCCCCGGGAATCGAAGGGATCGCCGCCCAGCGGCAGATAGGCGATCTCGCCCGCCCCGCCGCGCGCGCCGCGGATCAGGCGGCCGTCGGCGACCAGCCCCATGCCGATGCCGGTGCCCAGCGCGATGAAGGCAAAGGTATGCGCCCGCGTGCACGAGCCCTGCCACTGCTCGCCCTTCGCGGCGAGATTGACGTCGTTCTCGACGAGGCAGTCGACACCCAGCGCCTCGCGCAGGGCGGCGGCGACGTCGATCTCGTCGAGGCCGGGAATGTTGGGCGCGATGGTGATGACGCCCGAACGCGGGTCGAACACGCC
>JAEYTW010000073.1 GCA_023433835.1 Pseudomonadota bacterium | reverse complement strand
GTTTCGCCGTTCCCGCCCTGCTGTGGTGCGGGCTGGCCTATGGCCTGTTCACGACCGCGGTGCTGACTTTCGCCTTTGCCATGTGGACGATGCTGGCGCTCGCCATCGGCTGGACCGGCATGACCATCGGCGGTGACCTCGTGCACAACCTCACCTCGGCGTTCCTCGGCATCGCCCTGATCGCACTGATGCCGGTGACGGTCGCAAGCGTCACCTCGAGCCGAAATGAACTGATGCGACGCCTGGAGCGCGCGGCGACCCGCGACTTCCTGACCGACGCCCTGAACCGCAGCGCCTTCACCGTCGCGGCCAGGCGGCTGCTGGCCGATACGGCGGTCAGCGTCCTGATGTTCGATCTCGACCGGTTCAAGCGGGTCAACGACACCTACGGCCATGCCGCCGGCGACAAGGTGCTGCAGGCCTTCGCCCGGGTGGTCGAGCGCAACCTGCGCGAAGGGGACGTGTTCGGCCGCATCGGCGGCGAGGAATTCGCGGTGCTGCTGCCCTGCGACCTGGCCGAGGCGGCGGACGTGGCCGAGCGGATCCGCCAGGCCTTCGCGGCGGAGCGGGTGACGATCGAGAGCGGCGAAGTCCTGCAGGCCACCGTCAGCATCGGGCTGGCCGCCGGCGTCGCCGATCTCGACTCCCTGCTCGGCCGCGCCGACGAGGCGCTCTACCGCGCCAAGGCCGCGGGCCGCAACCGGCTGGCGCTGGACGCTTAAGGACGCTCCATCTCGGCCAGCATATGGCCGACCACGGCGGCCGAGTTGTGGCGCAGGACCGCCTCGGCCGCCTCCGGCGTCGCGAAATGGCCATTCAGTTCGAGGCTGACCACGCCATGGACGACGCTCCACAGCACGTCGGCGACCAGGTCGGGCGTGTAGCGGCGCCAGTGATCGCGCTCGGCCAGCAGGCGTTCGACCGCGCGCTTCAGGGTCTGATAGCCCGACAGCACCTTGAGGTTCGACGCCTCGACCCGGCCATGAGCGAGGCTCGACCCGGTGATGATGCCGTAGAGCGCCGGATGGGCCAGCGAATGGGCGCGATAGGCCAGGCCCAGCTCGGCCAGCCAGACCATCGGGTCGGGATGCGGCGGCACCGCCTGCAGCGCATGGCCGAGCCCCTCCATCGTCGCGAGATAGAGCGCGTCGAGCAGGCCGTCCTTGCCGCCGAACAACGAGTAGACCGCCATCGTCGAGGTCCCGCAGGCCTCGGCCAGCTTGCGCAGCGACAAGCCCGCCATGCCGTCGCGGGCGAGGATCCCGGCGGCGCGCTCCAGCATCTCCTCGCGCTGGGCATCGCGACCCGTCGGCTGGCTGGGCGCCGCTGCCGGCATCGGTGACTCCATGGTTGACAGAACGTCGTTATAACGGTGTTATGAGCGGCAATCAAGATCGCAACCTGGGAAACGCTCATGGCCCTGCCCGCCCTCCTCCGCGACAATCTGCGCCTGCCCGTGATCGGCTCGCCGTTGTTCATCATCTCGACGCCCAAGCTGGTGATCGCCCAGTGCAAGGCGGGCATCGTCGGCTCGTTCCCCGCGCTGAACGCCCGGCCCAAGGAGCGGCTGGAGGAATGGATCGTCGAGATCAAGCATGAGCTGGCCGCCTACAAGGCCGCCAATCCGGGCAAGAAGGTCGCGCCCTTCGCGGTCAACCAGATCGTGCACGGCTCCAACGACCGGCTGATGCACGACATCGAGGTCTGCGTGCGCCAGGAAGTGCCGATCATCATCACCTCGCTGCGCCCGCCGGGCGAACTGGTCAAGGCGGTGCATGGCTATGGCGGCATCGTGCTGCACGACGTCATCAACATCCGCCACGCCAGGAAGGCGCTGGGCGAAGGCGTCGACGGGCTGATCCCAGTCTGCGCCGGCGCCGGCGGCCATGCCGGCACGCTGAGCCCGTTCGCCCTGGTGCGCGAGATGCGCGCGATCTTCGACGGCCCGATCGCCCTGTCGGGCGCCATCGCCGACGGCCGCGGCATCCTGGGCGCCCAGGCGATGGGCGCCGACCTCGCCTATATGGGCACCCGCTTCATCGCGACGCAGGAAGCCAACGCCTCGGAAGCCTACAAGCAGGCCCTGGTCGATTCGAGCGCCGACGAGATCGTCTATTCGCCGCTGTTCACCGGCGTGCACGGCAATTACCTGCGCCGGTCGATCGTCAATGCCGGGCTCGATCCCGACAACCTGCCGACCGCCGACAAGACCACGATGAACTTCGGCTCGGGCGGCAATACCGATGCCAAGGCCTGGCGCGACATCTGGGGCGCCGGCCAGTCGGTCGCCGGCATCACCGACGTGCCGACGGTGGCCGAACTGGTCGACCGGCTGGAAGCCGAATATCTGCAGGCCAAGGCGCGCCTCCTCGCCGCCTGATTGATCGCGCGACCGAAGCCGGCGCCGGGATTCCCGCGCCGGCCTCCTTTTGTCTGATAAATGACAAATATTGTTTTTTGTCACTTGATATCGTATGGTCCGCCGATCGCCATCCAGGGAGACCGCACGCGATGCATACCCGCACCCTCGGCCGTTCCGGCCCCGTCGTCTCCGCCCTCGGCCTCGGCTGCATGGGCATGTCCGACTTCTACGGCCCGGCCGACGAGACCGAGAGCCTCGCCACCATCCATGCCGCGATGGAAGCCGGCATCACGCTGCTCGACACCGGCGACTTCTACGGCGCCGGTCATAACGAGCTGCTGGTCGGCCGGGCCCTGAAGGGCAAGCGCGACCAGGCCTATGTCGTCGTCAAGTTCGGCGCGCTGCGCGATCCGGCCGGCGCCTTCCTCGGCTTCGACGCCCGGCCCGCCGCGCTGAAGAATTTCCTCGGCTATACGCTGAAACGGCTCGGCACCGACCATATCGACCAGTACCAGCCCGCCCGCCTCGACCCCAACGTGCCGATCGAGGAGACCGTCGGCGCCATCGCCGATCTGGTGAAGGCCGGCTACGTCAGGCATATCGGCCTGTCGGAGATGGGCGCCAAGACCATCCGCCGGGCCCATGCCGTGCACCCGATCAGCCAGCTGCAGATCGAATATTCGCTGATGAGCCGGGGTGTGGAGGCCGAGATCCTGCCGACCCTGCGCGAGCTCGGCATCGGCCTGACCGCCTACGGCGTGCTCGGCCGCGGCCTGCTCGCCGGCTCGCGGCTCAGCGAGGTGAAGGATTATCGCAGCCATTCGCCGCGCTTCCAGGGCGAGAACCTGTCGACGAACCTCAAGCTGGCCTGGCGGCTGGCGCAGCTGGCCGAGGGGCGGGGCGCCACGCCGGCCCAGCTTGCCATCGCCTGGGTGCTGGCGCGGGGCGAGGACATCGTCCCCCTGGTCGGTGCCCGGCGGCGCGACCGCCTGGCGGAATCGCTCGGCGCGCTCGACCTGCATCTGAGCCGTGAGGAACTGGCCGCGATCGAGGAGGCAGTTCCCGCCTCCAAGGTGGCGGGTACCCGCTATGACGCGCACGGCATGGCATCGCTCGACTCAGAGCGCTAGCCTGAAGGGGCAATGAGCGAATCGCCCCCAGACACCCGCGACCGGATCCTGCAGGCGGCGGAGGACGTCCTCCGCCGCTTCGGCCCGGCGAAGACGACCGTCGTCGACGTCGCCCGCCATCTCGGCATGAGCCACGGCAACGTCTACCGCCATTTCCCCAGCAAGGCGGCGCTGCGCGAGGGGGTGGCCGAACGGGGGCGGGCCGCGGTCAGCGGCCCGCGGGGGGCCATCGCCTCGTCGGCCGAGCCGGCCGAACGGCGCCTGGAGGCCTGGCTGCTGGCCCTGGCGGAAATCAAGCGCCGCAAGGTGCACGACGACCCCGAGCTGTTTGCGACTTATCACACCCTGGCGACCGGGGCGGCCACCGCGATATCGGCCCATCTCGACGCGTTGAAGGCGCAGGTCGCCCATATCCTGGCCGACGGCATCGCCGAGGGCACGTTCCGGATCGCCGACCCGGCCGCCGCCGCGACCGCGGTGCTGACCGCGACCCTCGATTTCCACCACCCCGTCCATGTCCGCGCCGCCGGCGGCCGCGGCCGCGAGGCCGAGGCGCGCCAGGTGATCAGGCTGGTGGTCGCAGGACTGAAGGCCGGGGTGATCTAGGGTCGACCGTCGCGATCAGGATGCCGGCGAAGACGGTGACGATGCCGGCGGCGAGGCTCCAGCCCAACGGTTCGTTCAACAGCACCGCCCCGGTCAGCGCGGCGGAGATCGGATTGACGGTGACCGAGATCGCCACGCGGGTCGGCGTCGTGCGCTCGAGCGCGAAAGCCCACAGATAGAACGTCACCGCGCTGCCGAAGATGCCGAGATAGACGGCCGCCAGCCATTGCGGCGCGGCGAAATCCGCGACGGGCGCAAAGCTGCCGCGCCAAGCGGAAATCAGCACCAGGCAAGTCGCCCCCACGCCCATCGCCACGACCGTGAACGGGATCGGGCCGGTGCGGCGGATGAACGGCTTCGACCAGATCCCGTAGAGCGCCATGCACAGCGCCGCCAGCACCATCAGAAGGTCGCCGCGCCAGGCACCGGCCGGCGCCGCGGCCAATCCCGACAGCAGGGCCAGCGCGACCCCGACCGTTGCCACGACGACACCGATCGCCTTGCGCCGCGTCAGCGCCTCGGCGCCCAGGGCCGCCCCCACCACCATCGTCAGCAGCGGCAGCGTCGACAGCGCCAGCGCGCCGCGCGCCGCGGTGGTGAAGATCAGCGCCGCGTTGAACAGGATCGGAAACAGACAGAAGAACAGGAAGCCGAGCCCCGCGATGCCGGCCCAGTCGCGGCGGGCCGGCCAGGGCCCGCGCCGCACCAGGGCGATCGGCAGCAGCAGCGCGAATCCGATGGCAAAGCGGAACGACCCGATCGCCAGCGGATCGAGGATCGCGGTCAGATAGCGCGTCGCCCCGATCGAGGTGCCGCCAAGGCCGCTCGAGAGGACTGCCGCCAGAACGCCTGCCAGTTCACCCATGCGTTGGACGATAGCGGGCGGATGGCTTATCAAGGAAACGACTTTTCGACATCCAGGTAATCAGGATCCGTGATGACGCTGCCCGTGCTCGATCCTGACCTGCTGCGGGCCTTCGTGGCCGTGGCCGACCAGCGCTCCTTCACCCGCGCCGCCACCGCGCTCAATCGCACGCAGTCGGCCATCAGCATGCAGATCAAGCGGCTGGAGCAGCGATTGCAGGTGGCCCTGTTTCATCGCACCAGGGCCAATGTGGAGGTCAGCGCCGCCGGCGAAGGCCTGCTCGGCTATGCCCGGCGCATCCTTGCCCTCAATGACGAAGCGGTCGGCCGGCTGGCCGAGCGCAGGGTGGCCGGCGTGGTCCGCCTGGGCGTCATGGACGATTACGGCCAGTCGATCGTGCCGCCGATCCTGGCGGGCTTCGCCGCCGACTATCCGTTGATCCATATCGAGATGGAAACCGGCCTGACGTCCGCCATGCCCGCGCAGCTGGGCGAGCGTTTCGACCTCGTCATCGCCATGCATCCGGCGGGCAGCGGCAACGGCGAATTCCTGCGGCGGGAACAGGCCGTCTGGGCGGTGAGCCCCCACCGGGCCGTCGAGGAACTCGACCCGCTGCCGGTCGCGCTCTATCCGCCGGGTTGCCTGTTCCGCAAATGGGCGGCGGACGCGCTGGATGCCGCCAGCCGCCCCTGGCGGCTCGCCTTCGTCAGCCATAGCTCGGCCGTCGTCGAAGCCGTGGCCGCCCAGGGCTTGGCGGTGACCGTGGTCAAGGCCGGGACATTTCCGGCGGCGCTACGGCCCCTGTCGGCGCGGGAGGGGATGCCGCCCCTGCCGGCCGCCGACATCTGCCTGCATCGAGCGGCCAGCCTTTCGCCGGCCGCCGCGCTGCTCGCCGATCACCTGCGCGGCGCGCTGGCAGAAACGCAAATCGGCACAGCACAGCCATAAAGTTGTTAATTAGTTATATTATTCTACTTTTATGCCTCTATCCTGAAAAGGTGTGGCGACAAGGGATCGCGGGAGAGCACCGTCCCAGCCATTTCTCGACGTCTTCATCGGCAGGATTGTTCAGCACCGGCTGCAAGCACATGATTGCCGGCCCGGCAGACGCTGGAAGGTCGCTTTCCCGCCGTAACGGATGCCATATTGGCCGCGCGCGGGCATGAGGTGCGGCGCTTAAGTCACGAGATGGCCATGCCCGATTACGTCGACAGCTATTACGCCCGCACGCTGACCACCACTGCCGAGCGCCGCGCCCTTCAGGGCCGGCACGACACTGACGTCTGCATCATCGGCGGCGGCCTGGCCGGTTTGACGTCGGCGCTGGAATTGCGCCGCCGCGGCCGGTCGGTCATCCTGCTCGAGGCGCATGCGGCCGGCTGGGGTGCGTCGGGCCGCAACGGCGGCTTCGTCAGCCCCGGCTATTCGCGCGGCCTTTCCTCGATCGAAGCCGTGGTCGGTCCGGAGGCGGCGCGCGACCTCTACCGGATGTCGATCGAGGGCACGGAGATCGTCGCCGGCAATATCCGCGAGCTGGGGCTCGACGACGCCCGGCCGGTGCAGGGTATCTTCAAGGTCATCCGCTATGACGATGCCGCCGGACTGAAAGCCCATCGCGAGCGGCTGGCGCGGGATTTCGGCTACGACCTCGATTTCTGGCCGACCGAGCGGGTGCGGGAAACCCTGCGCTCGCCCCGTTATCACCAGGCGCTGCTCGACAACGGGGCATTCCATATCCACCCGCTCAACTATGCCCGCGGCCTGGCCTCGGCCATCGAGCAGGCCGGCGGATACATCCATGATCGCTCCCCCGTCACCGCGCTTGACCTGTCGGGGGCCGAGAAGATCGTGCGCACCGCCGGCGGCGCGGTGCGCGCCCGCCATGTCGTGATGGCCTGCGGCGGCTATACCGACCAGCTGGTGCCTCGCCTGCGGCGCAGCCACCTGCCGATCGCGACCTACGTGCTGGCGACCGAGCCGGCGCGCGAGCGGCTGGCCGAGGTGATCCGCACCCGCGCCGCTGCCCTCGACGACCGCCGGGCCAGCGACTACTACCGCCTGGTCGACGACGGCGCGCGCCTCTTGTGGGGCGGGCGCATCACCACCCGGACCAGCGAGCCGCGCGAACTGGCGGCGATGCTGCGCCGGACGATGATCGATACCTATCCCCAGCTGGCCGATCTGAAGGTGGAACTGGCCTGGTCCGGTCTGATGTCCTACGCCCGTCACCTGATGCCGCAGATCGGCCAGCTGCAGGACGGGGTCTGGTACTGCATGGGCTTCGGCGGCCACGGCCTCAACACCACCGCGATCGGCGGCCGGGTGATCGCCGAGGCGATCGCGGGCGACAGCGATCGCATCCGCCGCTTCGCGCCCTTCGGCCTGCCCTGGGCCGGCGGCCCGTTCGGCGTCGCCGCCGTGCAGCTGACCTACTGGACCTATCAGGGCCTCGACTGGCTGCGCGAGCGGCGCGCGGCCTAATCGTCCTCGCGCGGCGACCAGGCGCCGAGCAGCCTGGGCAGGTCGCCGAACCTTGCGACCAGGCCGAAGACCACGGCGGCGAGCGTGACGAACAGCACCGCCACCGCCGCCATGGTCGGCGTGTAGCCGTAGCGCAGCGCGTTGAAGATGCGGATCGGCAGGGTCTCGACGGTGAAGCCGACCACCATGTAGGCGACGATGTATTCGTTCAGCGACAGGACGAAGGCGAAGGCGAAGCCGGAGATCATGTAGGGCAGGATCAGGGGCAGCACCACGGTACGCAGGATCGTGCGCTCGTCGGCGCCCATCGTCGCCGCCGCCTCGACCAGCGCGCCGTCGATCGCATCGAAGCCGAGGGTCAGGGTCACCAGCGGCAGGGTGACGAAGAAGATGCCGTGGCTGATCACCACGGTCCAGGCCGCGCCGTAGAAACCCACGGCATTCCAGAAGCTCAGGAACCCCAGCGCGGTGATGACGGGCGGCAGCACGAAGGGCGCAAAGCCCAGCAGTTG
This sequence comes from Pseudomonadota bacterium, assembly GCA_023433835.1. Classification (GTDB taxonomy): domain Bacteria; phylum Pseudomonadota; class Alphaproteobacteria; order Ferrovibrionales; family Ferrovibrionaceae; genus JAFKFH01. Next base: position 4,682 of record JAEYTW010000073.1, on the reverse strand, counting down.
CACGACGCGGGCCCACGGCGCCTGCCGCCGCCACAGGAACCAGGCGAGCGGCAGCGCGATCAGCACCGCCAGCGCCGCCGCGGCAAGCGCGATGCCGAGCGAGGCGAAGAGCGCGTTCCGCCAGCCGGCCTCGGCAAACACTTCGCCATACCAGGCAAGCGAAAAGCCCTGCGGCGGGAAGGTCAGCGATTTCTTCTCGTTGATCGAGACGCCGGCGACGACCGCCAGCGGCGCGGCCAGCAGCAGCGCCATGATGCCCAGGAACAGCCGGGTCGCGAACCGCGCGATCATGCCTGGCCCTCCTTCCGGCCGAGCAGGGTCGAGAGCACGACGAGGGCGAGCGAGACCAGCACCAGGAACACCGCCATCGCCGCCGCGAACGGCATGTTCGACTGGTAGATCGCCTGGTCGGTGATCAGCACCGACAAGGTCCATTGCTGCGGCCGGCCGAGCAGCTGGGGCAGGAGGTAGGAGCCCAGCGCGAAGACGAACACCATGATCACGGTGGCGAGGATCGCGTTGCGCAGGGCGGGCACGACCACGGTGAGGAACGAGCGCAGCGGCGAAGCACCGAGCGTGCGCGCGGCCTCGGTCAGCGTCGGATCGAGGCGGGACAGCGAGGGATAGAGCACCAGCACGGCATAGGGAAAGGCCTGGTAGGTCATGCCGGTCAGCACGGCGCCGAAGCCGGGCGACAGCGAGACCGCCTGGTCCATCAGCCCGACCAGCACCAGGAGGTTGGTGATGCCGGCGGTGCGCGACAACAGCGTCGACCAGGAGAAGCCGATGATCACCTCGGACAGCGACAGCACGGCCAGCAGAAAGACCAGCCAGGGCACCTGGCCCCGCCGGCGCATCCGCGACAGGACATAGGTAAACGGAAAGGCCAGGGCGACGGCGATGACGGCGACGAGCAGCGCCAGGCCCAGCGAGAAGCCCAGCACGTTGCCGAAGAACGCGGTCAGGAAACGCGCGTAGTTCGCCAGCACGAAATCGGGCTGGTAGAAACCGCCGGGGATGCGGCGGAAGAACGATACCGCCAGCATCAGCCCGAAGGGCAGCACGAAGAACAGGAACAGCATCAGCGCCGGCCAGGCGATCGGCGCATAGTCGGCGAGCCGCCGCGGCGCGGTCCTGATCATGGAGCCAACACCACGCAGGCGGCGGCCGGCAGTTCGACGAAGACACCGGCGCCGGGCTTCAGGTCCGGCAGGTCGGCCGGCGGCATCACCAGGATGATCTCCTGGCCGCCGGCATCGAGGCGCATCTCGACCGTGGCGCCGAGATCGCGGACGAAGGTGACCCGGGCGGCGACGCGGTTCTCGCCGCCATCGGCATGCAGCCTGAGATTCTCGGGCCGCACCGAGATCATGGCGGGGCCGGCCTCGGGCAGGCCCGGCACGGCGATCTCGCCGATGGGCAGCCCGAGCCGTCCCGGACCGGCGACCTTGCCCTGCAGCAGGTTGGTCATGCCGATGAAATCGGCGACGAAGGCATTGACCGGGCGGCAGTAGACCTCGACCGGCGGCGCGGCCTGCTGGATGCGCCCGGCCGACATGACGACGACCAGGTCGGCCATCGTCATCGCCTCCCGCTGGTCGTGGGTGACGACGATCGTGGTGATGCCGAGCCGCTCCTGCAGCAGCTTCAGCTCGATCTGCATGGCCTCGCGCAGCTTGGCGTCGAGCGCCGACAGCGGCTCGTCGAGCAGGAACAGCTTCGGCTTCAGCGCCAGGGCGCGGGCGATGGCGACGCGCTGGCGCTGGCCGCCCGACAGCCGCGAGACCGGGCGGTCGGCGACGCCCGGCAGCCGCACGAGGTCGAGCAGCCGCGTCACCGCCGCCGCCTGGTCGGCCTTCGAGGCGCCCCGGATGCGCAAGGGATAGGCAATGTTCTCAGCCACGCTGAGATGCGGAAACAAGGCCAGCGACTGGAACACCATGCCGAAATCGCGGCGATGGGCCGGCAGGTCGGTGATGTCGGCGCCGTCGAGCCGGATGCGCCCGGCAGTGGGACTGTCCAGCCCGGCGACGAGGCGGAGCAGCGTGGTCTTGCCGCAGCCCGACGGGCCCAGCAGGCAGACGAACTTGCCCTGGGGGATGGTCAGCGACAGTTCATGCAGCGCCGCGACCGTGCCGAACGACTTGGCGATCCCGTCGAGGACCAGACCGGACATCGAAATCCCTCCAAGGCCCAAAAACAGGGAAGCGTCATCCCGGCGAAGGCCGGGATCCAGGGAAAGCGCGGTGCCGCTTGCGACATTTCCCGCCCTGGGCCCCGACCTTCGCCGGGGCGACGACTGGCCCTTTGACGCTCAACCGACGATCAGCTCGGTCCACTTCTGGGCGAGCCAGTCTTCCTTGGCCTGATAGAGATCGTAGCGCGGGATGATCGGCGGAATGTCGGACGACACCGCGGCGAACTCGGCATCGGTCAGGTCGGTCAGCTTGCGCGGAATGGTCGGCGAGGTGCCCACCTTGCGCGACAGCACCGCCTGGATCTTGGGCTGCGACATGTAGTCGATGAACACCTGGGCGGCATCGAGCGCGCCCGAGGCCTTCGACACCGCCCAGCTGCCGGCGTCGACGATGCCACCTTCCTTGGGGAAGGTCGAGCGTACCGGCTGGCCGTCGGCGGCGGCGAGCGAGGTGACGTCGTGATAGTACTGGCCCATCGGGATCTCGCCGGCCTTCAAGGCCTGCTCGAACTGCGCCTCGTCGCGATACCACAGCTTCACGTTCGGCTTCAGCTCGGCGAGCTTCGCCATCACCTTGAGGATGCCCTCGTCGGTGTCGAGCGCCTTGGTCCCGCCGAAGAAGGTCGCGGCCGTCACTTCGAGCAGGAACGAATTGTTGACCAGGGCCAGCAGGCCCAGCTGGTTCCTGTGCTTCGGGTCCCACATGTCGGCCCACGAGGCCGGCGCGGCGGGGAATACCTTGGTGTTGGAAACCAGCGTGATGTACCAGGAGACGGCGCCGATGCCGGCAATCCGGCCGTCAGGGTACTTGTTGACGAGATGCGGCAGCACCGCCTCGGCGTTCGGGATCTTCTTCGGATCGAGCGGGGCCCAGAGGTCGACCGTCATCCCCTTCAGCATCGAGGTCTGGGCGATCATCGAGACGTCGGCCGGCGCCTGCTTGGCCCGCGCGGCCTGCTCGAGCTGGACGAGCCAGGCGGCCCCGGTCGGCTCGGCGATCGATTCGACCGCGATGCCCGACGCCTTGGTGAATTCCGGGAAGATATGCTTGTCGAAGGAATCTTTGAAATAGCCGCCATAGACGCCGATCTTCAGCGACTTGGCCTGGGCCTTGGCGATATGGGGGAAACCGAGCGCGGCAACGCCGGCGCCCGCGCCGGCAAGGAAGGTCCGCCGACCGATCGTCGTCTTCATCATTTTTATTCTCCCTGTTTATCGGGCGGCCTTGCGCCGGCCACCCGCAGTAAGGGAAACGATCCCGCCCTCGTCACCGCGGAAACATCACGATCTATCGAATTTCAGTTTGAAGAACATCGAAGAAACCAAAGCCTGCGTCGGCGTAAAAAAGAGGCAGCATTCCCCGCCAGGAAGGATCCCAGGCATGACCGATCCCGCCAAGCTCGAAGAATTGCGCCGCCGCTTCGGCAACGCCTCCGGCGGCGACATCCTCGATCCGGAATTCCGCCGGGTGGCCGACCTGCAGTTCAAGGACGGCGACAAGCGCGCCTGGCCGTTCGCCGGCGCCGCCACCCTGCTCGATGCCCCCTACCGTCCCGACGCGCTCGACCTCCCCGATCTCGGCGGCATCGAGGTCGCGCTGATCGGCGTGCCGATGGACTTAGGCGTCACCAATCGGGCCGGTGCCCGGCTGGGCCCTCGCGCGGTGCGCGCCGTCGAGCGCATCGGCCCCTATGAGCACGTGCTGCGCATGGTGCCGTCCGCCGACGCCCGGGTCGCCGATATCGGCGACGTACCGATGCAGAGCCGGTTCAGCCTCGACCAGTGCCACGTCGACATCGAGGCCTGCTTCACCCGCATCGTCAATGCCGGCGTGATCCCGCTGGCGGTCGGCGGCGATCATTCGATCACCGCCTCGATCCTGCGCGCGATCGGCCGCGACCGGCCGGTGGGCCTGGTCCATTTCGACGCCCATTGCGACACCAGCGGCATGTACGAGGGCGCCAAGTTCCATCATGGCGGCCCGTTCCGCCATGCGGTGCTCGACGGCTCGATCGATCCGGAGCGGACGATCCAGATCGGCATTCGCGGCGGCGCCGAATATCTCTGGGAATTCTCCTACGCCAGCGGCATGACCGTGATCCATGCGGAGGAGGTGCCGCGGCTGGGCATCCCCGCGATCATCGACAAGGCACGCGACGTCGTGGGCACCGGGCCGGTCTACGTGTCCTTCGACGTCGACTGCCTCGACCCCGCCTTCGCCCCGGGCACCGGCACGCCCGAAGTCGGCGGGCTGACCACGCGGGAAACGCTGGAAATCCTGCGCGGCCTCGTCGGCCTCGACATCGTCGGCGGCGACGTCGTCGAAGTGGCGCCGCAATATGACGGCACCACCAACACCGCCCAGGCCGGGGCGCAGATGCTGTTCGAGATCTTTTGCCTGGCGGCCGGCACGGTAAAGCGCCGCCGCGGCTAGGCCCCCTCTTCTCCGGATCGAAGGGCTGGCGGGCCGGGCCCACCCCCCGCC
>JAEYTW010000017.1 GCA_023433835.1 Pseudomonadota bacterium | reverse complement strand
GCGTCTACCTGCCGCTCGATCCGGCTTTGCCCGGCAATCGCCTGGCCTGGCAGGTTGCCGACAGCGGGGCGCGGCTGGTCATCGCCGAAGCCCGGCCCGACTGGCACGACGGGGCGTGGGTCCCGCCCGACCAGGCGGGGGAACCGCCCGAGCTGCCGGCGCCGCCGGCCGACCAGGCGGCCTATGTGATCTACACCTCCGGCTCGACCGGCCGGCCCAAGGGCGTGGTGGTCAGCCATGGTGCCCTGTCGGCCTATGTCCAGGCGGTGCTGGAACGCCTGCCCCAGGGTATCGCCAGCGCGGCCTATGTCTCGACGCCCGCGGCCGATCTCGGCCATACCGTGCTGTTCGGCACCTTGTGGGCCGGCTGGACCCTGCATCTGATCGACGGCGCCACCGCCTTCGATCCCGATCGTTTTGCCGACTACATGCGCGACCACCGCATCGATGCGCTCAAGATCGTGCCGAGCCATCTCGGCGGGCTGATGCAGGCGCGCGAGCCTGCCGACGTGCTGCCGCAACGCTGCCTGATCCTCGGCGGCGAGGCGACGTCGGCGGCGCTGGCCGCGCGGATCGCCGGGTTGAAGCCCGGCTGCCGCCTGGTCAACCATTACGGCCCGACCGAGACCACGGTCGGCGTCCTGACCCGCGAGGGGCATGACACGGCCGGGCCGAACCTGCCGCTCGGCCGGCCGCTCGACCATGCCCGCGTCGTCGTGGTCGATGGTGATGGCAACCGGCTGCCGGCCGGCATGGCCGGCGAGATCTGCATCGGCGGGGCGGGCGTCGCGCGCGGCTATCTCGGCCGTCCCGGCCTCACGGCGGAACGTTTCCTGCCGGATCGCGACGGCGCGCGGCTCTACCGCACCGGCGACCGCGGCCGGGTGCTGGCCGACGGCGAGATCGAATTCCTCGGCCGGCTGGACGATCAGGTCAAGATCCGCGGCTATCGCGTCGAGCCCGAGGAGGCCGCCTCCCGCCTGCGCGGCCTGCCCGGCGTGCGCGAGGCGGCGGTGATCGCCCGCGCCGCGCCCGATGGCCGCATGCGGCTGATCGGCTATGCCGCGGGCGACGGCCTCGAGGCCGAAACCCTGCGCGGCCGTCTCGCCGCCGTGCTGCCGGACTATCTGGTGCCCTCGGTGATCGTGCTGCTCGACCGCCTGCCGCTGACCGCCAACGGCAAGATCGATCGCGACGCGCTGCCCGAACCGGCCGTGGCCGCGCGCGACCTGGTGGCGCCGCGCAACGAGCGCGAGGCGACGCTGCTCGCCATCTGGCGGAAGGTGCTGAAACGCCAGGATATCGGCGTCACCGAGAATTTCTTCGCGCTGGGCGGCGATTCCATCCTCAGCCTGCAGGTGGTGGCCCAGGCGCGCCGCGCCGGGCTGAAGCTGACGCCGAAGCAGGTCTTCGACCGGCCCGACATCGAAGGCCTCGCCGCGCTGGCCGGGATGGTCGCGGCCAAGTCCGCCGCGCCGGCGCTGCCGCCGGTCGACCGCCGCGCCCTCGGCCTCGACGATCCCGCCATCGCCGACGTCTATCCGGCGACCGGCCTGCAGCAGGGCCTGATCTATCACAGCCTGATGCGGCCGGCCGATGGGGTCTATGTCAACCAGCTGCGCCTGACCCTGCGCGGCCCGGTCGACGAGGCGGCGTTGCGCGCCGCCTGGACCGCGGCGGTGGCGCGCCACGACATCCTGCGCACCGGCTTCGACTGGCGCCATGGCGGCGCGGCGCTGCAGGTGGTGCGGCGGGCGGTCGAGCTGCCTTGGGTCACCCAAGATTGGGCGATTTCTACCGATTACGAGGCCGATCTGGCCGCTTGGCGCGCGGCCGACGTGGCGCAAGGCTTCGATCTGTCGGCCCCGCCGCTGATGCGCCTGGCGCTGTTCCTGCGGCCGGATGGCGATGCCGATCTGATCTGGACCAACCATCATGCCGTCACCGACGGCTGGTCCAGCGCGCAACTGCTGGCCGAGATCGCGCAAGGCACCGCCGAACCGGCGCCGTCCTATCGCAGCTATGTCGCCTGGGCCCAGGCGCAACCGTCGGGCGAAGCCTGGTGGCGGGCGCAGGCCGCGCGCGTGGCCGATCCGATTGGCCTCGCGCTCGCGCCGCCGCGCCGGCCGGTGCCGGGCATGCAGCGGCGATCCTATCGGCTCGATGGCGACGCGCTGGAGGCCGCGGCGCGGCGGCGCGCGGTGACCGTGAATACCCTGGTCCAGGGCGCCTGGGCGCTGTGCCTGGCCCGCCATGCCGGGCGCAGCCAGGTTGCCTTCGGTGTCACCGTCGCGGGCCGGCCGGCCGACCTCGCCGGGGCCGAGCGGATGCTGGGCCTGTTCATCAACAGCCTGCCGCTGTGGGTCGAACTGCCGGGCGGTGCCCGTCTCGATGCCTGGCTGCGCGACCTGCAGGCCCATAACGGCGCGTTGCGCCAGCATGAGCATACGCCGTTGAGCGACCTGCAGCGCTGGACCGGGCGGTCCGGCGATGCGCTGTTCGACAGCCTCGTGGTCTTCCAGAATTTCCCCCTGGCACCCGACCTGTTCGACAAGGCTGGCTTGCGCGCCGTCGAAATCGGTGTGCGCACCCATTACCCGCTGACCCTGACGGTGACGCCGGGGGCGGCAGCGCGGCTCGACCTCGCCTGGGACGGCAAGCGCTTCGACGCTGCCGATATCGAGCGGCTCGGCCAGCGCTATCTCGACCTGCTGCGGCAGCTGGCCGATCCCGCGGATCCGTATCTGCGCGACATCGTGCTGCCGGCAGAACCGGTGGCGCGGCCCGCCACCTATGCCTTCGACGCTGTGCCGCACCGTTTTGCGCGTCAGGCTGCGGCGCGGCCGTTGGCGGAAGCGTTGGTCTGCGGCGGCGAGCGTCTGAGCCATGGGGCACTGGACGGCTGGTCGAACCGGATCGGCCGGCGGCTGAAGCGTCTGGGCGTCGGGGCGGAGGAACGGGTCGGGCTGTGCCTCGAACGCTCGGGCGGTCTGGCGGCGGGGCTGCTCGCGATCCTGAAGGCGGGCGGGGCCTATGTGCCGCTCGACCCGGCCTATCCGGCGGCGCGGCTGCAATTCATGATCGCGGATGCCGGTGTCCGCCGCATCATCGTCGATGCGACCACCGCCGATCGGTTCCCCGGCCATGAGCTGATCCGCGTCGACGCGGTCGAGGCCGAGAGCGCGGCCGGCTGGACCGAGGCAATCCACCCCGATCAGCTGGCCTACGTGATCTACACCTCGGGTTCGACGGGCACGCCGAAGGGCGTGGCGATTAGCCACGGCGCACTCAGCCTGCATATGAACGACTTCATCGGCACCTACGGCGTGACGGCCGAGGACGTGGTGCTGCAGCTGGCGACGATCAGCTTCGATGTCGGGACCGAGCAATTGCTGCCGCCGTTGCTGACGGGGGCGCGGGTGGTGATGCGCGGGCCTGAGCTGCTGGAGGCGGCGGCGCTGAACCGGTTGCTGATCGGCGAGCGGGTCTCCATCGCCGGCTTCGCGACGGCCTATTGGCAGCAATGGCTGCATGAGCTGCCGGAAAGCCTGCCGTCGCTGCGGCTGGTGATGGTGGGGGGCGAGGCATTGCCGGGCGATGCCTTGCGGCGCTGGCAGGCCGGGCCGCTGGCCGATGTGCGGCTGGACAACCTCTACGGCCCGACCGAGACGACGGTGACGTCCTGTCTCCATCCGACGGGACCTGAGGATGCCGACAGCCTGTTCGTGTCGATCGGCCGGGGCTTTCCGGGCCGCAGTCTGGTCATCGTCGACGGCGACGGCAATTTGTCGCCGATGGGCGAAATGTGCATCGGCGGGGACAGCGTGGGCCGCGGCTATCTCGGCCGGCCCGGGCTGACGGCGGAACGCTTCGTGCCGAACCCGTTCGGTCCCGGCCGGCTCTACCGGACCGGCGATCTGTGCCGGCGGCGGGTGGATGGGACGATCGAGTTCCTGGGCCGGCTCGACACTCAGGTGAAGCTGCGCGGCTATCGCATCGAGCTGGGCGAGGTCGAGGCGGCGTTGCGGGCTTGCGACGGCGTGCGTGCCGCGGCGGCGGCGATCAAGGCCCGGCGCCTGGTGGGCTATGCGGTCGGCCCGGCCGATCCGGAAGTCCTGCAGGCCGCGCTGGCGGCGCGGCTGCCGGATTACCTGGTGCCGTCGGTCGTGGTAATGCTCGACGCGTTGCCGCTGCTGCCCAACGGCAAGACCGATGCGGCGGCGTTGCCGGCGCCGGCGGCGGTCGAGCGTGCGCTGGTGGCGCCGCGCGACGCGCGCGAGGCGGCGCTGCTGACGATCTGGCGCGGCGTCTTGAAGCGCGACGACATCGGCATCACCGAGAATTTCTTCGCGCTGGGCGGGGATTCGATCCTCAGCCTGCAGGTGGTGTCGCGTGCCCGCCAGGCCGGGCTGAAGCTGACCCCGAAGCAATTGTTCGAGGAACCGACCATCGCCGCCCTGGCCGCGGTGGCGACCGAGGCGATGGCCGACATTGCCGAGGACATCGTCGGCGATATCCCGCTGACCCCGATCCAATCCTGGTTCTTCGACCGTTTCCCGGAAGGTGAGAACCACTGGAACCAGGCCGTGCTGCTGCAGGCGTGCGACCTCGACACCGATCGGCTCGCCCGCGCGCTGACCCGGCTCGTCGCCCGGCATGATGCGTTGCGGCTGCGCTTCACCCGCCAGGCCGACGGCTGGCATCAGGCCGTCGCGGCGCCGCATCCGGTGGCGATCGAGACCGCGACAGCGGATGAGCTGCAGCGGCGGCTGGACATCACCAACGGCCCGCTGATCCGCGCCGGGTATGACGGCGATCGCCTGCTGCTGGTGATCCATCATCTCGCCGTCGACGGCGTTTCCTGGCGCGTGCTGCTGGAGGAGTTGCGGCAGCTCCATGCCGGCACCGATCTGCCGCCGGCCGGCACGTCATGGGCCAACTGGGCCAGGCGCCTGCATGGCTACGAGCCGCCGGACGAGCGCGGCTGGTGGCGCGAGCATCTGGCGCAGGCGCAGGGCTGGCCCGGCCTGAAGACCGGTGATCGCGCGCTTTCATCCAGCCGGACGCTGACCTGGAAGCTCGACGAGGCGGCGACCGCCCGGCTGCTGGCGGCGGCGCCGCGCGCCTATCGTCTCGGTGTCGACGAACTGCTGTTGTCGGCCCTGGTCCAGGCGGCGGGCCACGGCCTGCTGGTCGAGGTCGAGGGCCACGGCCGCGAGGATCTGTTCGACGACGTCGACCTCAGCCGCACGGTCGGCTGGTTCACCACGAGCTATCCGATATGGCTGCCCGACGGCGCGCCGATCGCGGTGAAGGAGGCGCTGCGCGCGGTGCCGGCGAGGGGGCTGCATTGGGGGCTGTTGCGGCAGCGCGATCTGCCACAGCCCGATATCGGCTTCAACTATCTCGGCCGTTTCGAGCAAACCGATTGTCCGTTGGCCATCGCCGACGGAAGCGTCGGCGAGTCCCAGTCGGGCGATCTGGCCCACGCGCTGCAGATCAATGCGGCGATCGTCAACGGCTGCCTGTCGCTCACCTGGCGCTACAGCCCCGCGATGGTCGATGTCGATGTCGATGCGATGTTCGATCGCTTCGCCGGCAGGCTCGCGGCGCTGGTCGAGCAAAGCCTGACGGCGCCTCCGCGGCCGACCGCATCGGACTATCCGCTGGCCGGGCTGACCCAGGCGCAGTTCGAGGCGCTGAATCTCGGCCAAGTGCAGGACATCTACCCGGCGACCGGCCTGCAGCAGGGTCTGCTCTATCACAGCCTGCTCGACCCGAATGGCGGGGTCTACGTCAACCAGCTGCGGCTGACGCTGAAGGGGCCGGTCGACACGGCGGCCCTGAAGGCTGCCTGGGCGCAAGTCGTGGCGCGGCACGATATCCTGCGCACCGGCTTCGAATGGCGCCATGGCGGCGCGGCGCTGCAAGTCGTCCGCCAATCCGTCGACCTGCCCTGGAGCGAGCCCGACGAGGACATTGCCGCCTGGTGCGAGGCCGATATCGCCAGGGGGTTCGATCTGTCGCACGCGCCGCTGTTCCGGCTGGCGTTGTTCCGGCGGCCGGACGGCGCCTGCGATCTCGTCGTCACCAACCATCATGCCATCACCGACGGCTGGAGCAGCGCGCAATTGCTGGCCGAGGTCGCGCGCGGCTATCGCGGTGCCGTGGCTGAGGCGCCGGTGCCGTATCGCGCCTACGTCGCCTGGGCGCGGCGCCAGCCGTCGGGCGAAGCCTGGTGGCGCCAGCCGGCCGAGGACGCGGCGGGCCTGACGGCGAGTCTGGGCCGACCGGCGGCGGTCGAGCCGGGTACGCACCGGCTGGACCAGCACCTGTCCGAACTCGGCGCGCGGCTGCGCCAGGCGGCGCGGCGCCGTTCGGTCACGCTCAACACGCTGATGCAGGGGGCCTGGGCGCTGGTGCTGGCGCGGCTTACCGGCCAGGCCAGGGTCGGGTTCGGCATTACCGTCTCGGGCCGGCCGGCCGCGCTCGCCGGTGTCGAGCGCATGCAGGGGCCGTTCATCAACAGCCTGCCGCTGTGGATCGACCTGCCGGCCGCGCGCTCGCTGGACGGCTGGCTGCAGGATCTGCAGGCGCGCAACGTCGCGATGCGGCAGTACGAGCATGTCAGCCTCAGCGACCTGCAGCGCTGGACCGGGCGGTCGGGCGACGCGCTGTTCGACAGCCTGCTGGTGTTCGAGAACTATCCGGTCGACGAGGCGATCGATACGGTGCGCGACCTGCTCGGCGTCATCGGGATCGACAGCCGCTATCGCACCCATTACCCGCTGTCGGTGGTGATCGAGCCGGCACAGGGCCTGGCCATCCGCTGGACCTGGGACGGCACGCGGCTCGACCGCGCGATGGTGGAGCGCCTGTCGGACCATTACCTGGCCGTGCTCGAACGCCTGGTGGCTGCCGACGACCCGCCGCTCGGCACCATCGCGCTGGCCGCGCCCGCGGCGGCCGCGGCGGCGCCCTGTGCCTTTCAGCCGGTGCTGGCG
>JAEYTW010000778.1 GCA_023433835.1 Pseudomonadota bacterium | reverse complement strand
CCCGGGGGGGGGGGCGGGCCCCCCGCCCGCCCGCCCCGAGGCCGTCATAGACCAGCACGGCGAGCAGCGCGACGATGACGCCGCCCTGCAGGATGAAGGCGGTGTTGGACGTCTGCAGCCCGGCGATGATCACTTCGCCGAGGCCCTTGGCCGCCACCGTGGATCCGATGGTCGCGGTACCCAGGTTGATGACCACCGAGAGGCGGAGGCCCGCGAGGATCACCGGCAGGGCCAGGGGCAGCTCGACCTGGAACAATCGGCGCCAGCCGCCCATGCCCATGCCGCGCGCGGCCTCGAGCGTCGCCTCGGGCACTTCGCGCAGGCCGGTGATGGTGTTCTCGAAGATCGGCAGCAGGCCGTAGAGGACGAGGGCGATCAGGGTCGGGGTCACGCCGAAGCCCACGGCCGGCACGGCCAGCGCCAGCACGGCGACCGGCGGAAAAGTCTGGCCGACATTGACGATCGAGCGCGACAGCGGCAGGAATTCCGACCCCGCCGGCCGCGTCACCAGAATCCCCATTACCAGCGCCGCGATGCCGCCGATGATCGTGGCGGCGATGACCAGCGCCAGATGGGCCAGCGTCAGCTGCAGCAGGCTGCCCTGGTTGTAGATCGCCGGGGCACCGTTTTCGGCCAGCGGTTCGAGGATGCCGCGGAACAGCTCAGGCTTCAGCAGCAGGGCGGCAAGGCCGAAGATGGCCACGAGGCGCGCGATCAGCGCGGCAACGCGCATCAGCGGCGGCCCGCATGCGCCAGGATGGCCTTGAGCGTGATGCGGCGCGGGGGCGCGCCGATGACCGGCAGCATGTCGGTGCCGTGCCACAGCAACTCGCCCAGCGCGTCGCGCAGCGATGCGGTCTCCGGGATCGCCGCGCCCGGCGCCGTGCCGGTCTCGGCCGCCTCGTCGACGCGGGCAAGCGACAGCAGGCGGAACGGGCGGTCGTTGCCGCCGACCAGCCGTTCGACGAAACCCGGCGCCGGCCGGGCCAGGATTTCGGCCGGCGTCGCATATTGCTGCAGCCGGCCGCCGTCCATCACCGCGATGCGATCGCCCAGCTGGATGGCTTCTTCCATGTCGTGGGTGACCAGGACGATGGTGACGCCCAGCCGGCGCTGGATCGCGATCAGGTCCTCCTGGGCCTTGTGGCGGATGATCGGGTCCAGCGCGCCGAACGGTTCGTCCATCAACAGCACGCCGGGCTCGGCCGCCAGCGCGCGGGCGACGCCGACGCGCTGCTGCTGGCCACCCGACAGCTGGTGCGGGAATTTACCGGCGAATATCGCGGGGTCGAGGTCGAACAGGACCAGCAGGTCGTTGACGCGGGCCGCGATGCGGGCGGCGTCCCAGCCCTGCAGCTCGGGCACGGTGGCGATGTTGCGCGCCACCGTCCAATGCGGGAACAGGCCATGGCCCTGGATCGCATAGCCGATGCCGCGCCGCAATTCCTCGCCCGATACCGTCGCGGTATCGCGGCCGTCGACCCGGATGCGGCCCGCGGTCGGCTCGATCAGCCGGTTGATCATGCGCAGCAGCGTGGATTTGCCGCTGCCCGAAGTGCCGACCAGCACGGTGATGGTGCCGCGTTCGACCGTCAGGCTGACGTCGTCGACGGCGGTGACGGCGCCAAAGCGGCGGGTGACGCCCTCGACCTCGATCATGCGCGGGCTCCCTTGGCGAGGTCGATGGCGGCATCGAGCAGGATGGCCGCGGCGAAGGCAAGGGCGATGGTCGGCACCGCGCCGAGCAGGACGAGATCGGTGGCCGACTGGCCCAGCCCCTGGAAGACGAAGGTGCCGAAACCGCCGCCGCCGATCAGCGCGGCGATGGTGACGAGGCCGATGTTCTGCACCAGCACGATGCGGATGCCGGTGAGGATCAGCGGCAAGGCCAGCGGCAGTTCGACCCGGAACAGACGCTGGCGCGCCGTCATGCCCATGCCGCGCGCCGCTTCGACCACCGTGGCCGGTACCTGGGCCAGGCCGACGGCGACATTGGCCACCACGGGCAGCAGCGAATAGAGGAACAGGGCGATCAGGGCCGGGGCCGGGCCGATGCCGCGGATGCCCAGCGCGGCGGCCAGCGGCACCTTGGCCGCGAGCAGGCCCAGCGGCACCATCATCAGGCCGTACATCGCGATGCTCGGGATGGTCTGCACGATGTTGAGCACCGGCAGCGTGACCTGGCGCAACGTCTCCGACCGGTGGCAGGCGATGCCGAGCGGCAGGCCGATGGCGACCGCACCGGCGAGCGAGCCGAGTGCGAGCGCCACATGCGTGCCGGCCTCGCGCCAGAAACCGTCGGCATTGTTGGCGAATTCCCGCATGATCGACAGCCCGCCCCAGGCGCCGGAGCCGAGCAAAGCGAGGCTCGCTGCCCCACCGAGGGCGAGAACGGCGATGCGCCAGGCCGGCCCCAGCGCCAGCTTGGCGATCGCATCGGCCATCAGGATGGCGAAGGCGAAGAACAGGGTCCAGAAACCGGCGGCCGGCGCCACCCGCGCCAGCGTGTTGCCCGCCGGTACGACATGCGCCGGCACCTGGCCGATCAGCAGGCAGAGGACGGCGAGGCCGAGCGCGGCGGCAACCAGCCGCCAGAGCGGCGCGGTGCGGACCAGCGCCAGCAGGGCGATGCCGGCGAAGACGATGAAGCCGGCGGCGACACCCGCCGGCTCCAGCGCCTGGGGCAGGCCGAGGCCCTTGCCCGAGACGATGCGGTTCGCCTTGAAGGTGGCAAACGGCATCAGCCACAGGGTGATCGCGATCAGGCCCGCGATCACCACCCCGAGTTTGTCGAGGCGCCGGCCGACCGCGCCGGCGCCATCGCTCACTTCACGAAGCCTTTCTGCTTCAGGTAGCTCGCGGCGACTTCCTTGGCCGCCTCGCCGTTGACCTGGATGCGGCCGTTCAGCGTCTGCAGGGTCTTCAGGTCGAACGAGGCGAACACCGGCTTCAGCGCCGCCTCGATCCCCGGATTGGCCTTCAGCACCGCCTCGCGGATGATCGGCGCCGGTTCGTAGACCGGCTGCACGCCCTTGTCGTCGTCGAGCACGACGAGGCCGGCCGCACCGATCGCGCCGTCGGTGCCATAGACCATCGCGGCATTGACGCCGTCGGTCTGGTCGGCCGCGGCCTTGATGGTCGCCGAGGTATCGCCGCCCGACAGGACCAGCAACTGGTCGGGCTTCAGCGCGAAGCCGTAGGCGGTCTGGAAGGCGGGCAGGGCCGCGGCCGAATTGACGAACTCGGCCGAGCCGGCGAGCTTTACCTTGCCGCCGCCCGAGACCCATTTGCCGAAGTCCGACAGGGTTTTCAGCTTGTTGGCATCGGTCACGGTCTGCAAGAGCGCGATGGCCCAGGTATTGTTGGCCGGGGCGGGCTGCAGCCAGACGATCTTGTTGGCGTCGTAATCGAGCTTCTTGGCCTCTTCATAGGCCTTGGCCGCGTTCTTCCACAGCGGGTCGTCGGCCTTGTTGAAGAAGAACGCCGCGTTGCCGGTATATTCGGGATAGATGTCGATCTCGCCCGAGGTGATGGCCTTGCGCACGATCGGCGTGGCGCCCAGCGCGACCTTGTTGGTGACACTGATGCCGTTGGCAGTCAGCACCTGGGCAATCACGTTGCCGAGCAGATTGCCCTCGGTGTCGATCTTGGACGAAACGACGACGGGGTCGGCGGCAAGCGCCGGGCCGGCGACGAGTGCCAGCGCAAGGCCGAGGCCGAGCAGCAGATGCGGGCGGGTCGGGGTCATTGTCTTCCTCTCCTGACAGGATGATTTTCCGGTGCAGTCGGCCGCCTCTTACCTGTCGTGCAAGCGCGGGGGCGCCAACGATAGGCATGAACCAGCCGGCATATCCATAGCCATTGTGATTTCACCTGGGCGCGTGGTCGGCCATTGGCCAGCGCCGATTTGTAGTCTGGCTCGTTGCATTAATATATCAATCTAGTAGAATTTAGTAATTGAATTTGGACAGAGGTGGGGATTTCTGAGATGGAACGCATCGTCAAGCCCTCCAGGCGAGCCCTGATCCGCGCCGCCGCGGTCGCCGCGGCGCTGGCGCCCGCCGGCATCGTCGCCGGGCGGGTGCTGGCCCAGGGCCGGCCGAAGAAGATCAAGCTGTCGTGGAATGCCAATGCCGTCTGTCTCGCCCCCGTCGTGGTCGGCGTCCACCAGGGCATCTTCCAGCGCCATGGCATCGACGTCGAGCTGATCAACTATTCCGGCTCGACCGATCAGCTGCTCGAGGCGATCGCGACCGGCAAGGCCGACGCCGGGGTCGGCATGGCGCTGCGCTGGCTCAAGCCGCTCGAGCAGGGCTTCGACGTCAAGCTGACCGCCGGCACCCATGGCGGCTGCATGCGGGTGCTGGCCCCGAAGGGCAAGGGCATCGCCCGCCTCGAGGATCTGCGGGGCAAGACCGTGGCGGTGTCCGACATGGCCAGCCCGTCGAAGAACTTCTTCTCGATCGTCTTGAAAAAACGCGGCATAGACCCCGTAACCGACATCCAGTGGCGCCAGTTCCCGGCCGATCTGCTGGGCCTGGCCATCGAGAAGGGCGAGGCCCAGGCACTGGCCGACGGCGACCCCGTCGCCTTCATCCAGGAACGCAAGTTCGGCCTGACCGAGATCGCCTCGAACCTGTCCGACGAGTACCAGAACCGCGTCTGCTGCGTGCTGGGCGTGCGCGGCAGCCTGGTGCGCGACGACAAGCCGACGGCCGCCGCCCTGACCCGCGCGCTGCTGGAAGCCGCCCAGGTCACGGGCCATAACCCCGACCTCGCCGCCGAGATCTTCTCCAGATACGCCGCCGCCTCGGCCGCCGACCTCTCGACCATGCTGAAAAGCCAGACGCACAATCACAACCCGGTGGGCGGCGACCTGAAGCGCGAGATCATCGCCTATACCGAGGAACTGAAGCTGGTCTCGGTGATCAAGCCCTCGACCGATCCGGGCAAGTTCGCCGACAAGATCTATGCCGACGTGCTGACGTCATGACGGCGATCGAGTTGACGCTGCCGGCGGCGGCGCGGCCGTCGGCGATCTGGCCCGCGGGCCTCGCCGGTGCCGTGTTCTGGGCCGCTGCGGCCGGTGTGACATGGTACTGGCCGGCCCTCGACGACTGGCCCTATACCGCCGAGCTTGCCGTGGTCATGGCCGCATTGGCCGTGGCCCTCGGCGTCGCGGGCGTCGGCGGGCGGCTGGCCGGTGCGCGGCTACGCCGTCTCGGGCCCTGGGCGATCGCGCTGGCGCTGGTCTTCGGGGGCTGGGAGATCGTCACCGCCAAGCTCGGCCTGCTGCCGCGGCCGTTCTTCGCCCCGCCGCAGGCGCTGCTCGAAGTCTATTTCGACGACTGGCAGCGGCTGGGGATCAGCGCGGCGCACTCGCTGGCCCTGCTCGGCAGCGGCTATCTGATCGGGGCGGTGCTGGGCTTCGTCACCGGCGTCGCCATCGGCTGGTCGCAGGCGATCGGCTACTGGGTGCATCCGGTGCTCAGGCTGATCGGGCCCCTGCCGGCCACCGCCTGGCTGCCGATCGCCTTCTTCGCCTTCCCCACCTCGGGCTCGGCCTCGGTGTTCCTGATCGCGCTGGCTACCGGTTTCCCGGTGACGATCCTGACCTGGTCGGGCATCGCGTCGGTCAACCGGGCCTATTACGACATCGCCCGCACGCTGGGCGCCTCGCCGTCGTTCTTGGTCTTCAAGGTCGCCATTCCGGCCGCCCTGCCGCATGTCTTCGTCGGGCTGTTCATGGGGCTGGGCACCTCGTTCACCGTGCTGATCACCGCCGAGATGCTGGGGGTCAAGGCCGGCCTCGGCTGGTACCTGACCTGGGCGCAGGGGTGGGCCGCCTATGCCAACATGTACGGCGCGCTGCTGCTGATGGCCGCGATCTGCTCGGGGCTGATCACGCTGCTATTCCGCTTCCGCGACCATCTGCTGGCCTGGCAGAAGGGACTGGTCAAATGGTGACGGCATTGCAGGTCGACCGGGTCAGCCATCGCTTCGAACTGGCAGGCCAGCCGCTGCCGGTCCTCGACGACGTCGGCTTCCAGGTGGGCCCGGGCGAGTTCGTGGCGCTGCTCGGCCCCTCGGGCTGCGGCAAGTCGACCCTGCTGCGGCTCGCCGCCGGGCTCGATGCGCCGTCCGCGGGCGCGGTGCTGGCTGATGGGCGGCCGGTCGCCCGGCCCGACCCGTCGCGCATCCTCGTCTTCCAGGACCCGACGCTCTATCCCTGGCGCACGGTCTACGACAATGTCGCGCTGGGGCTGGAGGCGTGCGGCACGCTGAAGCAGGAACGTCATCGCGTCGACGAGGCGCTGCGCCTCGTCGGCCTCGACGGTTTCGCCGCGGCGCTGCCGCATCAGCTGTCGGGCGGCATGGCCCAGCGCGCCGCGCTGGCCCGCGCGCTGGTCAACGAGCCCAGCCTGCTGCTGCTCGACGAACCGCTCGGCAAGCTCGATTCGCTGACCCGGCTGACCATGCAGTCCGAGCTGGTCGCGCTGTGGCAGCGGTCGGGCTTCACCGCGCTGCTCGTCACCCACGACATCGAGGAAGCCTTGTTCATGGCCAGCCGCGTCATCGTGTTCTCCGACCGGCCGGCGCGGGTCAAGGCCGAGATCGTCAACGATCTGCCCTATCCGCGCCATCGCGGCGATCCGAGGCTCGCCGAACGGCGGCGCGAGGTGCTGGCGATCATGGGTCTCGATGCGACCTGGTAGCCTGCTGCTCGGCCTGGCCTGCGCGGCAGTGGTGCTGACGGCCACCGCCGCGCCGCCGGTCAGGCTCAGCGTCGCCTCCATCCAGGCCGGTGCCGCGGTGTTCCGCGCGGAGTTCCCGACCTGCCTGCGCGAGGACGGCACGCCGGAGCCGCCCGACGCAGTGCTGACCGAGGCGGTCTGGCAAGGGGATTTCGCCGATTGGCTGAAGGCCGATTTCGGCGGGATCGTGCCGCCTGGCCTGGCCCGGCGGCTGCATCCGGCGCAACAGGGCGCGCTGGTCGATTTCCTGCGCGGCCATCTGGCCGGGCGCGAGATGACGGTCTGGGGCCGCTGGCTGCATCCGCTGCCGGCACCCGACGTCGACGTCCGCTGCGGCGACGACCTCAGGCCCCTCTCCGCCTGGCGGGGCGGCGAGGTCCGGCTGGCGGCCGGCGACGGCCGGCTCGGTCTCGGGCCCTGCACCATCGCCACGCCGGGGGCCTGGGAGATCTATGCCCTGGTCGCCGGCCTGCCGCCGGATCTGTTGCCCGGCACCACCTTCGTGATCGATGCTGACGGCATGCTCGCCGCACGCGAGCTGCCCGGTCCTGGCCTTGCGCCAGGGCCGATCGCCTCGGTCCGTACCCACACTCACTGATTTTTCTTGGGGGATTGGATGATGCGTTCCGGATTGATCGCCGTATTGGCGATGGCACTTGCATTTGCGCTGCCCGCCGCGGCCGCGCCGCGCGACACCCTGGTCATCGGCCTGCAGCAGGAGCCGACCTCGCTCGATCCGACGTCGGATGCGACGGCCTCGATCGACTCAGTGATGACGGCTAGCGTCTTCGAGACGCTGACGACGTCGAGCGGGCTGGGCGAGGTCCGGCCGCTGCTGGCCAAAGCCTGGGACGTGTCGGCCGACGGCACGACCTATACCTTCCACCTGCATGACGGCGTGAAGTTCACCGACGGCGAGACGCTTGACGCGTCGGTCGTCAAGTATGCCTTCGACCGCGCGATGGCGCCCGACAGCGTCAATCCGTCGAAGGGCATCTTCGCCCCGATCGCCGCGATCGAGACGCCGGATGCGCTGACCGTCGTCATCCGGCTGAAGCAGCCCGATGCCTATTTCCTCAACAACCTCGCCACCGGCGATGCCGCGATCGTGCACCCGAAGACGGCGGCGACCAACAAGTCGAACCCGGTCGGCTCAGGTGTCTACAGGCTCAAGCAGTGGGCCAAGGGCGATCGCGTTGTGCTGGAACGCAACCCCGCCCATCGCGACGCGGCCAAGGCGGCGTTGCGCGAAGTCACCTTCCGCATCATGCCCGATCCGACGGCGGCCACCGCCGCGATCATGGCCGGCGACATCGATGCCTTCCCGGCGATCCCGGCACCTGAGACCATCGACCAGTTCCGCAAGGACCCGCGCTTCAAGGTCGTGGTCGGCACCACCGAGGGCGAGGTCATCCTGGCCTTGAACAATTCGAAGAAGCCGTTCGACGACATTCGCGTCCGCCGCGCCATCAGCCACGCGCTGAACCGACAGGACATCAACGACGGCGCGCAAGGCGGCCTCGCCACCCCGATCGGCAGCCACTTTCCGCCGCACAATCCGGCCTATGTCGACCTGACCGGCCTCTATCCGCACGATGTCGCCAAGGCGAAGGCCCTGCTGAAGGAAGCGGGTTACCCCGACGGCTTCGAGGCGACGCTGCAACTGCCGCCGTTCGCCTATGCCCGCCGGTCCGGCGAGATCGTCGCCCAGCAACTCGGCGAGGCCGGGATCAAGCTGAAGGTGATCAACATCGAATTCCCCTACTGGCTGGCCGAGGTCTACAAGAAGAAGAACTACGACATGACCATCGTGGCGCATATCGAACCGCGCGACATCGGCAACTATGCCCGCGATGCCAGCTATTACTACGGCTATGACGGCAGCCGCTTCGCCGAGAAGTTCAACGATTTCCGGCGCACCGTCGACCCGGCCGAGCAGCAGCGCAAGCTGGGCGACCTGCAGCGCTTCATCGCCGACGAGGCCGTGCACGGCTTCCTGTTCCAGCTGCCTGCCATCGGCGTCTACAAGGTCGACCTGGCCGGCTACTGGACCAATGCGCCGGAGCTGATCACGCCGCTGATCGACATCCACTGGCTACGCTGAGGCGTCGATCGCCTGGCGATGCGCCGCGAACCTGTCGGCCAGCAGGTCGATGAACGACCGGACCTTGGCCGACAGGTGGTGGCGATGGGGATAGATCGCGCAGATCGCGAATTCGAGCGGTCGGTAATCGGTCAGCAACCGCACCAGCCGCCCGTCGCGCAGATCCTCGCCGACCATGAAGGTCGGGGCCAGGAACAGGCCGTGGCCTGACAGCGCGAGGTAGCGCAGCGTCTCGGCATTGTTGGTGACGTAGTTGCCGCCGACCCGTACCGACACCGCCCGACCGTCCGGATGCTCGAACCGCCAGTCGTCGCCATAGGGATAGAAGGCATAGCGCAGGCAGTTATGGGCGGCGAGGTCGTCGGGCGTCTGGGGCCGCGCGTGGCGCTCGAGATAGCCGGGGCTGCAGCACAACAGATGCCGCCACGGCGTCAGCTGGCGCACGATCAGGCTGGAATCGGGCGGGGGCAGGGTGCGGATGGCAAGGTCGAAGCCTTCCTCGACCATGTCGATCATCCGCTCGCCGGTGGTCAGTTCGATCGTCAGGTCGGGAAAGGCGGTCAGCGCCTCGGCCAGTACCGGGCTGAGAAAGCGGCCGATATGGCCCGAGGTATGCAGGCGCAGCGTGCCGCGCGGCGCCTCCTGCAGGGCACCGGCCATGCGGTCGGCATCGTCGAGGTCGGCCAGGATCTGCACCGCGCGCTCGTAATAGGCCCGCCCGATTTCGGTCAGGCTCACCTTTCGGGTCGTCCGGTTGAGGAGGCGGGCGCCGAGATGGTCTTCCAGCGCCTGGACATGGGCCGAGACCATCGTGGCCGACATGTTCAGCCGCCGCGCCGCGGCGGAGAAACCGCCGGTCTCCACGACCCGGCCAAACACCGTCAGCGAGGTGAGGCGGTCCATATCCAGCTCCGATTATCCGGTATCACCGGATAATCTTTCCCGATCTGCCGCGATTATCAAGCCGGCCGGCCGGCGCCATGTTCATCCCGACCCCGCGTTTCCTGGAGGGATTGAGATGGACGCCATGGTGGACCCGGTACTCGCCAACCCCGACCGCACGGGCGTGAAGCGCCCGCGCCGGATCGTCAAGGCGGCGGCCTTCGGCGCCCTGTTGCTCGGCGCACTCGGCGTAACCGGCCATTACGGCTACGAGTACTGGACCGTGGGCCGGTTCATGGAATCGACCGACGATGCCTATGTGAAGGCCGATTTCACCACGATCGCGCCGAAGGTGTCGGGTTATGTCACCGCCGTGCTGGTCGAGGACAATGTCACCGTCACCGCCGGCCAGGTGCTGGCCCGCATCGACGACCGCGACTTCCGCGCCGCCCTCGACCAGGCCCGCGCCGATGTCGCCACGGCCGAGGCCGCGATCGCCAATATCGACGCGCAGGCCGACCTGCAGCGCCAGGTGATCGAACAGGAAAGGGCCGACCTGGCCGCGAACCGCGCGTCGGCCCGTTTCGCCGAGCAGGAGAACACCCGCTACCAGACCTTGCTGAAGGGCGGCTACGGCACCGCCCAGCGGGCCCAGCAGGCCGAATCCCGGCTGACCGAGACCCAGGCGCAGCTGCAGGGCCGCCGCGCCGGGCTCCTGGCTGCCCGGAAGCGCATCGACGTGCTGACGACCGAGCGGGCCAAGACCGCGGCCCAGGCCGACCGCGCCCGGGCCGCCCTGCGCCAGGCCGAATTGAACCTGTCCTACACCGCGATCCTCGCCCCCGTCGACGGCACGGTCGGCGCGCGGGCCCTGCGCGTCGGCCAGTTCGTCCAGGCCGGCACCCAGCTGATGGCGGTGGTGCCGCTGCATGCGGCCTATGTGCTGGCGAACTTCAAGGAAACCCAGCTGGCTCATGTCGCCCAGGGCCAGCCGGTCGAGATCAGGGTCGACGGCCTGCCCGGCCTGCGGCTGACCGGCCATGTCGACAGCCTCTCCCCGGCTTCCGGACTCGAATTCGCGCTGCTGCCGCCCGACAACGCCACCGGCAACTTCACCAAGATCGTCCAGCGCATCCCGGTGAAGATCGTGGTCGACGACGGCCCCGCCGCCGGCCGGCTGCGCGCGGGCATGTCGGTCGAACCCACGATCGACACGCGGGCCGCCCGGCTCGCCGCCGCGGGCTGAGGCGGAGGGCGCCGCGATGGCCGCCGAAACCGTTCCCCTGCGTACCTGGATCGCCGTGGTCGGCTCCACCCTCGGCGCGTTCATGGCGGTGCTCAACATCCAGATCGTCAATGCGTCGCTGGCCGATATCCAGGGTGCGATCGGGGCCGGCATCGACGACGGCGGCTGGATCTCGACCGCCTATCTGATCGCCGAGATCGTCGTCATCCCGCTGACCGGGTGGCTGGCCCGCGTCTTCTCGCTACGCCGATACCTGCTGGCCAACGCCTTCCTGTTCCTGGTGTTCTCCGGTGCGTGCGCGCTGGCCCAGAACCTCGGCCAGATGATCGTGCTGCGCGCCATCCAGGGTTTTTCCGGCGGCGTGCTGATCCCGATGGCCTTCACCATCATCATCACCCTGCTGCCCAAATCGCGCCAGCCGGTGGGCCTGGCGCTGTTTGCCCTGTCGGCGACCTTCGCCCCGGCGATCGGCCCGACCATCGGCGGCTACCTGACCGAGAACTGGGGCTGGCAGTACATCTTCTACGTCAACCTGGTGCCGGGCGCGCTGATGGTCGGCCTGCTCTGGGCCTCGCTCGATCCGGCGCCGATGCGGCTGGAGTTGCTCAAGCAGGGCGACTGGCCCGGCATCGTCACGATGGCGATCGGGTTGGCCGCGCTGCAGACGGTGCTGGAGGAAGGCAACAAGGACGACTGGTTTTCCTCGCCCTTCATCCTCCGGCTCTCGATCGTCGCCGCCGTTTCGCTCAGCCTGTTCCTGGTCGTCGAAGCCCGCAGCGAGAAGCCCCTGCTGAATCTCGGCCTGCTGCTGCGGCGCAATTTCGGCTTCGGCATCGTCGCCAACTTCCTCCTGGGCGTCGCGCTCTACGGCTCGGTGTTCATCCTGCCGCAGTATCTCGCCCGCATTCAGGGCTACAACGCCGAGCAGATCGGCATGGTGCTGGCCTGGACCGGCCTGCCGCAGCTGATCCTGATCCCGCTGGTGCCGCGGCTGATGAAGCGCTTCGACGCCCGCGCCGTCATCGCCGTCGGCTTCGTCCTGTTCGCCGTCTCGAACTTCATGAACATCTGGATGACCCCGGACTATGCCGCCGACCAGCTGCTGCTGCCCAACATCGTCCGCGCCATCGGCCAGGCCCTGGTCTTCGCGCCCTTGTCGGCGGTGGCGACGGCCGGCATCGAGGCGGAGAACGCCGGCTCGGCTTCGGCCCTGTTCAACATGATGCGCAACCTGGGCGGCGCCGTCGGCATCGCCGGGCTGCAGACCCTGTTGACCAAGCGCGAGCAGTATCATTCGAACGTGCTGACCCATTCCCTGTCGCTGTTCGAGGAGGCGACGCGCAACCGCATCGATCATCTCGTCGCTCATTTCCTGAGCCACGGCGTCGCCGACCGGGCCCTGGCCACGCGCCGCGCGATCGCGGCGATCGCCGCCCAGGCGCGCGAACAAGCCTGGATCATGGCGTTCAGCGACATGTTCTTCGTGCTGGGCGTGGCGCTGGTGGTGGCGATGGCCTCGGGGCTTCTGCTGCGCAGACCCGCGCGCGTCGATGCCGGCGGCGCGCATTGATGGAGGGTGGCATGGGCAACGCATTGGCCGTCATCGAATGGCTGACCGGCGACGAATGCCACGAGGCCGACGATGCCGGGCTGGTCGCCGGCCTCGGCCGCCGGCTGCGGGCGATCGGCCTGCCGGTCGACCGCATGGTGCTCTACCTGCGCACGCTGCACCCCGAGATCTTCGGGCGCTCGATCGCCTGGTCGCCGGGCGAACCGGTCGAGATCCATGACCGCGACCACGGCATCCAGACCGCGGCGGCGCTGGCCGGCAGCCCGCTGCCGCGGGTGATGGCGACGCGCGAGACGGCGGTCCTGCGCCTCGACGGGGCCGACCGGCCGGCCTGGACGACGATGGACATCTTCCGCGGCCGCAACCTCGTCGAATACGTCTTCGTCGCCCTGAGCAATGCCGACGGCCCGGTCAGCGCCGCGTCGTTCTCCACCGCCCGCCGGGGCGGCTTCCGCCCGGAGGAACGGGAGATGCTGGCCCGCATCGTGCCGGCCCTGCGCAACGCCTGCGAGCTGCGCACGCTGCGCCGGGTCGAGCTGACCTTGCTCGATACCTATATCGGCGCGACGACGGCGCGCCGGATCCTGGCCGGCCGCATCCGGCGCGGCGAGGTGGAATCGCTGCCCGCCGCGCTGATGCTGTGCGACCTGCGCGGCTTCACCGCGATGTCGAACGCGCTGCCTTCCGCCCGCGTGCTCGAACTGCTCAACACCTATTTCGACCTGGTGCTGCCGGCGATCGCCGCCGCGGGCGGCGAGGTCGTCAAGTTCATGGGCGACGCCGTGCTGGCCTTCTTCCACCGTGATGACCCCGCCGCGGCCTGTGCCGCCGCCTTGCAGGGCGCGCGCGACGCGCTGACGCGGCTGGACGGTTTCTCGGCCGACGACGCGGTGCTGCGCACCGGCATCGCCCTGCATTACGGCGACGTCGCCTACGGCAATATCGGCTCCGGCCATCGCCTCGACTTCACGGTGATCGGCCCCGACGTCAACCTGGTCAGCCGCATCCAGGGCCTGTGCGGGCCGAGCGGCGAAGCCTTGCTGATGTCGGAGCGCTTCGCCGGGCTGATCGGCCGGGCGCAGACGCGGCCGGTCGGCCGCCACGAGATGCGCGGCTTCGCCGAGGCGATGCCGCTGCACGCGCTAGCCCGGATTTCTCAAACGGCTTTGTGATTTGATCGGTGTGCCGTTTTTTTTGTGCCGGTTCACGGG
>JAEYTW010000569.1 GCA_023433835.1 Pseudomonadota bacterium | reverse complement strand
GGAATATTGGGGGCGCCCGCCCCGGCGGGGGCGCGGGCGACGATGACCGACAGTTCGCGCTCGAAGGGCACCCAGGCTTCGAGGATGCAGGGCGCGGGGCCTAGTCTGGCCCAGGCCGCCGCCGCCTCGTCGCGGGCCGATATCTTGACCTGGCCCTTGCCGTCATAGCCGAAGCGGCGGGTTTTCAGCACCGCCGGCAGGCCCAGCGCATCGAGCGCGGCGTGGAGATCTTCCAGGCTGTCGACGGCACGATAGCCGGCGGTGGTTCCGCCCGTCGCGGTGACGAAATCCTTTTCCAGCAGCCGGTCCTGCGTGACGCGCAGCACATGGGCGCCAGGCCGGGTCGGCACGCGGGGCGCCAGATGGTCGAGGGTCGCGGTCGGGATGTTCTCGAATTCGAGCGTGACCACGTCGACCGCGGCGGCGAAGCGGTCGAGGGCTGCAAGGTCGTCATAGGCGGCCAGCGTGGATGCCGTCGCCACCTGGGCGGCGGGCGAGTCGACCTCCTGCCCGAAGACATGGGTGCGCAGGCCCAGCCGCGCGGCGGCCAGCGCCAGCATGCGGCCGAGCTGGCCATCGCCCAGGATGCCGACGGTGGCACCGGGGCCCAGGGTGGTGGCCGTCATCGTCATTCGTCCTTGGGGCTCAGCGCGACTTTCTTGGCCTGGGCCTTGCGGAAATCGGCGAGGCGAAGGCCTACGGCCGGGTCCATCAGCGCGATGATCTGGGCAGCCAGGAGACCGGCATTGGCCGCGCCGGCGCGGCCGATCGCCAGCGTGCCGACCGGTACCCCGGCGGGCATCTGGACTATGGAGAGCAGGCTGTCCTCGCCGCGCAGCGCGGCACTCTCGACCGGCACGCCCAGCACGGGGACCAGCGTCATCGCCGCAGTCATGCCGGGCAGATGGGCGGCACCGCCCGCGCCGGCGATGATCACCTTCAGCGCGCGCTTCTCGGCCGAGCGGGCGAAGGCATAGAGGCGGTCGGGGGTGCGATGGGCCGAGACGATGCGCTTCTCGAACGGCACGCCCATCTGTTCGAGCATCTCGCAGGCAAAGCGCATCGTCGCCCAGTCGGACTGGCTACCCATGATGACCGAGACCAGCGGGGCCGGCACGGCGGGCAGGGCGGAACGCGACTTGCGGGCGGCGGGCTTGGCCATCGAAACGTCCTTCTGGGCGGAAAGCGGCGGATTATAGGGTCGGGGGGGCGGGTGTAAAGGCGGCAGGGCCTGACGCCTCGGCCATTATCCAGTCGCGGAACGCGACGATCTTGCGATCATCGGACGTTTCCGGCGAGGTGACGAAATAATAGGCAAAACGCGACGGCCATGGCAGGTCCAGCACCTGCACAAGCCGGCCGGCGGCGATCTCGTCGGCCGCCTCGACATGGCCGACCAGCGCGATGCCCTGGCCGGCGACGGCGGCGCGCACCAGCAGGAAGCCGTCCTCGAAGCTGGCCCCGCGCCGGGCGCGCCCATCGTCGATGCCCTGCGCCTTGAACCAGTATTCCCAGTCGACCCGGTCGCCATCCTGCAGCAGCGGATAAGCGAGACAGTCGACGGCGCGGGCGATCGGCGGCTGGCCGCGCAGCAGCGCGGGGGCCGCCACCGGGATCAGGCAGGGGGTGATGAAGCGCGCGCAGGCGAGGCCGGGATAGTCGCCCAGGCCATGGCGCAGCGCCACGTCGATGCCTTCGCGCCGCAGGTCGTTAAGGCGGGGCGAGGTTTCGACCCGCACCTCGATTTCGGGGTGCCGTGCGTTGAAGCGGCCCAGCCGCGGCACCAGCCAGTTGGCGGCGAACGATGCGCAGGTGGTCACGGTCAGGGTGCGGGCCGTGACCGGCGCCCGGTCGACCGAGGCCAGCACGTCGTCGATCTGGCGGAACGCGCCGTCGACCGGCTGAAGCAGGCGCTGGCCGTCGCGGGTCAGGCGGATCTCGCGGTTGTGGCGCTCGAACAGGATCAGGCCCAGCCGCTCCTCCAACTGCTTGATCTGCTGGCTGACCGCGCCCGGCGTCACGCCCAGGGCGGCCGCGGCCTGCTTCATGCTGCCGCTGCGGCCGGCTTCGGCAAAGGCGCGCAGGGCGGTCATCGAGATCGGGCGGGTCATCGCGCCATTTTAGTTTTCCTAAAGCGAAGCGGCAAGGCATCTGGTTTGTCGACCGCCCCGACACGCGCGAGACTCGCGCCATCCGATCCGTGACTCCGGGGCTGCCGCCATCATGACGTTCGAGCGTGAAACCTTGACCAACTGGGCCATCGTTGCCCTCGGTTTCCTGACATTGGCGCTGGCGTTTTCCAGCCGCCAGATTCTCGGCCTGGCGATGCCGGTCTGGGAGGTCGATCCCGGCTGGAGCCGGTCATTCGTCTCGACCGGTGGGGCGGCGGCCCTGGTGACGATGGCGGTCGTGGCACCTTTTGCCGGCAACCTGGTGGATCGCCATGGCCCCAGGATGCTGCTGGCAGGCGGATCTTTCCTTATTTTCATCGGGCTGATGGTCGTCGCCACGGCCGAAAGCCGCTGGGTCTTCCTGGCAGGTTTCTCGGGCATCGCGGCGATCGGCTTCGGCGCGGTCGCGACCCATGTGGTGGCCACCGCCATCGCGCTGCGTTTCCGCGAAGGGGGCCGTGGCCTGGCCACCGGCATCGGCACGGCCGGTGCCACGGCCGGGCAGTTCGTCATCGTGCCGCTGGCCGCCTTCCTGTTGCAGACCGCCGACTGGCGGCTGATGGTCGGGGCGCTGGCGGTGGCCTGTGCCGCCGTCGGCTGCCTCGCTTTCGTCGGCCTCGGCCGGGGGGTCGCCAAGGCGGCGGGTCCGGCCGGCGAGCCGCTCGGGGTCCGGCTGCGCTTCCTGCTGCGCAGCCCGGTGTTTCACGTGCTGTTCTGGAGCTTCCTGATCTGCGGCTTCACCACGTCGGGGGTGATCGAGACCCATTTCCTGCCCTATGCCGTCGCCTGCGGTTTCCCGCCGCTGTCGAGCGCCACGGCCTACGGCGTGCTGTCGGGCGTCAATCTCGCCGGCATGATCCTGTCGGGCTGGCTGACCGACCGCGTCAACCGGCCGATGCTGCTGGGCGGCATCTATATCGCCCGGGCGCTGTGCTTCCTGCTGCTGATGCAGGTGGTCGGCAATTACCCGGTGCTGCTGATCTTCGCGGTGCTGTTCGGCCTGTTCGACTATTCGACGATTCCGGTGACGGCGAGCCTGGCGGCCAGCCATCTCGGCGTCCGGGTGATGGGGCTGGCCATGGGGCTGATCTCGGCCGGCCATGCGGTCGGCGGCGCGGCCGGCGCCTTCCTGGGCGGCTGGCTGTTCGACCAGTTCGCCCGCTACGACTGGGTCTGGATCTCGGCCGTCGGGCTGGCGGCGCTGGCCGGCCTCCTGGCGCTCACCCTGAGCGAGCGGCGCCCCGTCGCCGCCACAGCCGGAAGGCCATCAGCTGTTCGGCGGCCGCCGCGATCAGCAGCGCGGCGGCGCCGCAATAGAAGATCGCCGCGTAGTTCTCGTCGCTATGGGTGAAGAGGAAGGCATAGCCGTAGCCGCCGAGGGCCTGGAACAGTGCGAAGGCGACGGTTGCCCGGCTCCAGCCCAGGCGCTGGCCGTCCGGATTGCCGGCGCTGAGTTCCTGGATGCGGCCGAGCACCAGCGGCGCGATGCCCGGGGTGAAGGCGCCGACCGCGGCCGTAGCGATGCCGACGACCAGCGGATCGCCGGTGACGCCCAGGGCGGCGAGCCCCGCGGCCTGGCCCAGCAGCACCAGGCGATAGCCGCGGCCGAAACCGATGCGGTCGCCGAGCTGGCCGCACAGCACGGGGCCGACGATCGAGCCGAGGCCATAGATCACCCAGGTCAGTGCGCCGGCATCGATGCCGCGCCCCAGGCCGCGGGCGACATAGTCGGCCAGCAGCATCATCACTGGCACCAGGCCCAGCGCGTTCAGCGCGTATTCGCCGTAGAGCACGCGCAGGCCCGCGCCTTCGCGCAAGCTGGCCGGCGCCGCGCTCGCCGGCGGGCGATGATGCCCCGGCCAGCCGAACCAGCTCACCGCAGTCAGCGCCAGCGACAGCGCGCCGAGGCCGAGCCAGGTTTCACGCAGTCCCAGCCGCAGCAGCGCGGGGACCAGCGTGCCGGACGCCGCGATGCCGAGGCCGACGCCAAGGAAGATGATGCCGCCCACCAGGCCGCGCCGGCCGGCCGGGATATGCGGCAGGATCGAGGTGGCGACCAGCACCATGATCGCCCCGCCCGACAGGCCCGACAGGAAGCGCCAGGCGAAGAACCAGCCGATCGAGACCGGCCAGGCGCAGGCGAAGAACGCGGCGGTGGCCATCACCATCATCAGCCGCAGGACCGGCGGGCCGGTAAAGCGCTGGGCTAGCGGCTGTCCGATCAGCGCGCCGGCGAGATAGCCGGCGAAGTTCGCCGCCCCCAGCGCCACGACGTCGGAGGCCGGAAACCAATGCGCCGCGATCAGGGGCGGCACCAGCGGCGTGTAGGCGAAGCGCGCCAGGCCGATGGCGACCAGGCTGGCCGACAGCCCCGACATCGTCGCAAACCAGGCGCGGCCGTCAAGGGCGGGGGCGGTGGTCATGATCCCGCCGCCGGCAGCGGCGGCAGCCCGAGCAGCGCCAGTACCGGGCGCACCGGCGCCGTGAGCCGTTCGCGGCCCGGCCCGAGCCGGGCGAGCACCCGTACGCCCAGCAGGACAGCGG
>JAEYTW010000529.1 GCA_023433835.1 Pseudomonadota bacterium | reverse complement strand
GATTGAAGCCGGGTGGAACGCTAAGCCCTTTGCCTTTCGGCAAGAATATCCTATTTCAGCCAGGCACTGTTGCCAGGAAAGCAAGGATCATGGCCGACAACCTGCTCGACATGGCAGTCTTCGTCCGTATCGTCGCGGCCCGCAGCCTGTCGGCCGCGGCGCGCGAGCTGGGGCTGTCGCTGACCGTGGTCAGCCGCCGGCTGGCCCGGCTCGAAGACCGCCTGGGCATCCGCCTCCTCAACCGCACGACCCGGACGACGGCGCTGACCGAGGAAGGCACGGCCTTCCACGCCCGCTGCGTCCGCATCCTTGCCGATATCGAGGATGCCGAGCTGGAGGCGTCGCAGCGGCGGCGCACGGCGACCGGGCTGCTGCGCCTCACCGCCACCGTCGCCTTCAGCCGCCGCCACCTCGCCGGTCTGCTGCGCGACTTCCAGGCGCTCAATCCCGGCTTGCGCATCCATCTCGATGCGACCGATGCGGTGGTCAACCTGGTCGACGGCGGCTTCGACCTCGCCATCCGCATCGGCGCCCTGCCCGATTCGAGCCTGATCGCCCGCCAGATCGCGCCGAGCCGGCGGGTGATCATCGCCGCGCCGGCCTATCTCGACGCCCGCGGCCGGCCGCGCACCATCGAGGATCTGGTCGAGCATGACGTGGTGGGCTTAGGCGACCCACCCGGCAACGAATGGGTCTTCGCCGACGGGCGCAGCGTGCGGGTGCGCGGGTCGTTCACCAGCAACGCCGGCGAGCTGACGCATCAGTTCGCGCTGCTCGGCGCCGGCCTCGCCATCAAGTCGATCTGGGATGTCGAGGACGACATCGCGGCCGGACGGCTGGAAATCGTGCTGCCCGACATCCCGCTGCCCGCCTCGACCATCCACGCGGTCTACCCGCACAGCCGGCATGCCGCGGCGAAGGTGCGGCTCTGCGTCGCCTACCTCGCCTCCCGGCTCAACCCTTCGGCGGGAGTACCAGCTGCGTCTGCGTAACGATCGCGGCGACCTTGCCATCCTCGCGCATCACCTTGGTCTGCCAGACCATCGTGGTGCGGCCGCGATGCAGGGCCGTGCATTCCGCCCGCGCCGTCTGCCCCATCGGGATGGCGCCGAAGAAGTTCGTCTTGCTCTCGATCGTCGTGGTGCCGGCCCCTTCGGGCAGGTTGGCGACGGTCGCGATGGCGCCAAGCGTGTCGGCCAGCGCCATCACCGCCCCGCCGTGCATCACGGCAGGGCGCGTGCAGACGTCCTCGCGCACCTTCAAGGTGGCCTCGACCTTATCCGGGGTGACCGAGGTCAGTTCGAGGCCGATCAGCCTGGCGAACGGCAGGGGTTCGTCCCAGGGGTTGGACATGGCCGGCTTCTCCCGAGTCTGTTGGATCCGGCACCGAGGTTACGCCATCGCGCGATTCATTGCCGCAATCGCCGCCTCGATCTGGGCCACCTCCGGCTCGTCGGAGACCGCCGCGCCGAACCAGCTGCGCCCGTTCACCGCCAGCTCGACATAGGCGGCGTGGCCGCCGCGCGCGCTGCGCGGGTGGCTACGGGAATCGAGCAGGTCGACCTCGGTGCCGAACAGCGAGCGCATGCCGGCGACGAAGCCTTCGACCGCATCGCTGCCCTGCCCCTCGATCGGATGGGGTCGGCCCGCCACGGTGACCACGGCATCGACCTTGCGGCCGCCGCCTTCCGACCGGGCGATCGCCTGGTCGCGGTGGCTGGCATAGGCGATGCGCCCGCCGGCCATGTAGGTCGAGGAGAAGGCATCGACGATCTGGCGCGAACCGATTTCCTTGCCGGTCTCGTCGGTGATGCGCTGGATCACCTGGGCGAATTCGATCTGCAGGCGGCGCGGCAGGTCGAAGTCGTGGTCCTGCTGCAGGAGGTAGGCGATGCCACCCTTGCCCGACTGGCTGTTGACGCGGATCACGGCCTCGTAATCGCGGCCGAGATCCTGGGGGTCGATCGGCAGGTAGGGTACTTCCCAGATGCCGGAATTCGAGCCCGACATCGCCGCCATGCCCTTCTTGATCGCATCCTGGTGGGAGCCGGAGAAGGCGGTGAACACCAGCTCGCCGCCATAGGGATGGCGCGGGTGGACCGGCAGCTGGTTGCAGTATTCGACGGTGCGCACCACCTCGCCGATGTCGGAGAAGTCGAGGCCGGGATCGATGCCCTGGCTGAACATGTTCAGCGCGATGGTGACCACGTCGACATTGCCGGTACGCTCGCCGTTGCCGAACAGCGTGCCCTCGACCCGGTCGCAGCCGGCCATGATCGACAGTTCGGCCGCCGCCACGCCGCAGCCGCGGTCGTTATGCGGATGCACCGACAGGATGATCGCCTCGCGATTCTTGACGTTGCGGCTGAACCATTCGATCTGGTCGGCATAGACGTTGGGCGTCGCCATCTCGACGGTGGCCGGCAGGTTGAAGATCATCGGGTGCTCGGCCGTGGGCTGCCAGACGTCCATCACCGCCTCGCAGATCTCCTTGGCATAGTCGAGCTCGGTGCCGGTGAAGCTTTCCGGGCTGTATTCCAGCACGACCTCGGTCTCGGGGATCGACTGGGTCAGCTTCTTGATCAGCCTGGCGCCGTCGACCGCGATCCTGGTGATGCCGTCGCGTTCCAGGCCGAACACGACGCGGCGCTGGACGGTCGAGGTCGAATTGTAGAGATGGACGATGGCGCGGCGGGCACCGCAGATCGCCTCGAAGGTACGCTCGATCAGTTCGGGCCGCGCCTGGGTCAGCACCTGGATCGTCACGTCCTCGGGGATCTGGTTCTCCTCGATCAGCTGGCGGACGAAGTCGAAATCGGTCTGCGAGGCGGCGGGGAAGCCGACTTCGATCTCCTTGAAGCCGAGCTTGACCAGGTGTTCGAACATCCGCTGCTTGCGGTCCGGCCCCATCGGCTCGACCAGTGCCTGGTTGCCGTCGCGCAGGTCGACCGAACACCAGATCGGCGGCTTGGTGATCACCTGCGACGGCCAGCGGCGGTCCGGCAGGTCGACGGGCTGATAGGCGCGGTACTTGTGGATCGGCATGGCGTTCATGGCACTTTTCCCCTCTAGGGCAGATGGTCTCCGGGATCGACGGCGACGGCGCGAGCGGCCACTGACAGCGGGGCGTCGAAGACGCCCGTCAGCAGCCGCGGCTAAGTCGCAGGGTGCCCTGGAACGGAGAACGGCTCGGGGAAGAGGCGGGATCGCGGAACATGGGAGGCTCTGGGCAGGCTGCTGACGTCTTCGACTGGGGCGTTGGAAACGCCAAAGGCCGGCCGCCCGTGGGCGCCGGTCAGATAAGTCGAAGCGAGAGAGCCATCGCGATCATTGCGGCGCCACCATGCCGGGCGACCCGCCGGCGGTCAACGGAAAAAAAATCTTACCCGCACGGAACCATTAGCCGTTTGGCGGTTTGGACTCGGTTGGACGCCCTGACAATCATCATCAGGGGCAACGGCGTTCGGGGGAACTGACGGTGGCGGGCATGGGGGCTCGGGGCATTTCGGCAGACGGGACGAAACCAGGCTGACGGCATCAGGCCGCCTTGGTCCCTGTCTGCCTTCCCGCGTCCCAGCGCTTTTCTCGTCGCGACCTGTAACGCCGTGGCTCCCCCAGGAGTTGCGAGATGCAGCAGCCGCAGAACACCGCCGTCGCCCTGCCTGATGACGGCATGCTGGCCGACCAGGCCCTCGGCGGACCGATCGGCAACGCCCCGTTCGCCCTGCACGATCTTCTGCATGCCCTGCAGGCAGTCCGCGTCGGCGATTTCTCGGTCAGATTGCCGTCCGACCAGACCGGCCTGGCCGGCAAGGTCGCCGACACCTTCAACGACATCGTCGCCGCCAATGCCCGGATGGCCGCCCAGCTCGAACAGGTCGGCCAGATCGTCGGGCGCGAGGGCAAGACGCGAAAGCGCGTCGATTTCGGCACGTCGGCCGGTGCCTGGGGGGAAATGGAAAATTCGGTCAACACGCTGATCGACGACCTGTTGTGGCCGACCACCGCGGTCACCCACGCGATCACCGCGGTCGCCCGCGGCGATCTGCTGCAGACCGTGCGCCTCGACGTCGACGGCCGGCCGCTGCAGGGCGAATTCCTGCGCTCGGCCACCATCGTCAACACGATGATCAAGCAGCTCTCGGTCTTCACCTCGGAAGTCACGCGCGTGGCGCGCGAGGTCGGCACCGACGGCAAACTGGGCGGCCAGGCCCAGGTCAGCGAGGTGACGGGCGTCTGGAAGGACCTGACCGAGAGCGTCAATTCGATGGCCTCGAACCTGACCGCCCAGGTCCGCAACATCGCGGAGGTGACGATCGCCGTCGCCAACGGCGACCTGTCGAAGAAGATCACCGTCGACGTGCGCGGCGAAATCCTGCAGCTGAAGGAAGCCATCAACACGATGGTCGACCAGCTGCGCTCCTTCGCCTCGGAAGTCACCCGCGTCGCCCGCGAGGTCGGCACCGAAGGCAAGCTGGGCGGCCAGGCCGTGGTGCCGGGTGTCGCCGGCACCTGGAAGGATCTGACCGATTCGGTCAACGCGATGTGCGGCAACCTGACCGACCAGGTGCGCAACATCGCCCAGGTGACCACGGCGGTGGCGCGCGGCGACCTGTCGCGCAAGATCACCGTCAACGTGTCGGGCGAAATCCTCGAGCTGAAGGACACCATCAACACGATGGTCGACCAGCTCAACGCCTTCGCCGGCGAGGTCACCCGCGTCGCCCGCGAAGTCGGCACCGAAGGGCGCCTGGGCGGCCAGGCGCAGGTGCCCGGTGTCGCCGGCACCTGGAAGGATCTGACCGACTCGGTCAACTCGATGGCCGGCAATCTGACCGCCCAGGTCCGCAACATCGCCGAGGTGACGACAGCCGTCGCCCGCGGCGATCTCTCGCGCAAGATCACCGTCGACGTGAAGGGCGAAATCCTTGAGCTGAAATCGACTATCAACACGATGGTCGACCAGCTCAACGCCTTCGCCTCCGAAGTCACCCGCGTCGCCCGCGAGGTCGGCACAGAAGGCAAGCTGGGCGGCCAGGCCGCGGTGCCGGGTGTCGCCGGCACCTGGAAGGATCTGACCGACAACGTCAACTTCATGGCCTCCAACCTGACCGGCCAGGTCCGCAACATCGCCGAGGTGGCGACCGCCATCGCCAACGGCGACCTGTCGAAGAAGATCACCGTCGACGTGCGCGGCGAGATCCTGTTGCTGAAAGAGACGCTCAACACGATGGTCGAGCAGCTGCGCTCCTTTGCGGCCGAGGTGACGCGCGTCGCCCGCGAGGTCGGCACCGAGGGCAAGCTCGGCGGCCAGGCGCAGGTGCCCGGCGTCGCCGGCACCTGGAAGGACCTTACCGACAACGTCAATTCGATGGCCGGCAACCTGACCGCCCAGGTCCGCAACATTGCCGAGGTGACGACAGCCGTCGCC
>JAEYTW010000463.1 GCA_023433835.1 Pseudomonadota bacterium | reverse complement strand
CCCCTCCCGGGGGGGGGGGGGCGGCCGGCAGCGGTCTCGACATCAGGGTCATCCCCAACGGCCGCTTCGGCGATGCGCCGGCCAATCTGCGCCAGATCGCCACCGGCGAACTCGACCTGACGATCGGCGGCTCGCTGGCGATCGCCTATCTTGCACCGGACTATCGCAGCCTGCTGATCCCGTTCCTGGTCGACCGGCCGGAAGACATGCTGGCGATCATGACCGGCCCGATTGGTCGCGAGATGACGGCCGGATGGGCCGACCGCTATGACATCGCCGTCC
This sequence comes from Pseudomonadota bacterium, assembly GCA_023433835.1. Lineage (GTDB taxonomy): Bacteria > Pseudomonadota > Alphaproteobacteria > Ferrovibrionales > Ferrovibrionaceae > JAFKFH01. Next base: position 7,374 of record JAEYTW010000463.1, on the reverse strand, counting down.
TCGGCTGGTTCTATGCAAGCCCCCGGGTGATCGCCGCCGTCCGCCCCGTCCCCGGGCCCGACACGCTGAAGGGCCTGAAGTTGCGCGTCGGCGGCGACGATGCGTGGATCGGTTTCTTCGAACGTGCCGGCGCCCGGGTCGTCGTCCGCCTGCCGCTTGAGCTGGAACCGGCGGTACGCACCGGTATGATCGAGGCCGCCGACCTGCCGGTCGAAGCCTTGCTCAATAATGCCTATGGCCGCGCCTTCGGCCATGTCGCCTGGACCGCGCATCACTACGAGACCATGTTCATCGCCATCTCGGCCAGCAAGCTCGCCGGCCTGCCGCCGGATCAGCGCGAGCCCCTCGAGCACCTGGCCGCCGACATCGCCGCGGCCATGACAAGCGCCGATATCGCGGCCGATGCCGGCTATGCCGCGCGGCTTGCAGGGAACGGCGTCGCCGTCACCGCGTTCGATCCGGCCGCCCTGCGGCCCGAGATCGCCAGGATCGCCGAAGGCCTGTCCGGCGCGCGCGGCCCTGCCCTGATCGCCCGCGTCCGCGCCCAGCTCGGCCGCTGAAGACATTGCAACCCAACCCAGGAACCGTCATGCGTCGCTTTGCCATCCTCCTCCTTTCGGCCCTCGCCCTCAGCCCGGCCGCCCAGGCCCACACCATCCCTGATTCCTACTGGGCCGAGCCGCTGCCGACGGCGATGTATGCGGCGACGATCCGCGACATCCAATCGAAGCTGAAGGAATTGAACTGCTATCGCGGCGCCATCGACGGCCTTGCCGGGCGCGGCACCACGGGCGGCATCAAGGCCTGGCAGAAAGCCAACAACGCGCCGCAGAACGGCATCGTCAGCGAACCGCTGATGCAGTCGCTGCTGAACGCGCAATCGGCGCCCTGCAAGCGCTGAGCGATCAGCCGGGGCAGGCCTGGGCGAGCGCTTCGGCGAGCGCCTGGGGCCGCACCGGCTTGAGCACCACGCAGGCCATGCCGGCCTCGCGATAGGCCGCCTGCGCCTCCGGCAGGACATTGGCCGTCACCGCGACGATCGGCACCTGCCCCGCCGGCCCCGGCAGCGCCCGGATCGCATGCGTCGCCTCGACGCCGTCGATGCCGGGCATCTGAATATCCATCAGCACGACATCGTAGGCACCTGCGGCCACCGCCGTCACCGCCGCCTCGCCCGAGGTGACCGACGTGGCGCGATGCTTCCAGGCGGCGAGCAGGCTTTCCAGCACTTCGCGGTTGATCGCATTGTCCTCGACCACCAGCACCGACAGGCTGCGCTCGGAGCGCGCCACAGGCACCGCCGGCGCGCCCTCGGGTGCGGCGGCAACCTGGGCCAGCACGGTAAACCAGAAGCGGCTGCCCCGGCCCGCCGGCTGCTCGAACCCGACATCGCCGCCCAGCAGCCGTGCCAGCCGGCGGGCGATGGCCAGCCCCAGCCCCGAACCGCCGTGCCGACGGCTGGTCGAGGCGTCGCCCTGCGTGAAGCTCTCGAACATCCGCGCCTGCACCGCCGGCGACACGCCGATGCCGGTATCGGCCACCACGACCTTGAGCTCGACCAGCCCTGGCCCGATCTCGCGGGTGCGCAAGGTGACGTCGATGCGCCCGCCCTCGGTGAACTTGATCGCGTTGCCGACCAGGTTGAGCAGGATCTGGCGGAAGCGCCGCTCGTCGGTCCTGACCCAGGCGGGCACCGAGGGGTCGGCATCGAAGGTCATCACATTGTCCCGCTCGTCGGCCCGCGGGGTCAGCAGGTCGACGACCGCGCGCAGGCTTTCGGCCGGATCGAAATCCTCGGCCTCGACGGCGAGCTTGCCGGCTTCGATGCGGGCGAGGTCGAGAATTTCGTCGACGAGGGACAGAAGCTGATCGGCAGACCGCCGCATCAGGGTCAGCCAGCGTCGCTGCTCGGGCGTCAGGTAGGTCGCGCCCATCACCTCGCCCATGCCGATGATGCCGTTCAGCGGCGTGCGCAGTTCGTGGCTGACCACGGCCAGGAAATCGGACTTGGCGCGGCTGGCGAGCTCGGCCTGTTCCTTGGCCTGGGCCAGCGCCTCGCGCTGGCGGACGATCTCGGTAAAGTCGGTATAGAGCCCGACGGTGCCGCCCGACGCGGTCTTGTGCTTGCGGATGAAGACGAAGCGGCCGTCGCGCAGTTCCTCGACCAGCCCCCCGGCCAGCGGGGTGGCGTGGTACTGCTCGAGGCTCGATCGCCAGTCGGACGCGGCGACGATTTCGTTGGCAAGGGCGGTATCGAGGATTTCGGCCAGCGACGTGCCGCGGCGCAGGATCGCCTCGGTCGACGGAAACAACTCGATGAAGCGGCGATTGTAGATCACCACGCGGTCGGCTTCGTCGTAGAGCACGAAACCGTCGCCCAGCGCCGACAAGGCGTCGTCGAGCTGTTCGGAGGCACGGCGCGCCTCGGTTTCGCTGGCAGCGATCGCGGCGGTCGCGGTCTCGGCCCGATCACGGGCGGCCCGCAATTCGCCGGTCGCAAGATCGAGGGCCTGGCGCTTCTGCTCGGTCTGCCGGTACAGGCGCCAGATCGCCACGGCGGAGGCGGCCGCCGTAATCACCAGCAGCAGGAAGCCGAAGGCGAAGATTTCCAGCCGGCGCAGGATGCGCGTCCGCACCGATACCCGCTGCTGGCCGGCGTAGAGGGCGGCTTCGGCGGCGAAGTCGCCGACCAGCGGCTGCAGCGCGAAACCGGCCCGGGCGATCGTCAGCCCGATGTCGCGCGGCATGTCGTTACCGCTGCCCAGCAGCCGCTCGGCCTCGCCGAGATAGCTGCGCAGGCCGGTCACGACCTGGGAATAGCGGGCCAGGGGTTCGAGGAAGGCACGGGCATCGCCCGATTCGGCTGCGGCGACCCGGGCGTAGAGGGCATCGATGCGTTCGCGCACCAGGCCGGCGGTAGCGCCGGGCGAGGCCGTCGAATAGCGCTGGGCGGCGGCAACGAGGCGCCAGAGGTCGACCTCCAGTTGCGAGACCAGTGCCATCGTATCATCGTCCGGCCCGCCGATCTGGCCGGCGAGCTGGCCGCGGATGACGCCGAACAGGAGGCCAAGCCCCAGCGTGACGCCGGCCGCCGCGACCACGATCCAGCTCAAGGTACGGCGCAGCCGCTTCATCGGCATGCGGCCTTCACCCGCACCGCCCCGCGGCGATGATTGTCGTCAGCCCTTCTTCCTCCCGCGTCATGGCCCGAGCATGCCACGACCGCGAGGCCGGACAAAGCTCAGTCGTCGCCGGCCGCCGGGGCATGGCCATGGCGGCGGCCGAAGCGGCGCTTCATCCAGCTGGTCAGGTCGTCGATATAGGAGATGATGACCGGCACGACGATCAGCGTCAGCAGGGTCGACGAGATCAGTCCGCCGATGACGGCATGAGCCATCGGGGCGCGCTGGCGCGCCCCCTCGCCGATGCCCAGCGCCAGCGGCAGCATGCCGAAGATCATCGCCAGCGTGGTCATCAGGATCGGGCGCAGGCGGATGATGCCGGCCTCCAGGATCGCCTCGTCCCGCCCCGCGCCGGCATGGCGCTGCTGGTTGAAGAAGTCGACCAGCAGGATGGCGTTCTTGGTGACGAGGCCCATCAGCATGATGAAGCCGATGACCGAGAAGATGTTGAGCGTGGTGCCGGCGATCAGCAGGCCCAGGAACACCCCGATCAGCGACAGCGGCAGCGACACCATGATCGCGATGGGCTGCAGGAACGAGCCGAACTGCGAGGCCAGGATCAGGTAGATCAGGATCACCGCGAGGCTCATGGCCAGACCGGCGAAATAGGCCGTCTCGGCGATATCCTTGGTCGAACCGCCGTAGATGATCTGGTAGCCAGGCGGCAGCTTGATGGCGGCCGAGCGCGCCTGCAGGTCGCGGCCGATATCGCCGGCCGGCCGGCCGAAGGTATTGGCGCCGACCAGCACTTCGCGGGTCAGGTCGCGGCGGTTGATCTGCGAGGCGCCGGTGCCCTCGTCGAAGCGCGCGATCTCGGCAAGTTGCACCAGCTTGGGCTGGCCGTCGGTGCCGGCCTGCCCCGAGGTGACGTAGAGCCGCTCCAGGTCGCCCTTCGAGGTGCGATCGTCGCGACCCAGACGGACCAGCACGTCGTAATTGTCACCGGCCTCGTCGCGCCAGGTCGAGGCGGCCTCGCCCGCCAGCAGCGGCCGCAAGGTCTGCACCACCTGGCCCAGTCCGATGCCGAGGTCGTTGGCCAACTCGCGGTTCAGCCGCACCGACAGGATCGGCTTGGCGGCCTTCAGGCTGGAATCGAGGTCGACCACGCCCGGCACGGTGCGGGCCATCGCCATGTATTCCTGCGAGATCTGGTCGAGGGTGGCGATGTCGCGGCCGAGGATCGAGACCTGGATCGGCTTCTGGAAACCGACGGCGCCGGGCACGCCGATGTTGAGCGTCAGGCCGGGGATGCGCTCCAGCCGTTCGCGGATCGGCTGGGTCAGGGTCTCGGGGCTGCGCGTGCGTTTCTTGATGTCGATCAGCCGCACGTAGATCGAGCCGACGTTCTTGCCCTGCGCCATGCCGGCGTTGATCGTGCCGAACGAGTAGGCGATCTCGGGGAATTCGGCCAGCGCCTTCTGTACCTGGGCGACCTTGGCGCCGGTGTAGTCCAGCGACGAGCCGACCGGGCCGGTGATCTCGACGATCATTTCCGAGAGGTCGGCGGCCGGCACGAATTCGACGCCGATGCGCGGCACCAGCATGAACGAGCCGACGAAGATGGCGATCGCGGCGACCATCGTGATGATGCGGTGCCGCAGGCTCCAGCCGATGATCGCGCCATAGACCCGGCCCATCCACTGGTGCACGGCTTCGTGCCCCTGCATGAAGCGGTCGACGAAGCCGCCGGGCTTGCGCTTCGTCTCGGGTTCGGGCCACACGCTCGACAGCATCGGGTCGAGGGTGAAGGAGACGAACAGCGAGATCAGCACAGCTACCGCGACGGTCAGGCCGAACTGCAGGAAGAAGCGGCCGACGATCCCGCCCATGAAGGCGACGGGCAGGAACACCGCGACGATGGTGAAGGTCGTCGCCAGCACCGCCAGCCCGATCTCGTTGGTACCGTCCAGCGCCGCCTGCCGGTGGCTCTTCCCCATCTCGTGATGGCGGGTGATGTTCTCGCGCACCACGATCGCGTCGTCGATCAGGATGCCGATGGCGAGCGACAGCGCCATCAGCGTCATCATGTTCAGGGTGAAGCCGGCAAAGAACAGGGCGACGAAGGTGCCCATCACCGCGATCGGCAAGGTCAGGCCGGTAATGACCGTCGACCGCCAGGAGGCGAGGAAGATCAGCACGATGACGATGGTCAGCACCCCGCCCTCGATCAGCGTCTGGCGGACATTGGCGACCGAGTTGCGGATGCCGCGCGAGGAATCGCGGACGATGTCGATGACGATGTCGGGCGGCAGGCCCTTCTTGATCTCGGCCAGCTGGGCGTAGAGGCGATCGACCACCTCGATCGTGTTGGCGTCCTGGACCTTGACCACTTCGACGGCGACGGCGCGGCGGCCGTCGAGCAGCGCTAGGCTCTCCTCCTCCTCGGCGCCGTCGACGACCTCGGCGATTTCCTCCAGCGGGATCAGCGCGCCGCCGCGGCGTGCCACGACCAGCGAGCGGAAATCCTCGGGCTTGCGCAGCCGTCCCTCGATCTGGACGACGCGGTCGCCGCCGAACTGGGTGACGGTGCCGGCCGGCAGGTCCTGGTTCTCGATCTTGACGGCGTTCAGAACGGTATCGACACCGATGTTGAAGGCGGCCAGGCGCTCCGGGTTCAGCCGGATCTGGATCTGGCGCTTGACGCCGCCGGCGATGGTGACGCGGCCGACGCCGCGCACGTTCTGCAGCTGCTTGACGATGATCTGGTCGGTAATCGTGGTGATGTCGCGCGGCGTGCGCTGCTTGGACGCCACCGAGAACGACAGGATCGGCGCTTCGTCCGGGTTGAAGCGGGTGATTTCGGGCGTCTTGACCTCGGTGCGGAACTGGCCGGCGATGGCCGACAGTTTCTCGCGCACATCGTTGACCGCGGCCTGCGAATTGACCGTCAGCTCGAACTCGATCAGCACGACCGAGCGCCCCTCGTAGGATTTCGAGGTCAGCTTGCGGATCCCGGCGACGGTGTTGACCGCCTCCTCGATCTTGCGGGTGACGTCGGCCTCGACCGCTTCCGGCGAGGCGCCGGGATAGGAGGTCGAGACCACGACCAGGGGGAAGTCGATCGAGGGAAACTGGTCGACGCCGAGCCGGTTGTAGGAAAACAGGCCGAGCACCAGCAGCGCCACCATCATCATGGTGGCGAAGACCGGATTATCGACGCTGACGCGGGTCAACCACATGGGGCGCCCCCTTCTGCCTGACGATCAGCGCTGGGTCAGCCGGGCCTTCATGCCGTCGGCCAGGTTGATGAACGGCGCGATCAGCACCTGGTCGCCGGGCTTGAGGCCCGATTTGATCTCGGCCTGGTCGTCCTCGGTGCCGGTCAGCCCAAGCACGACGGGACGGCGGACCAGGGCGTCGCCCGCCAGGGCGTAGACCACGGTCGCCCCGTCTTCCAGGCGGACGGCCTTCTCGGGCACCGCCAGCGCGTCGTCGACCTGATCGATGATGACCTTGCCCGAGGCGAACATGCCGCCCTTCAGCCGGTGATCGGCATTGGGCAGGATCACGAAGATCGGGATCGCCCGCGTGCCGGGCGCGACGGTCGGGTTGATGCGGTCGATGCGGCCGACGAACACCTCGTTGCCGAAGCCTTCGACGCGCAGCCGCACCTGCTGGCCGATACTCAGCCGCGGGACCTCGCGGGCCGGCACCAGCGCCTCGACCTCGATCTCGTCGAGGCTGACGACCGAGAACATTCGGGCATCGACATTGACGTTTTCGCCGGGATTTACCCAGCGTTCGCCGACTTCGCCCGATATCGGCGCAGCGATCGTCGCATCGGCCAGCGACTTGCGGGCCTGGGCCACCTGGGCCTCCAGGGAGGCGATCTGGGCCGCATTGGCGTTGAGGTTCGACTGCGCCTGGTCGGAGGCCATGTCGGAGACGATGCCGCGCTGCTTCAGGGTCTGGGCATTGGTGTTCGACCGCTGCAATACCGCGCGCGCCGCCTTGACCTGCTCGAGATTGGCGATGCGCTCGTTCAGCCGCGCCTTCAGCATGACGACGTCGAGCCGGGCCAGCACCTGCCCCTGGCGCACGGCCTCGCCGCGGCGGACCAGGACTTCGGCGATGGTGCCCGCCACCTCGGCCTTGACCACCGACTGGCGCACCGGGTTCATCGTGCCCGATACGCGCGCAACCTGGCGCAGCCCGGTACGTACCGCCTCGGCCATGTCCTCGGGGGCGAGTT
>JAEYTW010000507.1 GCA_023433835.1 Pseudomonadota bacterium | reverse complement strand
AAATCGCCGCCGCGGCTGTCGAGGCCGGCGAGTTGCGCGCCCGTCGCGGGGTCGATCAGCACGCTTTGCGGTCGGGCCATGCCCGGCCCCCGCCAGGAGGCGCGCAGCCAGGGCTCGCGCTCGGTCGGCAGGGTGACGACCCATTCCGGCGCGCCAGCCCCTTCGGCGGCGAGCCGGTCGAGCACGCGCGACGCCGCCACCGCCGGATCAACAGCGGCGTCGCCGGCGGGCGGGCGCAGCATCCATTGCGAAATCTCGACGCGGTAATAGGCCAGCGTGCCGGTCAGGAAGATCGCAAACAGCAGCCAGCCGACGATCAGCCCGGCCCAGCCGTGCAGCCAGGCCATCGCCTGGCGGAAGCCCGGCCTGATCGCGGCGAAGACGCCGATGACCGCCGCGACGATGCGCGCGGCCAGCCTCACCACTTGTAGCGCAGGGTCGCCAGCACGGTACGGCCGGTCCCCCAGTAGCAGCCGGTGGCCGAGGCGCAGGCCGTGACGTATTCCTTGTCGAACAGGTTCGACACGTTCAGCTGGACCTGCGCGCCCTGCAGCGAGGCGTTGGCCCGGCCGAGATCGTAGCGCAGCGCGGCATCGAACAGCGTCACGCCCGGTGCCTTGTAGGCATTGTTGGCATCGCCGTAGGACGGGCCGATATAGCGCATGCCGCCCCCCGGCATCAGCCCGCCCAGCCAGCCGTCGGCGACGGTATAGTCGGCCCACAGCCCCGCCTGCTGCCGGGGCACCAGCGGCAGATCCTTGCCGACCAGCGTGGCGCCGGCGCCGTTGCGGTTGGCCTTCGTCACCTTGCTCTGCGCGTAGGCGTAGGACGCGGTCAGGTCGAGGCCGAAACCGAGGCTGGCCTTGCCCTCGAACTCGAGGCCGCGCACGCGCGCCTCGCCGGTCTGCACGCTGAAGCGGGTGTCGACCGGATCGGGGGTCAGCACGTTCTTCTGCGTCAGGTTGTAGGCCGACAGGGTGACGAAGCTGTTGAAACCGGTCGGCTGGTACTTGACGCCGACCTCATATTGCTGGCCGGTCTGCGGGTCGAACGGCGTGCCGGCGCGCGACGTGCCCGAGGTCGGCACGAACGACGTGGCGTAGGAGGCGTAGGGCGCCAGGCCGTTGCCGAAACGGTAGACAAGACCGGCGCGGCCGGTGAACGCCTTGTCATCCTGGTTGATCACCGACTTCGCGCCGCTGACCGCGTTCAGGGTCGAGGTCCGGGTATCGGCCCAGTCCTGACGGCCCGACAGCATCAGCGCCCAGGGGCCCAGCTCGATCTCGTCCTGGGCATAGAGGCCGTACTGGTTGCGCAACTGATCGACCTGGGTGCCGAGCGGCGGCTGCACCACGTTGTTGGCATAGACCGGGTTGAAGATGTTGATCGAGGCGATCGCGGCCAGCTGCGATTCCTGATAGCGCCCGTCTTCGTTCTGGTAGTCGAAGCCGAACAGCACGGTATGGCGCAGCGGGCCGGTCGAGAAGCGCGCCTGGACCTGGTTGTCGACGCCGAACACGCCCGACTTCTCGGGGAAAGCCCAGGCGTAGCGCGAGACCGTGCGGTAGTCTGATGTCGACAGGCCCGCGGCCTGGACGCGCCGGCTGAAGGTATCGACGTTGGTGTAGCGCAGGTTCTGGCGCACGGTCCAGACGTCGTTGAACCGATGCTCGAAGGCGTAGCCGATCGAGTACTGCGAGTTCGAGAACTTGTCGTAACCCGGCTCGCCGATGAAGCGGTTCTGCGGAATCTTGCCGTTCGGGTTCGGCCACAGCGTGCCGTAGACCGGCAAGCCCTGAGGCGCGCCGCCGCCCTTGGCATTGACGCTGAGATACTGGCCCATCAGGGTCAGCGTGGTATCGACCGTCGGCCGCCAGGTCACCGCCGGCGCGATGAAGATCCGCCGCTCGTCGAGATAGTCGACCTGGCTGCCGACATCGCGGGCCAGACCGGTCAGGCGGTAGGAAAACTTGCCTTCCTTGTCGATCGGCCCGCCGATGTCGAAGCCGCCCTGCGCGCGACCGTAGGAACCGGTCTGCAGCTCGACCTCACGCACCGTCTCGGACGGCGGGCGCTTGGAGACCAGGTTGAGCAGGCCACCCGGATTGTTCTGTCCGTAGAGGACCGAGGACGGCCCCTTCAGCACCTCGACGCTTTCCAGGCCATAGGGATCGATCATCGCCTGCGAATAGCCGCGCGCGCCGTAGGGCAGGCGGATGCCGTCGAGGTAGCGGCGCGTGACGAAACCGCGGGCCGTGATCCAGTCGTAGCGCACGTCGGTCGTGCCGCCGTAATAGCCGGCGTTCACGCCCGGGGTATATTGCAGCGCCTGGGTCAGGCTTTGCGATGCCCGCACCTCCATCTCGTCGCGGGTGACGACGTTGATCGTCTGCGGCGTCTCGATCAGCGGGGTGTCGGTCTTGGTGCCGGTGGTCGAGCGCGTGGCGACGAAGCCGGGCGGCGCCTCCCACGAATTCTGGCGCGACGCCCCCTGGACCTGGACGGGGTCGAGCATGGTGACGTCGCCCGACTGCCCGGCCTGGACGCGCTGCAAGGTGATGGTGTCGGCATCGACGAAGCGGGCGGCCAGCCCGGTTCCCGCCAGCAGCCCGCGCAGCGCGTCGGCCGCCGTCAGGTTGCCACTGACACCGGGCGAAACCACGCCGCGCACCATGTCGCCGGGCACCAGCACCTGCAGCCGGGTCGCCGCCGAGAACGCGGTCAGCGCGGCATCGAGCGGCTGGCGCGGAATGGCAAAATCGCGCATCGAGGCCGAGGCGGGCGCCGGCGCGCCCTGCGCCATCGTGGCGACGGGATCGAGCGCGAGCGCGAGCACGAGCGACAGGGCCGCCGCCTGCGTGGCGCGGCACATGAATTTCCGGGACTTGGACACCGAACTCCCCCACTTCAATCGTCAATACGCGACTGCGACTTAGTCGCGCCATACACCCATTGACGACCGACCTCGGCCCAACCCTGGAAAATATCTGAAAATTTTCAGCGCAGCAGCATCAGGTACGGCGTGAGCGTGGTGGCGCGCACGCCCAGCGTGCGTTCAAACGCGGCGGGTGCATTGTTCAGGCGTTCGAGTTCGAACACGCCGGTAACCCGCCTGTCGGCCAGCGCCCGGTCAAGAATGACGATGCGGCCCGGACGATAGCGGTCGAGTTCGCCTGCCACCTCGGCCAACGGCCGGTCGAGGAAGACGATCTGCCCGCGCCGCCAGGCGAAGACGGTCGCTGCATCCACGGCATGGACCGGGCCCGGCCCCGCCGCCGACAGCGCGATGCCCTGCCCGGCCGCCAGTTGCAGGCGGCTCGGCCGCGGCCGGCCTGCCGTCACCTCGACCAGGCCGTGCGCCACCTCGACCCGCACGTCGCCGTCCCGGCGGGCGACACTGAACGCGGTGCCCAGCACCGTAACCTCGTCGTCGCCGGCGGCGACGGTGAAGGGCCGCGTCCGGTCGGGCGTGACCTCGAACCAGGCTTCGCCGCGGTACAGCGTGATGCGCCGGCCCGCCTCGGTCATCTCGACCGACAGGGCGGTATCGGTGTTCAGCTCGACATGGCTGCCGTCTTCCAGCGTGACGACACGGCGTTCGCCGACCATCGTGACATGGTCGGCCCGCAGCCGGTCGAGATAGGCCGGGCCGAAGGTCAGCCCCAGCGCCAGGGCGACCATCAGGCCGCAAGCGGCGGCAACCAGACCAAACCGGGCACGCCTGGCCGGCCGCACGGCCGCGGGATAGCGCCCCTCGGCCACCAGCGCGGCCCGCGCCTCGGCCGCCGGCCGGCGCAACCCGGCCATCAGGGCCTGGACCTCGTCCCAGGCACGGGCACGATCGCCGCCGGCGGCCAGCCAGGCCTGGAAATCCCGGCGGTCGGCCGCCGACACATCGGGCGCGCGCAGCCGGAAGAACCAGGCGCTGGCCTGGTCGAACAGGGTATCGCTGCCGGACGGCGGATCGATCGTCACCGCTGCCTCTCCTCGCCGCCGTCGCGGGCCAGCCGCCGCCGGCACAGGATCAGTGCCTGGCGCAGGTGATATTCGACGCTGCGCGGCGACAGCCCGACCCGGTCGGCGATGTCGCGGTAGCTCAGGCCATCGACATGATAGAGCAGGAAGACGATCCGCGTCCGCGCCGGGAGATCGTCGATCGCCTGGCGCAGCAGGCCCAGTTCCTGCCGGCCGGTGACCGCGGCCAGCGCATCGGGCGCGGTCTCCGGCAGGTCGTCGGCCGGCGGCCCGGCGAACAGCCCGGCACGCCGCCGGGCGCCGCGGTTGTGGTCGCGCGCCAAATTGCCCGCGACGGTATAGATGAAGCGCAGGATATCGTCGACCTTGTCGCCCTGCTCCATGCGCAACAGGCGCAGGAAGGTTTCCTGGGTCAGGTCGGCAGCGGCCTCGGGATCGCCGGTGCGGCGGGCGACGAACGCCTCGACCCGCAGGCGATAGGCCTGGAACACATCGGTCAGTCTGGCCGTCCAGGAAGCCATCGGCCCCCTGCCGCTGCTGTCGTTGCCGTCGGGCGGACAGCTATCACGATTTGCGAACCAGTCGCAAGGCGGCGGATCGGAGATTCGCTGGGCAACCATCGCGGCGGCGCGATAGTCTGCCGCATGGATCGGGTGGGGACGATGCCATGGTGGACGACCAGTACCCGGATTACCGGCGCTATCGCTTCGGCTCGGCCGTCTTCGACGAAGCGAGCCGCGTGCTGCAAGTCGACGGAACGACCGTCAAGACAACGGCGCAACAGTTCAATATTTTGCAGGTTCTGCTGCGCCATTGCGACCAGTTGGTCGACCGCGATCGTCTGCGCCGGATGGTGTGGAAAAGGCCGGAAGTCTCCGACGATGCGATCAACACGGCCATCAGCCGCGTGAACGATTGCCTCGGCCCCGCCAACGCCGGGCGGATCGTGACGCTGTCCGGGCTCGGCTACCGCCTGACCGGGCCTGTAGCGTGGGAAATTATCGGCATCCGTGTCGACAGCAACCCGGTCATGCGGGTCAAACATCCGCCGACGGTCGACGATACGCCGGTCGGCTCGCTGTTGAAATTCATCAGCGACAACCTGATCAACCCGGCCAATCCGGCGATGACCGGGCGCACCCGGTCCGAGGTCGTGGCCCTTGTACGGGATGCGGCCGCGCAGATCGATGCAACCATCGATGCCGGCCGGCCCGAAATCAGGGCGGTGCTGCACCGGGAGATGCAAGGCCTGTTTTCGCAACTCGGCGAATTCGAACAGGCGATCACGCATGGTCGAGACGCGCTGGAGGCCGCGACGCGGCGCGATGCGCCCGATCCGGCGCAAATCGGCGATATCCAGCTCACTCTGGCCCGCGACTTGATCCAGCAGTCCAGGCTGGAGGAAGCCCTGGCACTGATCGAGGCGACCGAACGGTTGATCGCCCCGACCGCAATGCGCCATGCCGCCTTGCAGGTTCGCATTCTGCTGCGCCGCGGTCAGCATGCCATAGGCGCCCTCGCAGTTCGCGAGGCGGTGGGTTTCCTCGATCAGGCCGCGGCCCTTGAGACTACGCTGGCCGCCCGCGATCCCGACCTGACCGAGCAGATCGCTTTCGAACTGGCCCAGGCGTGCTGGCTGGCCGATGACTACGCCCATGCCGAGCCCGTCGCCCGCCGGCTGATGAACGGACAAATCGAGCGCTACGGTAGCGATAGCGCCTGGGCGGCCTATTCCGCCGTGCTGCTGGCCAATATCCTCGCTTTTGCCGATCGCTGCGACGAAGCGATCGCCTTGCTGGAACCTGCGATCGAAACCTTGTCCGAGACACTGGGGCCCGACGATCGAAAAACCGTGACGGGCCGCGGCGTGCTGGCCAACATCGCCTTCAAGGAAGGGCAATACGCCAAGGCGGCGGAGATGTGGCGTGCCTTGAAGGAACACTTCACCCGCATCACCGGGGCCCGGAGCATCAATGCCCTGGTCAACGACCAGAACATCGCCCTCGCCCTGAAACGCTGCCGGAAGAAGACCGAAGCCGAGCAGATCCTGCGCGAGACGCTCGGTCCTGCCCGCGAAGTCTTCGGCGAGGATGGGCCCTCGCCCCAGCTGCTCAAATACGAATTGGCCGACATCCTGCTCGATGACAGGAAAACCGACGAGGCGGTGCCGCTGCTGGCGGGGCTCGACCCCGCGCGCCTGAAGGAAGCCAAGATCCAGGACGATTGGCCCGCCGTGCTGATCTACCAGGAAGGCCGCATCGCCTGGCATCGCGGCGATCGGCCCCGGGCGCTGCACTTGCTGGAACAGGCAGCCGACATGTTGGCCCAATGCAAGAATCGCGGCCCCATCAGCGAAGCCGATATCCGTGACGTGATCGCGCGCATCAGGCAGGAAACAGACTCAGAAGTCTGACCACGCCGCATTTGTCAGGATTCCGTTAGACCGTCGTTGTGGCGCTCTGCCGGGCCATGCCTAGAATAGATCGGGACCTCATCGAGGAGCCCGCCATGATCAGATCAGCCGATACCGGCTAACCGGTCCGCCGCCCCGACGCGGCCCCCCTCCAATTCCCTGATCGTCATCAACTCGATCCCGCCCTTCGAGGTTTGATCATGCGCCGAGACTTCGTGCGCCGCGCCCTGTGCGCGGCAACGCTGCCCCTTTGCCTGCTGCTTGCCGCCTGCGCCGGCCCGGCACCTGTCGCCGGCCGCCCCGCCCCCTGGACGCTGGTCGTGGTCACCGCGGCACGCGGCCAGGGCATTCATATCGACCGGGTCCCGGTTGCCTCGCCGGAAGCCTGCGCGGCGATCGAGCAGGTCGTCACCACGATGCGCGCCGCCGGCGTCGATCGCCTGACCACCGCGCGCTGCGAGCCCGGCGATGCCGCGATCTAGACGGCAGTCCGAAGCGCCGCCGCCGCCGGTATTCGAGGAGCTGGTGCTGGCGCTGGAAGCGGCGACCGAAATCGCCGAGATCACGCTGGGCAGCGGCAGCCGCAAGGCGGTCGGCCATGCGGTGTTCTGCCTGATCGAACGGTCGAAGGCGCTGACGGCGGCCTGGCGCGATGCGGGGCCGGAGAAAAGCTAGCGCCGGGGCCGGCGGCCGCCGCGCAACGGCTTGGGGGCCGTGGCGTCCGCGGCCGGCTCGGCGAACAGCTCGCCCAGCCGGGCGCCCAGCACCGCGGTCAGCCGCTCGAGCACGTCGATGCTGGAATTGACCGTCGCCCGCTCGATGCGCGCGACATAGGAAGGGTCGACGTCGGCCTCGCCGGCCAGGGTCTCCATGGTCAAGCCCCGCCCGACGCGCAGCCGCCGCAGATTCCATCCAACGATCGTCCGGCCATTCATCGCCAGAAACGACCAGCTTGGCTACGAAGAAAACAGGGTATATAATCCCCATATTAAACGGAGCCGCGCCTGTCAATGGACGACCAGACGTTCTTTCGAGCATTGGCGATGCAGGCCGCCCTGGCCCAGGGCGTGCGCGACGACCTGCTGCAGCAGCGCGCCACCGCCTATGCCGGCCAGATCGAGGCCTTCGCCCGGCTGTGGCCCGACCAGCCCGTGCCGCAACTGCGGCCGCGGCAAGGCAAACCCGCGGCCTGACGCAGCGCAGCATCGCGGCTGCAAACATTCCGCATTTCGCGCCGACTGCGTCAGCAATGCTGTCGCAGTTCGTGCGGATATCAGCCGATCCGTGCGTTTTTCGGCCGCTCGGTGCAGGTCGCGTTGATTGTGCAGCGCACCCATTTCCATCCTCGAGTCTCCAGCGACGGCCGCCGGCAGAAGCGGCCAGGACCCGAGGAGGACCAGCCCTTGATACCAGGCTCATTCGTCTATCACCGGCCCGGCACGGTACAGGAGGCGGTGGCGCTTCTGGCCGACCACGGCGAGGATGCGCGGCCGCTGGCCGGCGGCCACAGCCTGATCCCGATGATGAAACTGCGCATGGCGGCACCGGAACATCTGGTCGACCTGCGCGGCATCGGCGCGCTGAAGGCGATCACCGAGGATGGCGACGCGATCGTCATCGGCGCCGGCGTCACCCAGGCCCAGGCCATTGCCTCCGACCTGCTCGCCGACCGGTTGCCGATCATCCGCGGCACCGCGGTGCAGATCGCCGACCCGCAGATCCGTTATCTCGGGACGCTGGGCGGCAATGTCGCCAATGGCGACCCCGGCAACGACATGCCGGCGGTGATGCAGTGCCTGGGCGCAAGCTACCTGGTGCAGGGGCCGGACGGAACCCGCGAGATACCGGCCGCCGAATTCTACCTGGGCCCCTATACCACCGCGCTGGAGCCGGCCGAACTGCTGACCGCGATCCGGGTACCGGTACCGCCGGCCGGCCACGGCTGGGCCTATGAGAAGCTGAAGCGCAAGATCGGCGATTACGCCACCGCCGCCGCGGCCGTCATCCTGACGATGGATGCCGGCAAGGTCGCGAGCTGCGCCATCGCGCTGACCAATCTGGGCCCGACGCCGTTGCTGGCGACCGCCGCCGCCGCCCTGGTGGTGGGCTCGGCCCTCGATCCGACCGCCGTCAAGGCCGCCGCGGATGCGGCCCAGGCGATCACCGACCCGGCCGGGGGCGGCCGGGGGGG
>JAEYTW010000353.1 GCA_023433835.1 Pseudomonadota bacterium | reverse complement strand
CTCGCCGCCTGCGCGCTGGCCGGCGCGCTGGCGGCCGCCATCGAATGGTCGCCCGAACTGACCGAGCGGACCGGCGACGAGGTCGCGGCGGGGCCCACCCTGCTTGGGCTGAAGGATTCCAAGACCGCCTACGACGTGACGATGCCGGCGCGGGTCTGGATGTACTGGAACGTGATGACCCATCGCCGCGGCCCGGCGGCGCTGCTCGACATCATGGCCGGCATGATCCGCCGCACGCTCGACCCGCTGGTCGCGCGCCTGCGCGCCCAGCGCGCGGCGACCGGGGCCGCGGTGATCGGGCCGGTGCCCGATGTCGACGTCGTCACCTTCGCCGAGCTGCGCGCCGACGTCGTCGCCCGCCAGCCGGACGCGGCGCAGGCGCTGGCGGGGCTGGCCCGCGAGGTGGCGGCGCGGCATCTCGACCTGCCCGACCAGAACCGGCTGATCACCGAGAAGCTGTGGGAACTGAGCGGGCGCAGCAACCCCACCGTGGTGCTGGGCTTCGCCTCGATCCCGTATCTGGCCACCAGTCTCGACCATGACGACGGCGCCCGGCGGCTGGCCGATGCGGCCGCGGCGGCTGCTGAAGTCGTCGCCGCCCGCCACGATACGACGATCGCCTTGCAGCGTTATTTCCGCGGCATTTCCGACATGTCCTTCCTCGGCCAGGCCGACGAGGGCGGCGTACCGGTGATCGCGGCCAACACGCCGGCCTGGGGGGCGGGCATCCCGTGGCCCGACGGCCCGGCCTTCGCCGGCATTCCGATCATCAATGCCGGGCCCTGGGGCCGCGACTACCACACGGTGCTGGAACGGATGCACGCGCCCTATGCCTTCCGCGTGCTGCCTGACCTGATCGCGGAGATCTGCCGTCGCGTGTTGTGACCGGTTTTGTGACTTTATTTGCCTGATCGGGCAAAATCGGTCATCCTGTGGCAAAACAGCTGGAGGCAGCCATGGCCGATTTTCCCACTCAGGCGCGCGTCGTCATCGTCGGGGGCGGCATCGTCGGCTGCTCGGTCGCCTATCACCTGACCAAGCTCGGCTGGACCGATGTGGTCGTGCTCGAACAGGGGCGGCTGTCCTCCGGGACGACCTGGCATGCCGCGGGGCTCGTCGGGCAGTTGCGCGCCCACCAGAACATGACGCGGCTGATCCGCTATTCGACCGAGCTCTATGCGAGCCTGGCGGCCGAGACCGGTCTCGAGACCGGGTGGAAACGCTGCGGCTCGGTCGTCGTGGCGCGCACGCAGGACCGGCTGACCATCCTGAAGCGCAACGCCGCGCTGGCCCAGGCCTTCGGCGTCGAGTGCGAGATCATTTCGCCCCGGCGGGCGGGCGAATTGTACCCGATCATGCGCACCGACGACCTGGCCGGCGCCGTCTGGCTGCCCGGCGACGGCAAGGCCAACCCGGCCGACCTGACCCAGTCGCTGGCCAAGGGTGCGCGCCTGCGTGGCGCGAAGATCTTCGAAAAGACGCGGGTCTTGAGCGTCACGACCAGGGATGGCCGGGCCACCGGCGTCGTCACCGACCACGGGCCGATTGCCGCCGAGGTGGTGGTCAACTGCGCCGGGCAATGGGCCCGGCAGTTCGGCCGCATGGCCGGCGTCACCGTGCCGCTCTATTCCTGCGAGCACATGTATATCGTGACGAAGAAGGTCGAGGGCGTGTTTCCCGACCTGCCCTGCATGCGCGACCCCGACGGTTATGTCTATTTCAAGGAGGAGGTCGGCGGCCTGCTGATGGGCGGGTTCGAGCCGGTGGCCAAGCCCTGGGACAAGGACATCATTCCCAGCGACTTCGAATTCCAGCTGCTGCCCGACGACTGGGACCAGTTCGACATCCTGATGCGGAACGCCCTGATCCGCGTGCCCGGGCTGGAAAAGGCCGAGGTGCGCCAGTTCGTCAACGGGCCGGAAAGCTTCACCGCCGACAACAACTACATCCTGGGCGAGGCGCCGGAGCTGAAGAACTTCTATGTCGGCGCCGGCTTCAACTCGATGGGCATCGCCTCGGCCGGCGGGGCCGGCATGGCGCTGGCCGAATGGATCGTCAACGGCGAGCCGACGCTCGACCTGTGGCCGGTCGACATCAGGCGCTTCGCCCGCTTCAACGGCCAGGATGCCTGGCTGAAGGATCGCGTCTCCGAAGTCCTCGGCCTACATTACCAGATGCCATGGCCGAACCGCGAGTTCGAGACTGCCAGGCCGCTGCGCCGGTCGCCGCTCTACGACCGGCTGAAGGCGCGCCGCGCCGCCTTCGGCAACAAGATGGGGTGGGAGCGGCCGAACTGGTTCGCGCCCGAGGGGGTCGAGCCGGTCGTCGAGTATTCGTTCGGCCGCCAGAACTGGTTCTCCCATGTCGCCGCCGAGCACAAGGCGACGCGCGAGGCGGCCACGCTGTTCGACCTGACCTCGTTTTCCAAGCTGCTGCTGCAGGGCCGCGATGCCGAGGCGGTGATGCAGCGTCTTTGCGCCGCCGACGCGGCAGTCGAACCGGGGCGCATCGTCTATACCCCGCTGCTCAATGAACGCGGCACGTTCGAGAGCGACCTGACCTTCCAGCGCCTGTCGGCCGATGAATATTTCCTGGTCACCGGCACGGCGCAGACCACCCGCGACCTCGACTGGATCCGCCGCAACATCCCCGAACAGGCGCGCTGCACCGTCACCGACATGACCTCGTCGCATGCCGTGCTGGCGCTGATGGGGCCGCAGGCGCGCCAGGTGCTGGCGAAAGTGACCAAGGCCGATCTGTCGAACGAGGCCTTCCCGTTCTCGACCTTCCGCGAAATCGGCATCGGCTACGCCCCGGTGCGGGCCGCGCGCATCACCTATGTCGGCGAGCTGGGCTGGGAATTGTATGTGCCGACCGAATTCGCCGCCGGCGTCTACGACCTGCTGGCCGAGGCCGGCGCGATCGATGCCGGTTACTACGCGATCGACTCGCTGCGCCTGGAAAAGGCCTATCGCGCCTGGGGCCGCGACGTCACGCCCGACCACACCCCCTATGAAGCGGGCCTGGGCTTTGCCGTCGCGCTCGACAAGCCCGTGCCGTTCCTGGGGCAGGCGGTGCTGCGCCGCCAGAAGGCCGAGGGGATCGGCAAGCGGCTCCTCACCTTCACCTTCGCCGATCCGGCCTGCCTGCCGCATGGCGGCGAGTTGATCCTGCGCGACGGCAAACCGGTGGGCGAGACCACCTCGGGCGGCTATGGCCATACGCTGGGCTGCGGCATCGGCATGGGCTACGTGCGCCATGACCAGCCGATCACCCGCGAGTGGCTGACCGCGGGCCGCTACGAGATCAACCTGAACGGCCGCATCGAGGCGGTGACCGCGCATCTGGCCGCGCCCTACGACCCGAAGGGCCTGCGCGTGAAGGCATGATCCCGGAACAGCGCCAGCGCCGTTTGCTCGACCGCGCCGCCGAGGCGGGCGCGGTCTCGGTATCGGGCCTCGCCGACGAATGGGGCGTGTCGCGCGAAACCATCCGGCGCGACATCGCCGAGCTGGCCCGCCAGGGCCTGCTGGTCAAGACCCATGGCGGCGCCGTCGCGCTGGCGGAGGCCGCGCCCGACATGCGGCGGGCGACGAACCCCGAGGGCAAGGCCCGCATCGGGCGGGCCGCGGCAAGCCTGGTGCCCGAGGGTGCCTCGGTGATCCTCGATTCCGGCTCGACCACCGCAAGCGTTGCCGCAAGCCTTGTCGGCCGGCGCGGCCTGACGGTCTATACCAGCGATCTCGGCATCGCCCGCACGCTGCATCGCGGGGGCGCGCGCGTGTTGCTGCTGGGCGGCATGATCGAGGCGGGCGGCGAGGCGACCGGCGGCCTCGACGCGCTCGACATGCTGGCCCGCTATCGCGCCGATTTCGCTTTCGTCGGTGCCGGCGGCCTGACCGACGACGCCGCGCTGACCGATTTCACCCGCGAGGGCGCTGTCCTGCGCGCGGCCATGCTGGCGCGCGGGGCGGCGGCCTTCGTGGTGCTTGACCGCGAGAAGTTCGGCCGGGCAACCGCGGTGGAGATCGCGGGATTTCGCGGGGTCGGGCTGATCACCGATGCGCCGCCGCCCGAGCGCCTGGCCGCGCGACTCGACGCGCTGGGCGTCGCCGTTACCCTTGCCGGCTGAAACGCGCTAGGCTCCTCGCTGTTTGCAGCCGAAACAGGAGGATGCCGTGGATGGGCATGATCCGAAGGGCCCGACCCGCCGCTTCATGCTGCGGCTGGCCGGGGCGGCGGCGATGACGGCGGCGGTGCCGGCAATGGCCGCGGCGGGCAAACGCGTTTTTGCCTATGTCGGCACCTATACCGATCGCGGCAAGGGGATCCATCTGCTGTCGGTCGACGGCGGCAGCGGCGCGCTGACGCCGATGCGCGAATTCGCGGGCATCGCCAATCCGTCGTCGCTGGTCGTCGCACCCAACGGGCGCTTCCTCTACGCGGTCAACGAGGTGGCCGAGTTCGAGGGGCAGAAGACCGGCGCGGTCTCGGCCTTCGCCATCGATCGCGCGACCGGCGACCTGAAGGCCGTCAACGCGGTCTCGTCGGGCGGGGTGGAACCGGCCCATATCGGCATCGATCCGCAGGGACGCCATGTCTTCGCCGCCAATTACGGCAGTGGCAGCGTCGCGGTGGTGCCGATCAGGCCGGATGGCGCCCTGGGGGCGGCAACCGACGTGCAGAAGATCACCGGCCCGCTCGGACCCCGCAAGGCCCAAGGCGCTCCGCCCGGCAGCTTCGCCGATTCCGGCCACGATGCGCCGCACGCGCATATGGCGGCACTCGATCCCACCGGGAGATTCCTGCTGGTTTCCGATCTCGGCACCGACCGCATCTACGTCTATCGCTTCGACCGCGCGTCCGGGAAACTGACGCCGAACGACCCGGCCTTCGTGCAGGCGGCGCCCGGCGCCGGTCCGCGCCATTTCGCCTTCCGGCCGAACGGCCGCATCGCCTATTCGCTGAACGAGGAAGCGTCGACGATCGACGTGATGGAGTACGACAGCAGCCGCGGTGCCCTGGCGATCCGTCAGACCCTGTCGTCGCTGCCGAAGGGGTTCGAGGGCACCAACTACCCGTCCGAGATCGCGGTCGCCCCGGGCGGGCGCTACGTCTATGCGGCCAACCGCCTGCATGATTCGATCGGCATCTTCGCCATCGGCCTCGACGGCCGGCTGAAGCCTGCCGGCGAGGAATGGACACGCGGCAGCTATCCCCGCCATTTCGCCGCCGATCCGTCCGGCCGCTTCCTCTACGTGCTGCACAGCCGCAGCGACAATGTGACGATCTTCCGCATCGAGGGCGGCGGCGCGCGCCTCGCCTTCACCGGCCGCTACACCGGTATCGGCAACCCGTCGCAGATCGTGTTCCTGTCGGTCTAGCGGCGCCTGCGCCACCAGGCGATCGACCCCTCGCCCGCCTGGGTGAGGGTCAGATTGCGGGGCCGCAACCGACATCGCCGGGATCGGCGACGGGGTTGCGGATCATGGCGCCCCCAGGAGTTCGACCGCGCGCGGATCGTTGCGGTCGACGATGTAGTTGCCGCAATCGTAGACGACGTTGGCGGCGGCCGGATCGAACACCGCGCCGGCCGGGTCGCGCCCCTCGGCCAGTGCATCGAGCTGGCGCTGCAACAGGCGGCGCAGCATGACGATGCCCTGGTCGGTGGTGGCGAGATGCTCGTCGGAATGCAGCGTGATCGGACCCTGGCCGACCTGGGCCTCGTAATCGCCGGGAAAGCGCTGATGCTCTTCCTCGGTCATCTCCTCCCACAATTTGCCGTTCATGCGCGAGCGGATCTTCTGCAAGCCGCCCTGTTCGCGCACGCGGCCGGCGACGTAGATGCGGAAATGGGTATCGTCGATCGGCAGCACCCAGCCGATCGATTCGACGCGGGCATATTGTGCCACGCGCGGGTTCGGCACGACGCGCAAGGTCGGCAGCATCGCCGCCGAGATGCGGTAGTGCACGGTGCCGTCGCCCAAGTCGCGGGCCGACAGAATCTTGACGCCGGCATCGTCGAGCACCCAGCGCACCTTGGGCATCAACCCCATCTGGGCGACGAACTGCACGCCGCTGAACGAACCGTGCAGGATCGGGACGTGGAAGGTGTCGGGGATATTCTCGTAATGCTGCAGCCAGTTGCAGGGGATGATGGTCGGGCCGCCGCCGCCGATCGAGCGGTCGTCGGCCTCGACGAATTCGCCCTCGTCGAGGTTTTCCAGGCATTCGTAGGCGGGCAGTACCGGCTTGCGGTCGGGCGGGCCCATATAGGCGAAGATCAGGCCGTAGCGTTCCTCCAGCGGGTACCAGGGCTGGCGCACCTTGTCGCGCAGGCGGCCGCCGTCGGGTTCGCAGGGCTGCTCGACGCAGCGCCCTTCGACGTCGAACAGCCAGCCGTGATAGCAGCAGCGGATGCCCTGGTCCTCGACCCGGCCGTAATAGAGCGTGGCGCCGCGATGGCAGCAGCGCGCCTCGACCAGGCCCGGGCGGCCCTGGCCGTCGCGGAACAGGATCAGATCCTCGCCCAGCACGCGCACCGCCCTGGGCGTCGACGTCGCGTCGCCGGCCAGCCCGACAGGGTGCCAGTAGCGGCGCAACAGCTCGCCGGTCGGCGTGCCGTGGCCGACCTCGGTCAGCGCGGCATTGTACTGGCGGGGTTTCCTGAAATAGGCGGTGCCGGTATCGACGGTCATCGGGCTTCTCCGGTCTTCAAGGCGAGGGAGGGCAGCAAGGTGCAGCGGGCGGGGTCGATGCGCAGGCCGACCCTGCTGCCGGCCATGACGGCGGTGGCGGGATGGATCATGGCGCGCAGGGTGGTGCCGCCCTCGATCTCGACCGTGCATTCCTGCAGGCTGCCCAGATAGATCACCGATCTGATGGTGCCGGGCAGGAGGCCGGGCTGGTCCTGGGCCATGGCGGGGCCGACCACGACATCCTCGGGCCGCACGACGAGATCGATGCGGGTGCCCGGCGGATGGCCCGCCGGGGCGCCCCGCCGCGGGCCGCCC
>JAEYTW010000288.1 GCA_023433835.1 Pseudomonadota bacterium | reverse complement strand
AGGCGGCCGAGACGGCCGCCAGGCTCGGCATCCCCGCCATCGCCCTGTTCCCGGCGACCGACGCGGCCCTGAAGACCGCGGACGGGCGCGAAGCCTGGAACCCGGAAAACCTGGTCAACCGCGCGGTACGCCGGCTGAAGCGGGCGGTGCCCGAGATCGGCGTGATGTGCGACGTGGCGCTCGATCCCTACACCACCCACGGCCAGGATGGCATCCTGCGCGACGGCTATGTGGTCAACGATGAATCGGTCGAGGCGCTGGTCGCCCAGGCGCTGGCCCAGGCCGAGGCCGGCTGCGACGTCATCGCGCCGTCGGACATGATGGACGGCCGCATCGGCGCGATCCGGGCCGCGCTGGAAAAGGCCGGGCATGTCAACGTGCAGATCATGTCCTACGCGGCCAAGTACGCCTCGGCCTTCTATGGGCCGTTCCGCGACGCGGTCGGCTCGGGCAACAATCTCGGCCAGGGCGACAAGCGCACCTACCAGATGGACCCGGCCAATACCGACGAGGCGCTGCGCGAAGTCGCGCTCGACCTGGCCGAGGGCGCGGACATGGTGATGATCAAGCCGGGCATGCCCTATCTCGACGTTTGCCGGCGCGTCGCCGAAACCTTCCAGGTACCGACCTTCGCCTACCAGGTGTCGGGCGAATACGCGATGCTGCGCGGCGCCATCGACCATGGCTGGCTGAACGGCTCACGCGTCATCCTGGAAAGCCTGATGGCCTTCAAGCGCGCCGGCTGCGCCGGGGTGCTGACCTATTTCGCCGTCGAGGCGGCGATGCAGCTCAAGACCCAGGTCTGAGGCGGGCCAGCACCGCGTCGGTTTCCGCGACCAGCCGCGCGACCAGCGCGGCAGCCGGCTGGCGGCGGGCCAAGGTCAGGGCCTGACCGGCCCACAGCGACAGGAATTCCGGTCGGTCCTGCGCCGTCGCCGCCGTGCGCATCGGCCGGGTCAGCGTGTTCTGCAGCGGGAACGGCAGGATCGCCCCTTCCTCAGCCTCGATCGTTACCATCGCCCGGTTGACGATGCCGCGGGCCGGCCGGCCTGAAAAGGCGCGGGTCACCCGCGTCATATCCTCTGACGTCGACATCACCAGCTCCTTGTAGCCGGGCGAAATGCCGGCCTCGTCCGTCGTCAGGAAGGCCGTGCCCATCTGCACCGCCTGAGCCCCCAGGGCCAGCGCCGCCGCGATGCCGCGCCCGTCCATGATGCCGCCCGAGGCGATCACCGGAATGCCGATGGCATCGGCCATCTGCGGCACCAGCGCCAGCGTGCCGATCATGCTGGCGCCGAAATCGCCGGCAAAGCTGCCGCGATGGCCGCCGGCCTCGGCCCCCTGCGCCACCACCGCGTCGACGCCGAGCGCCTCGAGCTGCACCGCCTCGGCGACCGTCGTCGCCGTGCCCGCCAGCATCATGCCGCGTGCCTTTACCGCCGCGACCTGCTCGGCCGTCAGCACGCCGAAGGTGAAGGACAGGAGCGTCGCGGGGCTGGCCAGCGCCGCCGCGAACTGCGCGGCGAAATCGAGCCCGCCGCCGGCTGCCGGCGCGGCCGGCGGCTCGAGACGCAGTTCGGCATGGAAAGGCACCAGCGCGGCGATTGCCGCGGCCGGATCCGCCGGTCCCGGTGCCGGGGTCGGGGCGAACAGGTTCAGGCCGAACGGACCGGGCGTGCGGTCGCGGATCGCGGCCGCCTGCTCGGTGATCTGGGCCGGCGTCAGGTAAGGCCCGGCAAGCGAGCCGAGCCCGCCGGCATCGGTCACCGCGACGGCGAGATCGACGGTCGACGCCCCGCCGGCCATCGGCGCCTGGATGATCGGATTATCGATGCCGAGACGGCGGATCAGCGGGGTGGCGTTGGGCATGGCTGCCTCCGGGGTAAAGACGATGGGACAAACCTAGGCCCGCGCCGCGTTCAGGAAAAACGACTTGATCTGATAGGTCTGATCACCATGAGAGATAGGCCTCAGCCCGCATCGACCCGGTCGCCGAAACCGGCGAGGTAGCGATCGGGCAGATGATCGCGGATGCCGCTGGGCAGGAAGTCGAGCGCCACGCTCGCCAGGCGCCGGGCGGTTCGGTCGAGACCGAAGGCTTCCATCACCGCCCCCACCGGCAGGCCGTTGCCGGTCAGGCGGCCGATCCCGTCGATGCGGAAGGCCGGTTCATCCGAGGCGCCCGCGGCCGCCATCGCCCCCCCGTCGAACCGCATGCCGCGCAGGCAGCTCAGATAGCGACCGACATGGCGGAAACCGAGGAACGAGGGCGCCACCGTCGGCACCATGTCGTCGCCATGGACCAGGCGGTAGGTGCATGAGCCCAGCGCGGCATCGTAGCGCGCCGCGAAAGCCGCGCTGCCGGCGCGCGGCATGCCGAAGGTGTGGACGGCAAGCGGCCGGATGCCGCCCGCGGCCAGCTGGCCGGAGGCGACGACGGCCAATGCGCCGCCCAGGCTGTGGCCGGCGACGAACAGCGGCGCCGCCGGATCCAGCATGGCAGCGAGCTGGCCCATGACCACCGCCGCGGCACGCTGATAGCCGCGGGCCACGCCGGTCGCCGGGTCGAGATAGCAATCGAAGTCCGAGACCCAGTCGGCCGCCTCGACCGGATCGGTGCCGGCGAAAGCGACGATTGCCGTGCCGTCGGCCCGCCGGGCCACCACCGCCTGCGTCCGGGCGAGCCCGAGGCGGGCGCCATCGACCACCTGGGTTCGCAGGCCCCAGCGTTCGCCGATGGCCGCGACCTTGTCGGGATCGACGGTTTCGTAGGCCAGCTGGCTCATCCACATCATCGCCCGGGCGATGCCGAGGTCGAAATCGGCTGCCGGCCGGAAGCCGGCGAAAGCGTCGGGGACGTAGCATGACAGCGGCAGCGTGGTCAGCGCACTCATCGGCAAGCCCCCTCCGGCGCGAATGCCCCGAGCATAGCTCGACCGCTTCCATTACGAAATACGAAATGATTAATTGGTTGCAGGTATTTTAATTATTACCCACAATCTAAAGAATTAAGCACAGGGACGCGGGGCCCAGCACGCCCGCCAGCAAAAGATAAATCGGTACTTGATCGAATCTTGCAGCATTCCGGGGGGAATTCTGAAGAGCGATGACAGATATACGCCGCCTTGTCGCCGGGTCAGGCGCATGGCGTTCGCCATGCCGATCTGCGTTTTGCTGGCCGCTTGCGCGGTCAACGACTACGGCACTGTCAGCACCAGTCTCGACCGGGCCGATGGCGCCACGGTGCTGTCGATGACAGGCTTCGGCATCTGGCTGCGCACGCGCCCCGAGGAGGCGGGGCTCTCGATCGGCTGGTCGCGGCAGGTCTATGTCATCCCCGACAGCGTCACACCACCGCAACCGGCAGCGAGCGTCGCCCGCATCGGCCGCACCGCCGGGCTCAGCATCGACCTGACCAACGGGGTTTCGTTCACCCTCGGCGTCGAGGACCGCGCCGTCATGGCCGCGATCGACCGCAACGCCTCACACGCCTTCCAGCTCCGCTATCACGCCGACCACCCGGCCGCCACCTGCTTTCGCGATCTGGCGGCGTCGCCGGCAGCGCTTGAAAGGAACTTGTGCCCATGATCCGGCAATCGATTCTGCTGCTTGCGGCGCCACTGCTGCTTGCGGGCTGCGAAGCCCAGCAGCTCTATGTCACCAGCCAGACGGTCATCGGCATCAATGCCTCGCTCAATGAGGCCCGTACCGCCGGCAAGCTGGTGATCGGCTATGATCGCGACTTCGCCGTCATCATCCCCAAGTCGGTCGATCGGGTTCTGATCGCCGAAGAACCGACCGTGGATGGGACGAAGAAGAATGTCGCCATCCAGTATCGCGATGCGATGTCGGCCATGTCCTGCACGGAAATGGAGGTCAACGGCATCTTCATGACCCGTTTCACCGAGAGCATGGCTACCGGATATGCGGCCCGGAATTTCGCCGGCCAACTCGCCAAGACAGGCAACGAGCAGAAGGCCCGCGAATTCTTCGCCTGTTTCGAATCCGGCAAAGGGACCGCGAAGCAATGACCGCCATGAAACGCCTTGTCCGACCGGCAGTGACATTGCTGTCGCTTGGACTCACGACGGCCTGCGGCAACACGCTGGTCTACGGCGAGCGGACCAGCCTCAGCCTCGGGATCGACGTCAACACCAACGTCGCCACGCCGCTCAACGTGAACATGGGGTTCAACCGCACGGTGGCGGGGCTGGTACCGCCGACGAAGAAGCCGGACGGCAGCCAAGTGAACGGTGAAGCCGCCAACATGTTCAGCGGTTTCGACCTGCGCTACGCGAACGCCGAAACCCGCGCCCTGGGCGGCAAGCTGACGGTGAAGACCCAGTTCGCGTCGGGTGAATCGGCGATCGAGATCAGCAAGGCGCCCAGCATCGCGGCCCTGATTGCCGGCCGCCCGCTCGCAGTGGAGACACCTGAACAAATGGTGAGGAAGACGGCAACGATCGACCGCATCAAGCGGCTCGCGGCGGCCAATCCCGACGGGGCGATGACGCTGTCCTCGCTTTTCGCGCCCACCATGCCGGTCACCTCGGCCGCGGACGCCATCGGCAATCTTGCCGGCGTGGTGACCGAAGCCGACGACACGACCATGAGCCGGCTGGATTCGGCGCTCACCGCGTTAAAGCAATAGGCATCGCGCATGAATACCCAAGCCTTCAACTACGGCAACCAGCCGAACCTCGCCGCGCTCAACACCCGCATTCAGCAGACCGAGACGCTGTCCGGCCCGCTGCTGAGCATCGGCATCGGTACACAAAAGGCTTTCAGCGCCGATATCACCGTGGGGATCCACCAGTTGAACGGCGGCATCGGCGCGCCGTTCGCCGAGGCAATCCCGCAAGGCAGTCCCCCGCCGGCGGGCAAGACTTTGCTTCTGCAGGCTGCCGTCCTCGTCGGCGGGCAGGGCATGCAGGTCGACGTCTACCGCTGACCCGCGACCCGTCAATCCGCCGCGTCCGCCGCGATCCGCGGCGTGCGGGCAACATCGAGGAAGGCCGACAGCGCGCTGGAAACGAAACCGTCCGCCCGGCGGATGAACAACGTGTCGACCACGCTTTCGGCCGGCGGCAGATCGTGGATGGCGATGCGCCCCTCGCGCCATAGCGGGCCGACGATGCTGCGCGGCATCAGCGTGATGCCGACCCCGGCGGCGACGCAGGCCAGCAGCGCGTCGAGCGTACCGAATTCGAGGAGGCGGGTGCCCGCCACCCCGCGCGCGGCCAGGATCGCCTCGAGCCGCTGGCGGTAGGAGCAGCCGGCGCGCAGCACGATCAGCTTGAGGCCCTCGCGGGCCAGAAGCGTGTCGAGGCGGCCCTGGTGGCGGGCGGCGACCAGCACCAGTTCCTCGCGAAACACCGGCTCGGCCACCAGGTCGGCGTGGTCGATCGGGCCGCAGACGAAGGCGCCCTCGACCCGCCGCTCGACGACGGCGGTGACCATTTCGTCCGTCGTGCCGGTGCGCAGCACCAGGTCGACCGCCGGCCAGCGTTCGACGAATCCGGCCAGCAAGGGCGACAGCCGCAGCGCCGCCGTGGTCTCCAGCGTACCGATGGTCAGCACGCCGCGAGGCACGCCGTCATCGGCCACCGCCCGGCGGGCTTCGGCCAGCAGGTCGCGCACCTGATGGGCATAGGGCAGCAGGCGCTGGCCCGCCGCGGTCAGCACCACGCCGCGGCTGTGCCGTTCGAACAGGGTGGCGCCCAGCGCGTCCTCCAGCACGCGGATGCGGGCGGTGACGTTCGACTGGACGGTGTTGAGCTCGGCTGCCGCGCGATTCATCGCGCCGAGCCTGGCCACCGCCTCGAAGACCTTGAGATCGCCTGCATCCATCGCCAGCCCTCCACGGCCCAACGACGGCATTATAGAGCGTCGTCGGCCGCCTCGCTCAAGACCGCCATCAGCGCCTCGGCCGCCCGCGACATCCGCCGCTCGGCATGACGCAGCAGCAGGAAGGGCCGCGGCGGCACGGCGAACGGCACCTCGACCAGCCGGCCGTGGGCCAGCGCCTGCTCGGCCACCAGCCGCGACAGAAGCGTCGCCCCCGCGCCCTCCTCGACCGCGGCGCGCACCGCCTCGTTGGCGGCAAGCTCGAGCAGCACGGTGAGGCCGGCGGGGTCGATCCCGCGCTCGGCCAGCGCGGTTTCCCGCGCCGCGCGGGTGCCGGAGCCCCGCTCGCGCAGCCCCCACGTTGCCGCGGC
>JAEYTW010000218.1 GCA_023433835.1 Pseudomonadota bacterium | reverse complement strand
TTACTGGGTCGCCTGGATATCCTCGATCATCTTCTTCAGCTCGGGCTTGCTCGCAAACGAGTCATAGACCGGCTTCATCGCGTCGATGAACGGCTTCTTGTCGGGCAGCGGGATGATCTCGACCCCGGCCTTGCGGACCGTCGCTTCGGATTCCTTCTCGCGGGCCACCCACAGCTCGCGCATCTTGGGCACCGAATCCTTGGCGGCCTGCTTGATCAGCTTCTGGTCGTCGGCCGACAGGCCGTCCCAGCTCTTCTTCGACATCACGAACAGCTCGGGCGACATCGAGTGCTCGGACAGCGTGAAGAACTTCGCCACTTCGAAATGGCGGCTCGATTCAAAGCTCGGCCAGTTGTTCTCGGCGGCATCGACCACGCCGGTCTTCAGGGCGGTGTAGACCTCGCCATAGGGCATCGGCGTCGGGTTGGCGCCGAGCGCCTTGATCATGCCGACGAACAGGTCCGACTGCTGGACGCGGATCTTCATGCCCTTGAGGTCTTCCAGCGACTTCACCGGCTTCTTGACGGTGTAGAACGACCGCGCGCCGGAGTCGTAGAAGGCCAGGCCGATGAAGCCCTGCGGTTCCAGCGACTTCAGGATGTGCTCACCGATCGGGCCGTCCATCACCTTGTGCATGTGATCGACCGAGCGGAACAGGAACGGCAGGGTCGGCACCGCGGTCTCAAGCACGATGTTGTTGAACGGCGCCATGTTGATGCGGTTGAAGTCGAGCGCGCCGAGCTTGGTCTGCCCGATCGTGTCCTTCTCCTCGCCCAGCGTGCCGGAATTATAGACTTTCAGCGTGTATTTGCCGTTCGAGCGCTGCTTGAGCAGTTCGCCGAAATATTCGACCGCCGCAACCGTCGGATAGCCCGGCGGATGGATGTCGGCCGACTTGAATTCCTTGGCCGCCACCGGCCCGGCCACGAACGCGGCCAGCGCCGCGGCGATCACTGCATTGCGGTGCATCTGGTTTTCTCCTCCCTAGAGACTTCTTTGGTTCAGGGTCTAGCAAGTCATCGGAAATTTGTCAAACAACTTTACATATTGCGACGTCAGGCCGCTTCCGCCCAGGCGATCAGCGGCTTCAGCATCTCGTGCTCCTCGGGCGTGCAATCCATCAGCGGCGTGCGCACCGGGCCGGCATCGCGGCCGACCAGCCGGGCACCCGCCTTGATGATCGAGACGGCATAACCCGGCCGGCGGTTGCGGATCGCGGCGTAGGGCATGAAGAAACCGTCGAGCAGCCGGGCGATGGTCTCGGCATCCTCGGCCGCGACCGCCTCGTAGAAGCGCATCGCCATGCGCGGCACGAAGTTGAAGACAGCCGAGGAATAGACCGGCACGCCGATGGTCTTGTAGGCGGCGGCGAAGAATTCCGCGGTCGGCAGGCCGCCGAGATAGGCGAAGCGATCACCCAGCTTGCGGCGGATCGAGATCATCGGTTCCAGTTCACCGATGCCGTCCTTGAAGCCGATCAGGTTGGGGCATTCGTCGGCGAGCCGGGCGAGATGGTCGGGGCCGAGGCGGCAGGGACCGCGGTTGTAGACGATGACGCCGATGCCGACCGCCTGGCAGATGGCGCGGACATGGCGCGAGACGCCTTCCTGGTCGGTCTCGATCAGGTAATGGGGCAGGATCAGGATGCCGGCCGCGCCGCGCCGCTCGGCCTCGCGCGCCTCGGCGATGGCGATGCGCGTGCCGCAGCCGACGCCGGCGATGATCGGCACCTGCCCGGCACTGCCCTCGACTGCCGCCCCGATCACCCGGCCATGTTCCTCCGGATCGAGCGAGAACAGCTCGCCGGTACCGCCGGCGGCGAACAGCGCCGAGGCGCCGAACGGCGCCAGCCAGTCGAGCCGCCGGCGATAGCCGTCCTCGTCGAATTCACCGTCGGCGGTGAAATCCGTGATGGGAAAGGACAGCAGGCCGGACGACAGCACGGCCTTCAACGCATTCGGCTCCATGGCACCTCGACGGGGTATCGCGTAAAAGACGCCTCGTCATATCATGACGTCAGTCATCATACAAGTAAGCACGCGCGTCACCCCGTGGTGGCGCGCCGGATACGCTCGCGGCTGCCGGTGAGGTGGATGCGCATCGCCCCGCGGGCCGAATCGGGGTCCTGGTCGACGATGGCCTGATAGATCGCGTTGTGCTCGCCGTTGACGCGATCGAGATACTGCCGGCGCGAGGCGCCTTCGAGCTGGAAGGTCTGCACCCGCGTGCGGGGGATCAGCAGCGAGCCGAGATAGTTGAACAGGTGCAGGAAATAGCGGTTGCCGGTGGCCTCGGCGACGGTGCGGTGGAAATCGAGGTCCGGGCCGATCGCATCCTCGCCGGCGGCGATCGAGGTCGCCATGCGGTCGAGCGCGTCGCGCATCGTCACCAGATGCTCAGGGCTGCGGCGCTGCGCGGCCAGCGCCGCGGCTTCCGCCTCGACCGAGATGCGCAGTTCCAGCACCGCGACCACCTCGTTCAGCGCGCCGAGATTGGCTTCGTCGACCCGGAAGGCCGGCGCCGCCTCGGGCTGGACGACGAAAGCGCCGACCCCCTGCTGGGTCGAGACCACGCCGGAGGCGCGCAAGCTCGATATCGCCTCGCGCACCACGGTGCGGCTGACGCCGAATTCGTCGATCAGCTCCTGCTCGCTCGGCAATTTCTCGCCGGGCTTGATCTGGCCTTGGGCGATCCGCTCGGCCAGGGCCTTGGTCAGTTGCGAAGTCAGGGTCTCACGGCGGCGCAACGCAACCACGGGCAGGCACTCCTCTGGCGACCAGGATCGTCGTGCTTACCACGCGCCAGCTTGTACGACAAGGAGATGGGGCGTGACGCGGCGCCAGGGCTGAGGGTACGCTTGTGCCATGACAGGCCAGGACGAGACGGCTGCCGGGGGCACCGTGGGCATCACGGATCCCGCAATCGCGGACGTGCGCCTGCTGCTGACCTTGCTGTCCGACACTATCGACGAGGCCGTCTGCCTGTATGACGCCCTGGACCGGGTGGTCGGCTGGAACGAGAATTACCCGAACTTCTTCCCCGAGGTCCGGGCGATCCTGCGGCCGGGCATACCGTTCGCCGACACCGTCCGGCCGCTGCTGGAGCAGCAGTTTCCCGAGGCGCGCGATCCCGAGAAGCTGCCCCGCTTCCTGGCCGCCGCCACGGCACGCCACCGCACGATCACCGGGCCGATGACCTATCAGCGCGCCTTCGATGGCCGCTGGGTCGAAATGCGCATGTTCCTGCTGCCCGATGGCGGCCGGTTCAAGATCTGGCGCGACGTCACCCGCGAGCGGCTCGAGGCGCTCGACCTCGCCCAGCTCAACGATGCGATGTCGACCCTGCAGGTCGGCATCGCCGTGTTCGACCGCGACCATCGCCTGGCGCTGTTGAACAGCCAGTTCTTCGGCGAATTGATCGGCGGCCATCCGATCACCCCGCCGCAGATCGGCCAGCCCGGCGGCCGCACGGCCGTCATCGCCCAGATCCGCCAGATCCTGGTCGACGACGACAATACCCGGCGGCTCGCCGCCCTCGGGCCCGGCGAGGTGCTGGAAGGCCCGCTCGACATCGAGACGGTCAACGGCCGCAGCTATCGTGTGCAGGAAACGGTCAGCGCCAAGGGCATGGCCACCACCTGGATCGACATCACCGAGCGGCGCCGGCTGGAACGCAGCCTGTCGGCCGCGCTGGAGGCCGAGAAGCAGGTGCGGGCCGAGCAGCGGCGGCTGATCGCCATGCTGGCCCACGAGGTACGCTCGCCGCTCGGCGTCATCAGCGCCACGGCCCAGACCTTGCAGCTTACCGCGACCGGCGATGAGCCAGCCCAGGAGCGCGTGGCCAAGATCCACCGGGCCAGCCGGCGCTTAAGCGAGCTGGTCGACGGCTGCCTCGCCGAGGAGCGGCTCGATTCCCCCGACATGGTGCTCGAGCCCGCGACGCTCGACCTGGCCCAGCTGCTGGCCGCCGTGGGCGAGGAGGCCCGCGCCGTGCATGGCCGCGACATCCACCTCGATGCGCCGGGCCCGCTGATGCTGACCGCCGATCCCGCGCTGCTGCGCATCGCCGTCTCCAACCTGATCGAGAACGCGGCGAAATACACCGGCGCCGACACCGTGATCGAGATGGCGGCGCGGCGCGAGGGCGGCTCCTGCCTCGTCACCGTCGCCGACCACGGCACCGGCATTGCCCCGGAAGACCTGCCGCGCATCTTCGACAAGTATTTCCGCGCCGAGGCCACCGGCGCCACCCCGGGCGCCGGGCTCGGCCTGCATATCGTCAAGCGCATCGTCGAACGCCATGGCGGCCGGGTGGCGGCGGCGAGCGGGCCGGAGGGGTCGCGCTTCGCCATCCGCCTGCCGGCGGGCAAAGCTTAGCCAAGCCCCCTCCACAGCGGCAAGATGACTAACAGGGTGCGGAAAAACCCTTCCGTCTTGGATCGGCCCATGATTCGTTTCTTCCGAGAGATCGGAGGATGAGATGCGCGGTAGCGACGATCAGACGGCAGGGCTTTTTTCGTATGTGAGCTGCG
>JAEYTW010000123.1 GCA_023433835.1 Pseudomonadota bacterium | reverse complement strand
CCCTTGTAGAGCGCCCCCATGATCGACTGGCTGGAGCCGAGCTTGACGAAGAAGGTGCCGATGATCGAGGTGATGACGCAGACGCCGCCGATCGCCAGCGGGTAGATCATCGAGGCCTCGGCGAACGCCGTGCCCGCGAAGAAGATCGAGCCGAGCACCATCGTCGCGACCAGCGTCACGGCGAAGGTCTCGAACAGGTCGGCCGCCATGCCCGCGCAGTCGCCGACGTTGTCGCCGACATTATCGGCGATGACGGCGGGATTGCGGGGATCATCCTCGGGGATGCCGGCCTCGACCTTGCCGACGAGGTCGGCGCCGACGTCGGCCCCCTTGGTGAAGATGCCGCCGCCGAGACGGGCGAAGATCGAGATCAGCGAGGCGCCGAAGCCGAGCGCCACCATCGCGTCGATCAGCCCGCGGCCTTCGACGCCCATGGCGACCAGCGCGCCGAAATAGCCGGCGACGCCGAGCAGGGCGAGGCCGGCGACCAGCAGGCCGGTCACCGCGCCGGCGCGGAAGGCGAGGCTGAGGCCCTGGGCCAGGCCCTGGCGTGATGCCTCGGCCGTGCGCACGTTGGCCTTGACCGAGACGTTCATGCCGACATACCCGGCCGCGGCCGACAGGATCGCGCCGATCAGGAAGCCGATGCCGACCTTGATGCCGAGCAGGAAGGCGATGATCACGAAGATCACCACGCCGACGATGCCGATCGTCATGTACTGGCGGTTGAGATAAGCCTTGGCCCCTTCCTGAATGGCCGCGGCGATGTCTTGCATGCGCTGATTGCCTGGTGACGCCGAAAGAACCGATTGTGCGGTCACGACGCCATAAATAAGCGCGATCACCCCACAGGCGATCGCGAACCAAACGACTGTCATGGTACCCCCTCGTTCGTTATAGGCATTTGGGAGCCAAGCCTAGCGACTCGCGCCCTCCCTACTGGCGCGGTGACGGCGAAAGTTATGACAGGTCCGTGAGGTGGCGGCAAATATTCGTCTTGACGGGGATTAAATTGCTGCAGTCGCGAGAATCGCTGCCTACGCAGCGATGCGGCGCGCCGTCAGCATCCGCCACAACGCCGCCGCCAAGGCGATCGCCAGCAGCGGCAGCGCGGTCAGCGTCACCGCGTTCCAGCCGCCGCCGAACAGGATCTTGCCCGAGGACAGCGAGGCCACGGCGGTGATCGCGAAGACGGTGAAATCGTTGGCGGCCTGGGTCTTGGCCCGCTCCTCCGGCCGGTAGGCTTCGGTGAGCAACGCGGTGCCGCCGACGAACATGAAGTTCCAGCCCAGCCCCAGCAGCATCAGCGCGGCAATGAAGTTCGCGAAGTCGAGGCCCGACAGCGCCACCGCGACGCAGACGAGGTTGAGCACCCCGCCGGCGGCGATGACGCGCAACACGCCGAAGCGGCGGATCAGATGGCCGGTGAAGAAGGATGGGCCGAACATCGCGATGACGTGGAACTGGATCACCGTCGCCGACTGGTCGTAGGACAGGCCGCAGCCGATCATGGCGAGCGGCGTGGCCGTCATCACCAGGCTCATCACCGCATAGCCGATCGCCCCCGACAGCACCGCGACCAGGAAGACCGGCTGGCGGACGATGACCGACAGCGGTCGCCCGCCCTGCCCGCGCCCGGCCTTTGGCGGCCGGGGGATATCGATGAACTGCTGGATCAGGACCGACAGCGCGCAGAGGATGCCGGCGGCGACGAACGACCCCTGGAACAGATAGGGCATCAGCAATTCGCGGGTATGCTTGGTGATCTCGGGCCCCAGGAAGCCCGCCACGATCCCGCCCGCCATCACCAGCGAGATCGCCTTGGCCTTGAAATCTTCCGGCGCCACGTCGGCCGCGGCGAAGCGATAGTACTGGGCGAAGGAGGAAAAGATCCCGAACAGGCCGAGTGAGCCGGCAAACAGCGGGAACGAGCCGACATAGATGCCGAGGCAGGACAGGATCGAGCCGAGGATGCCGAAGGCGCCGCCGACCATGAAGCCGGCGCGCCGCCCGATGCGGCCCATCAGCAGCGAGGCGGGGATGGTGCCGATGGCGGTGCCGCAGATCACCATGGCCACGGGCAGGGTCGCCAGCGACTTGTCCTCGGCCAGCATCGCACCGACCAGGCCGCCCAGCGCGATCTGAATCGACATGGTGGAATTGGCCAGCGCCTGGCAGGCAGCCAGCACGACCACGTTGCGCTTTGCGCGCCGTTTTTCTTCCATGGTGGAGGCTTACTGTCCCTTCAGCGCGTTGCGGATCAGGACGCGGCTGACCTTGCCCGCGCCCAGGACCTTGTCGGCCTGTTTGCCCAGCCGATCCGTCATCGTGTCGATGTCTTTTTCCGTCCAGGTCCCGTTCTGGCCGATCGGATGGGCCTGCAGGTCCCGCACGAAGGCATCGCGCACCCGCGGCATCACGTTCTGGATCTCACCCACATCCTCGGCCTTGGGAATCTCCAGGGCAAGGTTGAGCCACAGGGTCGACCAGGGCTTCTCGGCCGTGCGCAGCGGCACGCTGAGGCCTTCCAGCACCACGTAGGATGCCGGGGCGGGCTTGGGCGGCGGGGCCGGCTCGGTATTCTCGGGCTTGCGAAACAGGAAGAACCAGGCCGCCGCGCCGCCACCGGCCAGCAGCACCAGCAGGATGACGAGGATGACGATCAGCTTCTTCATCAGAAATGCCGATAGCCCGGCCGGGCCAGGTCGATGATCCCGCCCTGGCGGTCGCGCACCGTGACGCCCTGCCCGGCCGCAACCCGGCCGATGCAGGTCACCGGCACGCCGGCCGCGGCGGCGGCCGCGGCCACGTCGGCGGCGCGGTCGGCCGGCGCGGTGAACGCAAGCTCGTAATCGTCGCCGCCCGACAGGCAATCGAGAAACAGGCCGGGGCCTTCCTCGCCGATCATCTCGGCCGCCGCCGCCGACAGGGGCAGGTCGGCCGCCGCGATCTCGATCGCAACGCCGGAAGCCCGCGCGATATGGCCGACATCCTGGACGAGGCCGTCGGAGACGTCGAGGGCGGCGCTGGCGATGCCGACCAGCCGGGGGCCGAGGCCGACCCGCGGCGACGGCAGGTCGAGCCGGGCATTGAGCGCCGCGCGTACCTCCGGGTCGACGCCGATCACCCGGCCGAGCTTGAGATGCAGGGCCAGTGCCGCATCGCCGATCGTGCCGGAGACGAAGAGCAGGTCGCCGGGCCTGGCGCCATTGCGCCGGAGCACCCGGCCCTCGGCCGCGACACCCAGCGCGGTCAACGACAGCACCGTCGGCCCCGTCGTCGCGGTGGTATCGCCGCCCAGCAGCGCCACGCCGAATTCCTGCTGGTCGAGGGCAAGGCCATGGGCGAAGCCGGCGATCCAGCTCTCGTCGAACGTCCTTGGCAGTACCAGTCCGAGCAGATAGCCGCGCGGCACCGCACCCATCGCGGCGAGATCGGAAAGATTGGTGCGCAACAGCTTGCGGGCGATGATCTCGGGGCCGTCGGCATCGAGGAAATGCACGCCCGCGACCATGCAATCCTTGGTCAGCACCACCTGCTCGCCCGGGCCAGGGGCCAGCACGGCGGCATCGTCGGTCAGGCCGAAGGCGAGCGGCGCCGCGGCGGACAGGGGCGCCAGGTATCGCGCGATCAGTTCGAATTCACCCGATCGCGCGACCCCGTCGGTCACTGGCTGAATTCTTCCGGCCGCACGGCCCGGGCGACGCGGTCGAGCACCGCGTTGACCAGACCCGGCTCGGCCCCGCCGTAGAAGGCATGGGCGACGTCGACATATTCGGTGATGACGACCTTGGCCGGCACGTCCTTGCGGCCCATCAGCTCGAAGGCGCCGACGCGCATGATGGCCCGCAGCAGCGTCTCGACCCGGTCGGCATCGCGGACCGAGATGGCCGAGGCCAGCTGGGCATCGATCTGTTCGCGCTGCTTGACCGTCTGGCGCGTCAGGTCGGCAAAGAACTCGGCATCGGCATCCTTGTATTCGACGCCATCGATCTCCTTGCCGAGATGCTGGGTGACGAATTCACCGATGATGCGGTCGATCGACTGCTCGTTGAGGTCGTACTGGTACAAGGCCTGGACAGCGGCCAGCCGCGCGGCCGACCGCTTGCCGATCAGGGCCTTGAAATTGGGATTCGGGTTGGTCACGCGCCGATCCCGAACTTGCGCTTCAACGCGACCAGGGCCAGCGC
>JAEYTW010000055.1 GCA_023433835.1 Pseudomonadota bacterium | reverse complement strand
CGGCGGCCTGGCGCTGCTGGCCGTGGCGATCATCCTGGCCCTGACCCTCGGGCGCAGCCCCGACGGCTGGCAGTTCGCCTTCGACACCCTGCTGCCCTGGCGCGCCCCGCGGGTGACGGCGGCGCTGGCCGCCGGCGCCATGCTCGCCATGGCCGGCACGCTGATGCAGCGGCTGACCGCCAACCCGATGGCGAGCCCCGAACTGCTCGGCATCAACGCCGGGGCGATCTTCGGCCTGCTGGCCCTCTCCTTCGTCGTCATGGCGCCCGGCCTGCTGCTGCAGACCGCGGCCGGCGCCGGCGGCGCGCTGCTGACGCTCGGCCTGCTGCTGCTCGCCGGGCGGCGCTCGGCCTTCGCGCCGGACCGCATGCTGCTGGCGGGCCTCGCCCTCAGCGCCTTCTTCGACTCCATCGCGGTCGCCCTGATGGCCTCGGGCGATCCACGGGCGGCCGCCTTGCTCTACTGGATGTCGGGGTCGACCTACCGCGTCCACGGTGCCGAGGCCGGGATCGCCCTGGCCGTCACCGCGATCGGGCTGGCCCTGGCGCCGCTCTGCGCCCGCTGGCTGGAAATCCTGCCGCTGGGCGAGGCGACGTCGCGGGCGCTGGGCGTCGATCTGGGGCGCGCCAGGCTCGCTGTCATGCTGCTGACCGCGCTGCTCGCCGCCGCAGCGACCCTGGTGGTCGGGCCGCTCAGCTTCATCGGCCTGCTGGCGCCGCATCTCGCCCGCCTGATCGGATTTCAGCGCGCGCTGGCCCAGCTGCTCGCCGCCGCCCTGATCGGGGCGCTGGTCATGGTCGCGGCCGACTGGCTCGGCCGCAATCTCCTGTTCCCCCGGCAATTGCCGGCCGGGCTGCTCGCCACGCTGATCGGCGGGCCCTACCTGATGTTCCTGTTGCGCCGGCGTTAGGAGGCTATCCGATGTTCACGATCCTCTGGCGGCTCTTGCGTCCCCTGTGGCCGCTCGCCCTGGCGGCGAGCCTGATGGGCACGGCCAGCGGCCTGGCCGCGGCCGGGTTGCTCGCCGCCACCAACCGCGCGTTGAACGGCGGCACGGGCCTGGCCGGTGGGCTGCTGCTCGCCTTTGCCGGGCTCTGCGCCCTGACGCTGATCGGCGAGGTCGCCTCCGACATCGGCACCAATGTCGTCGGCCAGCGCGTCATCGCCCGGCTGCGCCGCGATCTCTGCGCCCGGGTGCTGACCGCCCCGATCGCGGGGATCGAGCGCTACAAGCTGCCCCGGCTGATCGCGACCCTGAACGGCGATGTCGAGACCATCGCCCAGCTGTCGTTCGTGTTCTCCAGCCTGGTCATCGCCGCAGCCGTCACGCTGGGCTGCCTTGCCTATCTCGCGGTGCTGTCGCCGGCCTTGTGCGGGGTGACGATCGTGGCCTTGGCGATCGGCGCGGCCGGCCACGTCATCGCCCGCCATCGCGGCCTCAACACCTTTACCACCGCACGCAGCAACGAAGACGACCTGCAGAAGCATTATCGCGCCATCGTCGAAGGCGCAAAGGAACTGCGGCTGAACCGCATCCGCCGCGCCCGCGTGTTCGACGACCAGCTGGTCGGCGCGATCGAGCGCATCCGGGCCTTGCGCACCCGGGCGATCAACGTCTTCGTCACCGCGAACGCCTTCGGCTCGCTGGTGTTCTTCGTCGTGATCGGTCTGATTCTGGTGCTGGGCGACAGCCTGGTGGCCGACCAGGCGGTGCTGTCGGGCTTCGTGCTGGTGCTGCTCTACATGAAGGGCCCGGTCAACGAACTGGTCAACGCGCTGCCGCTGCTCGGCCGCGCCCAGGTCTCGGCCCGCAAGATCGCCGAGCTGGCCGCCGAATTCGAAAGCCCCGAGCCGCATCTGGCGATTGTCGGCGACCAGCTGCCGGCGATGACGGTCGACAGCATCGACTTGCGCGGCGCTGCCTATCGTTTCCCCGGCGGCTTCCAGCTCGGCCCCGTCGACCTGACGATCCGGCGGGGCGAACTCGTCTTCGTCACCGGCGAGAACGGCTCGGGCAAGACCACGCTGATCAAGCTGTTGACCGGCCTCTACCACCCGACCGAGGGCCAGTTGCTGCGGGACGGGCAGGTGGTGACGCCGGAACGGCTCGACGATTACCGCCAGCTGTTCTCGGCCGTGTTCTTCGACTACCACCTGTTCGACGACCTGGTGTTCCGCGACGATGCCCTGCCGGCCGAGATCGAGCAATATCTGGAACGGCTGGAGCTTGCCGCCAAGGTGACGATCAAGGACGGTATTTTTTCGACCACCGACCTGTCGACCGGCCAGCGCAAGCGGCTGGCACTGATCCAAGTCTATCTCGACCGCCGGCCGATCCTGGTGTTCGACGAATGGGCGGCCGAGCAGGATCCGACCTTCCGCCGCGTGTTCTATACCGAACTGCTGCCCGAGCTGAAGGCGCGCGGCAAGACCGTCATCGTCGTCTCGCACGACGACCGCTATTTCCACGTCGCCGATCGCCGCCTGACCATCGCGGGGGGCTTGCTGACTGCGGCGGGACCGATTATCGATGCCGCCGGGCCAGGCCGGGGTGGAGCGGATGTCGAAGGTCACGCGGGCGACGAAGATTCTGCAGCAGGCGAAAATCGCCTTCACCGTGCACAGCTATGACTACGACCCCGACGCCGAGCAGATCGGCATGCAGGCGGCCGAGGCGCTGGGCGAGGCGCCGGCGCGCGTGCTCAAGACCCTGATGGCGCTGGCCGACGGCCGGCCGGTCGTCGTCATCGTGCCGTCGGACCATGAAGTGTCGATGAAGAAGCTGGCCGCGGCCTTCGGCGCCAAGGCGGCCCAGATGATGAAGCCCGCCGATGCCGAGCGCCTGTCGGGCTACAAGGTCGGCGGCATCAGCCCGTTCGGCCAGATGAAGCGTCTGCCCACCGCGATCGAGGCGCAGGCGATGGCCCACGACCTGGTCTACATGAACGGCGGCCAGCGCGGCCTGCAGGTACGGCTGAAACCGCAGGATGCGGCAGCGGTGCTGCAGGCCGTCGTGGCGGGCGTGGTGGCCTGACCACGACATCTCCGTCCCGAACGGACGGTGGCCGCCTACCGGAACCTAGACCGGGCGCCCGGGTTTGGCTTCGTATCGGCGTTGCGTGCGATGCGAGGATATCCGATGCAGCCACCCGTCTCCATCACGTCCGGCGGCCGCCCCGTCATCGTCGATCTAAGCCTGGACGACGACAGCCTGCTGGCCTCGTTGCCCGGCGATGTGCGCCGCGAACTCGACGGCATGGTCGAAACGGCGGTGGCGGATCGCGCCCTGGGCGCCCATGACGCCGACGTGCTCGATCGTTTTGCCCATGACCTGTCGGTAGAGCCCCACGGTTTCGAGCACGGCGCGACCTGGGCTGTGCTGGCCGCCGCCTGGCTGAGGACGCGGGCCGCGGTGCTTCGCGCCGGCCAGCGCCCGTCCCTTTATGTGCACGCCGACGGTTGAATGTCCGCGCGGCCCGTCGGCACCGAACCGACCTCGGCCGCCGCCTGGCCGGTCGCCTGATCGCTCGCCCCCGTGTTGAGCAACACTCAATTCCGCCAGACCGATCAAGGCGCCCAGTTCGGACCCTCGAGCGTCGCGTTCCGCCAACGATAGGCCGGCAGCGGCCGGCCGGCGACTTCCTCGACGACCGGCGTGCCGTTCGGGCAGATCGCGGCGGCCGCTGCCGCGCAATCGCCGTCGGCCAGCAACTGGGTGCCGTCCTGCCGCTGCAGGCCATAGCGGATGGCGAGGTCGATGCCGTCGGCGCTGAGATCGGTCAGGTCTTCCGAGGCATCGACGGGGCAGGGCCCTTGCGCGCCGGGCTCAGATCTGGAAGCCGCCGGCCACGTCCAGCACGCCGCCGGTGATGTAGCCGGCATCCGGGCCGGCCAGGAAGCAGACCGTCGCCGCCACTTCCTCCAGCGTCGCGATGCGGCGGATGGCGTGCAGGTCCATCACCGCCGCCGGCAGGTTGTGGGCCGCGGCCGCGGCCATGTCGGTCGGCATGATACCGGGCTGGACGACGTTGACGGTGATGTTGCGGGGGCCGAGATCGCGGGCGATGCCCTTGGCATAGCCCGCGATCGCCGCCTTCGTGCCCGAGTAGTCGGCCACGCCGGGGAAGGCGATGCGGGTACCGAGCGCCGAGCCGATGAAGATGATCCGCCCGCCGTCAGCGATCTGCCGCGCCGCCGCCCGTGTCGTCGCCACGGCGCCGAGCACGTTGATCCGCCACTGGTGATCGAGTTCGCCGGCATTGAGGTCGGGGGCGTCGACCAGCTTGCCCTGAACCGCGATGGCCGCGTTGTTGACGAGGATGTCGAGCCTGCCGAAATGCGCGATCACGTCGTCGATCAGCGGTTGGGCGGCGGCGGTGTCGGCCTGGTCGCTTTTGATCGCCAGCGCGCGCACGCCGGCCTGTTTCAACTGGTCGACGACCGCCGCCGCCTTTTCCGCCGAGGCGACATAGCTGATGGCGACATCGGCGCCCTGCACCGCCAGCGCCAGGGCGGTGGCCGCGCCAAGTCCACGCGAACCGCCGGTGACCAGGGCGACCTTGCCCTTGAGGATGGACGACATGAGAGACCTTTCTATAACAATCATTACGATAACGATTGGTATGAAATTCGACATCGGCCGTCAAGCGGTTTAATAATGATCGTTATGAAAAAGCTTGGACAGCGCTGATGGGGCGCCATCGCGAATTCGACGTCGACAAGGCGCTGGACGCCGCGCTCTGCGTCTTCTGGCGCAAGGGATACGAGGGCGCCTCCTACGCCGACCTGACGGCGGCGGCCGGTGTCGAGCGGCCCGCGCTCTATGCCGCCTTCGGCAACAAGGAAGCGCTGTTCCGCCAAGCCCTGGCCCGCTATTACGAGCGCTACCTGGACTACCTCCCGGTGGCGCTGCAACTGCCCACGGCGCGCGAGGTCGCGGCCCATGTGCTCTACAGCGCGATCGACCTCAATACCCGTTATCCCGATCACACCGGCTGTCTCGGCATCAACGGCGTGCTGGCCGGATCGGACGAGGCCGAGCCGGTGCGGCAGGCCCTGATCGAGGCGCGCGCCCAAGGCGAGGCGCAATTACGCGACCGCTTCGAACGGGCGAAGGCCGAGGGCGACCTGCCGCGCACGGCCAGCGCCGATACGCTCGCGGCCTTTCTGATGGCGGTGCTGCACGGCATGGCGGTGCAGGCCAAGGCCGGTTTCGGTCGCGATACGCTGCGGGCGGTCGCCGACCAGGCGCTCGCCTCCTGGCCGGCTAAAGCACCTCGCGCAGATAGGCCGCGACGTCGCGTGCCGGCCGGCCGAGCAGGCTAGGCAGGGTATCGGTCACCGTGGCCGCGACGTCCGTGTGCATCAGCCGGGCGAAATCGCCGATGTAGCGCTGCACGAACGGCGAGGCGCCGGTGGCCGCGAGCTGGGCGGCCTGATCGGCCAGATCGAGGGCCAGGCCGCGGATGGGCCGGCCGGTGATCTCGGCGGCGATGGCCGCCAGCGCCTCGCGGTCGAGCGCGCGCGGCCCGGTGATCACCGGCGGCGTCGCCGGCCACTCATCGGCCAGCAGCAGGGCGACGACCGCATCCGCGATATCCCTGGTATCGATATAGGCGATCGGCCCGCGGGACGAGGTGAAGCTGTCGCCCTGGGCCAGTTGCGCCACCATCGGCACCAGCGCCCCTTGGGTCCAGACGCTCGGCCGCAGCGCGAGGTCGCCCGGCCGCAAGGCCGCCTCGATGGCCTGATGGGCATTGCCCGACCAGGAGGCGCCGAGCGTCCAGTCCGAGCCCGACAGCTTCAGCACGCGGGCGGCGCCGGCGCGGGCGATCAGGGCGGTCTGCTGTTCGACGATGTCGGGGGCGATCGGCGACAGCAGGAAGATCCGGCCGAAACCAACGGGATCGGCGCCGGCCAGGTCGCCCTGCATCAGCGCGACGTCCGGTCCGAGAATACGGGCCGCCTGCGCGGCATCGCGGGTCAGGACGCGGAAATCGGCGCCCCGCGCCCGCAGCCCGGCCACCACCAGCCGGCCGAGCTGCCCGGTACCGCCGGTGACGAGAATCGATGGGTTCATCGCGGCAGCATAGCAGACATAGGCAGCTTCTCATTGCCCGCCCCGGACGAGTTGAGCTAGGCAGGACGCGGTGCAGCGGGAGCAGGGCATGGCGATCGATCTGAATTCCGATCTGGGCGAGGGCTTCGGCCCCTGGCGCATGGGCGACGACGGGGCGATGCTCGACCTCGTGACGTCGGCCAATGTCGCCTGCGGCGGCCATGCCGGCGATGGCGAGACGATGTATGAGACCTTGCGGCTCGCCGCCCGGCGCGGCGTGGTCGTCGGCGCCCATCCCGGCTTCAATGATCGTGAAGGCTTCGGCCGCCGGCTGATCCCACTGACGACCGGCGAGGTCGAGCGGCTGATCGCCGTGCAGCTCGGCGCGCTGATGGCCGTGGCGGCACTGGCCGGAACCAGGGTCCACTACGTCAAGCCCCATGGCGCCTTGGGCAACCATGCCGCCGACGATCGGCCGACGGCCG
This sequence comes from Pseudomonadota bacterium, assembly GCA_023433835.1. Classification (GTDB taxonomy): domain Bacteria; phylum Pseudomonadota; class Alphaproteobacteria; order Ferrovibrionales; family Ferrovibrionaceae; genus JAFKFH01. The sequence goes on along the minus strand of JAEYTW010000055.1, from coordinate 1,083 downwards.
ACGCCATCGTCCGCGCCGTCAAGGCGATCTCGGGCGACCTGGCCGTGCTGGCGATCTCGGGCACCGAGCTCGAGCATGCGGCGCGGGCGGGCGGCCTCGCCGTCTACAGCGAGATCTATGCCGACCGCGCCTATCTGCCGACCGGCCGGCTGGTACCGCGCAAGCGCGACGGCGCGATGATCCACGATGCCGGCGAGGCCACCGATCGGCTGGTGCGCTTCCTGGAAACCGGCCTGATGCCGACGCTGGACGGGCCGGCGATCCCGCTGGCCGCGCATTCGATCTGCGTGCACGGCGACAGCGCCGGGGCCGTCGCCATGGCCCGCGCGGTGCGCGAGGGGCTGACCGCCGCCGGCGTCGCGATCGCGCCGTTCGCGGGATCCTGAGCCAGATGATAGCGCGCGAGCTGCTATAGCCGATTTCGCCGGCTGGCTCGCGGCGGCCGGCCCTATGATCCCGGTGTCGAAACCGCATCGGAGACCGCCGCCATGCCCGCGACCGTCGTCATCGTCGGGGGTGCCATCATCGGCACGATGACCGCCTACTGGCTGCGCGAACTGGGGCATGACGGTCCGGTGCTGGTGATCGAGCGCGATCCGACCTATCGGCAATCCTCGACCGCCCTGTCGGCCGCCTCGATCCGCACCCAGTTCGGCTGTGCGGTCAACGTGGCGCAAAGCCTGGTCGGCGCGGAATTCCTGAAAGGCCTGCGCGACGAAATCGGCTTTCGCGAGAACGGTTACCTGATCCTGGGCCATGCCCACCGCGCCGGGCTCGTCGCGCAGCATAACGCGCTGGGCGCCGACGTCACGGCCTGGTCGGCCGACGAGGCGCGGCGGCGTTTCCCGTGGCTCCATGCCGACGACCTTGCCGGCGCCACGTTCGGCCGCCGCGACGAAGGCTGGTTCGATGCCTGGGCGCTGCTGCAGCACATGCGGCGGGCCGCCAGGGCGCGTGGCGTCGACTACCTGACGGCCGAGGCGACGGGCTTTGCGATGCAGGGCGGCCGGATCGTCGCCGTCGAGACCGTCGGGGGCGAACGGATCGCCGGCGACTGGTTCGTCGACGCGGCCGGGCCGGCCT
>JAEYTW010000028.1 GCA_023433835.1 Pseudomonadota bacterium | reverse complement strand
GCCCAGAGTGACCGTGACCCCGCCGCCCGAACCGCCGCTGCCGCCGTTGCCGCCGACCGCGACGAAGATGCCCGCCGCATTGGCGCCGTTGCCGCCGCCGCCGCCGACCGAATGGGCCAGCACGCCGATGGCGCCGTCGTTGCTGGTGGTGATCTGTCCGGCCGTCGTTTTCACCGATACGGTGCCGCCATTGCCGCCGCTGCCGCCGTTGTCGCCGACCAGGAAGGCCGCGCCGTTGCCGCCGGTCGACCCGCCGCCGCCGCCGATCGACTGGGCGACGATGCCCATCGCGACGAGGCCGCTGCCCGAATTGCCGCCCGTGGTGATGGTGCCGGCATTGGTGACGGTGACCGTGCCGCCGCCGTGGCCGCCGTCGTCGTTCTGGGTATTGCCGCCGACCACCACGGTGTTGCTGCCCAGGGCGGCGCCGTTGCCGGGCAGGCTGCTGATGCTCAGCAGCCCGCCGCCGCCGGCCGACGCGGCAAGGATGCCGTGCGCGGCGCTGCCGCTGGTCGTTATCGTGCCGGTATTGGCGATGGTCACGCCCTGGCCGGTCGAGCCGTAGCCCGAGCCGCTGTTGCCGAGATAGCCCGAATTGGCGCTGGAGACGATCGCGGCGCCGCCGACGCTCAAGCCGGCGATGCCGATCGCCAGGCCGCCCGCGGTGGTGATGTTGCCGTTGTTTGTCACGTTGACCGACCCGGCATAACCGCCGCCGGTGAAGCCGGCATTGGCCTGGCCGTTGAACGGCTCGATAACCGAGGCCGTGCCGCTGGACACTGCCAGCACGCCGATCGAATAGAGACCGCCCCCGGTGGTCGAGATCGTGGCGCCCTGGTTGACGTTGACCGCGACGGCGCCGCCGGCTTCGGTGGTGCTGGAATAACCGTAGCTGGTCTTGCCGGCCGCGCTGACCGCGAAGATGCCGATGCCGTTGGTGCTGCCCAGGTTGATCGAGCTGCCGCCATAGGCGGTGACGTTGACGGCGCCGCCGCCGCCCGACATGGTCGAGATGCCGCTGGCCGTGCTGCCGGTGCCGCCGATCGATCCCGCCAGGATGCCGATCGCGCTGTTGGTGCCGCCGTTGCTGGTGATGGTGCCGTAGTGATAGGCGTTGACCGTGCCGCCCGCCCCGGCATTGCCCGAATACGGCGCGCCGACGATGGTCGTGTTGGCCGGCAGTCCGCCGACCGACAGAGCCTCGATGCCGGCCGCCTGGGCGGTGCCGAGCCAGTTCAGCGCGATCGACGAATTCTGCCCGGTCGTCACCGAGACGCTGCCGCCCATGCCGCCGGTGCCGCCGCAGCAATCGTTCTTGGTGTCATAGGCGCCGCCGTTGCCGCCGATCGAATAAGCCCCGACCGCGGCGATCATCGGTGCGACGGCGGCGTTGCCATAGCCGAAGGTCAGCCCGCCGCTGTTGACGGCGATCGCGCCGTTATGCTGGACGGTGACGGCCCCGCCCGTGCCCCCGGTATAAAGACCCCAGTTCGTGGCGTTGTGATCGCCGTTGTCCGGACCATTGGCGCCGATGGAATAGGCACCGATCACGCCGCCATAGGGATACAGCACCGCGTTGGTCGCGGTGATGTTGGCGTTGTTGGTCAGGCTAAGGTTTGGTCCGTTGACGCCGCTGGGCGGGGGCGCATACGAACTGTAATTGTTTGTCACGACCCCGGTGCCGGCAATGCCGATGGAGATTGCCGGCACCTGGATCAGGTTCGCGGCCGAGACGCTCCCGCTGCCGATGGTGCCGCTGGCCGTGAGCTGCGAATTTTCATTGGGGTTGTTGAAGGAGTAGACCTCGGGGTTGACCGTCGTGCCGGTCGCATTGAAGGTGCAACTTGCAGCAGAACTGCAGGTCCAGCTTTGCGCGTCGGCAGGCTGCGCGCCGCCCAGCAGCGCCGCGATCACCAACGTCAGGCCCGCGGTCAGCGAGCCGTGCCACTTGTCCACAGACGTCTCCCCCGAGATCGTTCGAAGCCAATCAGTCGGCTTCAATCATTATTATCTATGACGCAATGACAATGGCGGCGTAGCCACGGGGCTACGCCGTTGCAATCCTTTACAAGGATTTCGCCGGGCTTACGCGGGGCTGGCGCGCGATGCCGCCGCGGTCGGGTCGGGGCCGAAGCGATTGGGCCCGGCCGTGCCGCGCAGGCAGCCGAACTCGATCAGCCACCAGAACGGTCCGATCAGCGGCACGAAGTTGATCAGGATCCACCAGGCCGACTTGTCGCGGTCGTGGCAGCGTTTGGCGCCGACGCAGATGCCGGGCCAGATCATCAGCAGGAGAAAGAGGGTCGAGATCGGCCGGCCCGACAGGGTGGTGTAGTCACGGCCCAGGCCTATGGCCTGCTCGGCCAGACCGAGGACGACGGCGATGACGATATAGGGCAGGATGAAATTCAGCCAGTAGACCTGACGCGGGATCCGCCCTTCACGCGACAGCAACAGCCAGGCCCAGTCCATCCGGCCCTCCCAACATGACGAAGTATGTAATTTTCAGTGTATGCGCAATTCGGCCGCGGCGTGGCGCATTTCACCAGGGGTCAGCAACGTCACGACGCCGACGCGGACCTGGTAGAGGCGGCCTTCGAGATGGCCTTCCCACCAGTCGAGGAAGCGGCGCAGCACGGGGAATTTCGGGGCGAGGTCGAGTTCCTGCCAGATATAAGACTGCAGGACGGCGGGGTGATCGGGCAGGCGATACAGGATTTCAGCTGTGGTCAGGCGGTAATCCTTCAACTGACGGGCAAGATCTGTCATCGGACACTCCTCGCAAGCAGCACATATTCCGCACTGCAATAATGCTGCAACGGTTCTGAAAGTTCAGTAAAAATCCTTTGCGATCAATGTGTTAGCACTCTCGTCAAGAGAGTGCTGCCAAACCCCTTGAAAAGCCCGCGAGGCTGGCTTATGTGCTTGGCACTCTTTTGCCGCGAGTGCCAGAGAGAGGCGCGCCGCGGCGCTTAAACCGGCAGATTGCCAAATCGGTATTCCTCAGGAGGGAACCACATGAAGTTCAGGCCGCTCCACGATCGCGTTGTCGTCCGCCGCGTTGCGGAGGAAGAGAAGACCAAGGGCGGGATCATCATCCCCGACACCGCCAAGGAGAAGCCGCAGCAGGGTGAAGTCGTGGCCGTGGGCCCCGGCGCCAAGTCCGAGGACGGCAAGGTCACCCCGCTCGACGTCAAGGCTGGCGACATCGTGCTGTTCGGCAAGTGGTCGGGCACCGAGGTCAAGGTCGATGGCGAAGACCTCCTGATCATGAAGGAGTCGGACATCATGGGCGTGCTCGAAGGCAAGGCTGCGGCTCCGGCCGCCGGCAAGGCCGCGGGCAAGAAGTCGGCCGCCTAAGCGCCGCTTCGACCCATTCCCCTCTTCGCCAGATAAAATCCTTTAGGAGTTTCTTCATATGGCTGCCAAGGAAGTCAAGTTTTCGTCGGATGCGCGCGCCAAGCTGCTGCGCGGCGTCGACGTCCTCGCCGATGCCGTCAAGGTGACCCTGGGCCCGAAGGGCCGCAACGTCGTGATCGAGAAGGCGTTCGGCGCCCCCCGCATCACCAAGGACGGCGTCACCGTCGCCAAGGAAATCGAACTCTCGGACAAGTTCGAGAACATGGGCGCGCAGATGGTGCGCGAAGTCGCCTCGAAGGCCAATGACCAGGCCGGCGACGGTACCACCACCGCGACCGTGCTGGCCCAGGCCATCGTGCGCGAAGGCTCGAAGGCCGTCGCCGCCGGCATGAACCCGATGGACCTGAAGCGCGGCATCGACCTCGCGGTCGAGGCCATCGTCGCCGACCTCAAGACCAAGTCGAAGAAGGTCAAGGACCACAAGGAAATCGCCCAGGTCGGCACCATCTCGGCCAACGGTGAGGCCGAGATCGGCGAGATGATCGCCAAGGCCATGGAAAAGGTCGGCAACGAGGGCGTGATCACGGTGGAAGAGGCCAAGAGCCTCGACACCGAGCTCGACGTCGTCGAGGGCATGCAGTTCGACCGCGGCTACCTGTCGCCGTACTTCATCACCAATGCCGAGAAGATGATCGCGGAGCTCGACAGCCCCTACATCCTCCTGCATGAGAAGAAGCTGTCGGGCCTGCAGCCGCTGCTGCCGGTGCTCGAGTCGGTCGTCCAGACCGGCAAGCCGCTGCTGATCATCGCCGAGGAAGTCGAGGGCGAGGCCCTGGCCACCCACGTCGTGAACAAGCTGCGCGGCGGCCTGAAGATCGCGGCCGTCAAGGCCCCGGGCTTCGGCGATCGCCGCAAGGCGATGCTCGAGGACATGGCCATCCTGACCGGCGGCCAGGTCATCTCGGAAGATCTCGGCATCAAGCTCGAGAGCGTGACGCTCGCCATGCTCGGCACCGCCAAGAAGGTGGTGATCGAGAAGGAGAACACCACGATCGTCGACGGCGCCGGCAAGAAGAAGGACATCGAGGCCCGCTGCAACCAGATCCGCGCGCAGGTCGAGGAGACCTCGTCGGACTACGACCGTGAGAAGCTGCAGGAGCGTCTGGCCAAGCTGGCCGGCGGCGTTGCGGTGATCAAGGTCGGCGGCGCCACCGAGGTCGAGGTCAAGGAGCGCAAGGACCGCGTCGACGACGCGCTGCATGCGACCCGCGCCGCGGTCGAGGAAGGCATCGTCGCCGGCGGCGGCACCGCGCTGCTCTATGCGACCCGCGCGCTCGCCAAGGTCGCGACCGACAACAACGACCAGAAGGTCGGCGTCGACATCATCCGTCGCGCCCTCCAGGCCCCGATCCGTCAGATCGCCGAGAACGCGGGCCATGACGGCGCCGTGGTTGCCGGCAAGCTGCTCGAAGGCAAGGAAGCCACCTTCGGCTTCAACGCCCAGACCGGCGAGTACGGCGACCTGGTGAAGGCCGGCGTCATCGACCCGGCCAAGGTCGTGCGTTGCGCCCTGCAGGGTGCGGCCTCGGTCGCCGGCCTGCTCATCACCACCGAGGCGATGGTGGCCGAGCTGCCGAAGAAGGAATCGGCCGGTCCGGCGATGCCCCCGGGCGGCGGGATGGACTTCTAAGAAGTCCTTTCGCAAAGATTACGTCGAAGGCCGGGCGCAAGCCCGGCCTTCTTCTTTTCAGGCTTCGATCAGCCGGGCGGTGCCGGACACGCGGATCGACCGGCCGCGCCCAGGCGGAATCTCGGCCCGAAGATGCGACGGCATGCCCATGTCCTCGCCCTGGACGACGCTGATCGCACCCCCGTGCGGCCAGTCCGCATCCCGCAGGTAGCCGGCCAGCGCCGCAGTGGCCGCGCCCGTTGCCGGATCCTCGTAGACCCCGCCATAGGCGAAGGGATTGCGGGTATGGAAACGCTGCGCGGTTTCGGCGAAGCCCAGCAGGATGGTGACCAGGCCTGCCCGGGTCATCAGCGTCCGGCCCGCCGCCATGTCGTAGCGCATCCGCGCCAGCGCCTCGCGCGATTTCAACGCGACCACCAGATGATCGGCGCCGGCATGGGCCAGCGCCGGGTCCAGCCGCGGATCGAGATCGCCCGCCGCATAGCCGAACAGGTCGAGCACCTCGTCCACCAGCGCCGCCGGTGCGGGCGCGCTGCGCGTGGGCGGTGATTGCAGCGCGGCGGCAAACAGCCCGCCTTCGCGCCGTCCCTCGACCGAGATCTCCGCCTCGTTGAGCTTCAGCCGGAAGCCGCCGTCGCCCCGGGTGAAGGCCAGGATCGCCCCCAGCGCGATGGTGGCGTGGCCACAGAACGGCACCTCGGCCGCCGGCGAGAAATAGCGCACGCGCCAGTCCGGCCCGGCCGGTTGCGCGAAGGCCGTCTCGGAAAACCCGACCGCCGCGGCGATCCGCTGCATCTCCGCCGCGTCGGGCAATGCCGCGCAGATCGCCACCCCGGCGGGATTGCCGCCGGTATCCCCGGCCGAAAAGGCCGCCACCTTGTGAAGCTGCATCAGACCCCCGCCGTTGCCTTTGCATGTCTGCAGGCGATGCCGACATTCACAGGATTTTACCAAAACTCAAACACCTGCAACCTGAGCGGGTCTAGCGTCAGGTCGGACAGGACCGGTGACGGTCGCAGGCGGAGAGTGGGAGATGGCGCGCGAAACCGCGGCTCCGATGCACAAACGGCGTGGCTGGTGGCATTCGATGTGGGTGATTCCCACCGCGATCGCGCTGCTCATCGCCCTTTCGATCACGCTCACGCTGCGCTTCGAGCGCGACGCCGCGGCGCGGCTCGACAGTATCGCGGCGGGCGGCCGCGAGAATCTCGCCTGGGCGGCCTACCAGCTCGACGAGGAACTCCATCGGCTGGCCGATGCCGCCCGCAATCGTGCCGCCGGCCAGGCCACCACGGACGGCGACCTGCAGCTGCGCTTCGACATCTTCGTCTCGCGCCTGAATACGATCGAGAACGGCACCTTCCGTCTGAGCCTGGTCGGCCGCGATTTCTACGATGCCTCCATCACGGCGCTGCACGCCTTCGTCGCGCGCTACGACCAGCAGATGGCGGCTGACGACGAGCCCGGGCCCGCGGTGTCGGCGGCGCTGGTCGCCGATGCCAAGCCGCTTTACCCCTTGCTGCGCGAACTGGCGCTGGGGGTCAACCGGGTCAACCAGGAAGAGCTCGGTGCCGATCGCGAAGCCCTGAAGGCGCTGCGGCTGCGGCTGCGCGACGGGGTCGTCGTGCAGGGCGCGCTGGTCGCGGCCTTCGGCGTGTTCATCGCCTGGTCGCTGATGCGCAAGGTGCGGGTCGCGCGCGAACTCAGGGCCGCCAACCGGCGGCTTGCGGTCGAGCGCGAGCGCTTCGTGAACGCGATCGAGACGATTCCGGACGGTTTCGTCATCTACGATGCCCAGGACCGGCTGGTGATCTGCAACGAACGCTACAAGGACATCTACGCGCTGAGCGCCCCGTTCATCCGTCCCGGCGCGACATTCAGCGACATCCTGCGCGAGGGCGCAAGGCGCGGCCAGTACCCGCAGGCCGGCGAGGATATCGAGGCATTCGTTCGCACGACCCAGGCCTGGCACAAGTCGGACGGCGCCCCGATCGAACGCCTGCTGCCCGATGGCCGGTGGATCCGCATTTCCGAGCGCGGCACCAGCGACGGCGGCACGGTCGGCATCCGTACGGACATCACCGCGCTCAAGCAGGCCAAGGAGCGGGCCGAGGCCGGCGAGCGGGCCAAGTCGGAATTCCTCGCGGTGATGAGCCATGAGATCAGGACGCCGCTGAACGGCGTTCTCGGCATGCTCGGGCTGATCGACGTGGCGCGGCTGTCGGGCGAGGATCGCCGCTGCATCGCCGGCGCCCGGGCCGCGGGCGAGCACCTGCTCGACATCGTCAACGACATTCTCGACCTGACCAAGCTCGACGCCCAACGGCTCGATCTGGAAGTCGCCCCCTTCGCGCCTGCCGAAACCATCGCCCAGGTCGTGTCGGTGGTGTCGCCGCGCGCGACCGAGGGCGGCAATACCATCGTCACGGTCGGTGCCGACAGCCTGCCCGCCTGGCTCGCCGGCGACCGCACGCGCCTGCGCCAGATCCTGATCAACCTGGTCGGCAATGCGGCCAAGTTCACGAGCAACGGCCGCATCGTCGTCGCCGCGGCGGCGGTGCCCCGCGACGGCGGCGTCATGCTGGAGATGTCGGTGACCGACGACGGCATCGGCATTCCGGCCGAGGTCCAGGCGCGGCTGTTCGAGAAATTCACGCAGGGCGACGCCTCGACCACCCGCCGATTCGGCGGCACCGGGCTTGGCCTTGCGATCTGCAAGCGGCTGGTGGAGATGCAGGGCGGCGCCATCGGGGTCGAGAGCAGCCCGGGGAAAGGCTCGCGCTTCTGGTTCCGCATTCCTTTCGCGCTGGCCGACGCGCCGGGTCCGGTCGACCAGGCCGGGCTGGCGCAGGGCCGCGCCCTCGACGTTCTGGTGGCCGAGGACAACCCGATCAATCGCGAAGTCATCGCCGGCCTGCTGCGCCGTGCCGGCCATCGCTGCACGATGGTCGAAAACGGCCGGGAAGCGGTCGAGGCGGTAAAGGCGTCGCATTGCGACGTCGTGCTGATGGACGTGCAGATGCCCGAGCTCGACGGCATCGCCGCGACGCGGCAGATCCGGGCGCTGAGCGGGCCGCGGGCGGCGGTGCCGATCGTGGCGCTCACCGCCGATGCCTTCGCCGAGCAGATCGAGCGATGCGCCGAGGCGGGCATGACCGGCCATGTCAGCAAGCCGATCAACCCGGCACGGCTCTACGCCGTAC
>JAEYTW010000655.1 GCA_023433835.1 Pseudomonadota bacterium | reverse complement strand
GCTTCCTGCCGATGGCCCATGCCAGCGACGGCGGCGGTTCGATCCGCGCGCCGGCGGCCCATTGCGGCCTCTACGGATTCAAGCCGTCGCGGGCGCGCAATCCCGTCGGCCCCGATATCGGCGAGGCGCTGAACGGCCTGTCGACCGCCCATTGCGTCAGCTGGACGGTGCGCGACAGCGCCGCGCTGCTCGATGCGACCCATGGCCCGGAACCGGGCGATCCCTATCAGGTGGTGCCGCCGGTCCGTCCCTTCCTGGACGATGTCGCGCGCGACCCCGAACCCCTGCGCATCGCGCTGACCACGCGCTCGCCCCTGGGCGGGCCGGTCGATCCGGCGGCGGTCGCGGCGGCCGAGGCGGCGGCGCGCCTGCTGGAAAGCCTCGGCCATCGGGTCGAGGAGGCGGCGCCGGATTACGATGCGGCGGCGATGCACCAGGCCTGGCGGGTGATCACCGGCGCCATCATGGCCGTGCAGGTCGAAAGCTACGCGAAGGCGCGCGGCATCGACGCGCCGCTGCGACGGCTCGAACCGCAGAACGCGGCGCTGATCGAGGCGGTGTCCCAGCTGGCGCCGGCCGATTATTTCCGTGCGCAGCTGGTGCTGCAGGCAGCCGGGCGCCGGGTCGGCGCCTTCTTCCAGCGCTACGATGTCCTGCTTTCGCCGGCAATGGCCGCGCCGGCGCCGGTGATCGGCGAACTGGCCGGCGGCGACGTCGACCTCGACGATTTCTACGGCCGCATGTTCGGCCATACGCCGTTTACCGCGATATTCAACACGACCGGCGGGCCGGCTGCCGCGGTGCCGTTCGACGTCACCACGGGCGGCCTGCCGATCGGCATCCAGATCGGCGCCGATCTCGGCCGCGACGGGCTGATCTTCGCGCTGTCGGGCCAGCTGGAACGGGCGCGGCCCTGGCGGCATCGGCGGCCGCCGAAATAGGCTATTTGGCGCCGAACTTCTCGGTACGGGCGACCCCGGCCGCGGCTTCGTAGAGCCCGGCCAGCGCCTGGGCCAGCTCGCTCGCGGCAGCAACGTTGCCGGCGGACAGCCCCTGCGCCGTGCGGCTGACCATCAGCCGCCGGCGCGTTTCGGCATAGCGGTCGGTGACCTCGCGGCCCAGCGCGGTCGCCTGGTACATCGTATCCTTGCGCGACGAGCCGTTGATCTTCTCGATCAGCCCGGCCGCCACCAGCTTGCGCGCGGCATATTGCAGGTTCGAGATGTCGGTCCGGTTCAGGAAACCGGCGATGTCGCCGAGCTTCCGCGGCCGGTCGTCCATCCGCACGATGTTCAGGATGGTGATATCGTCGCCCCCGAGCCGGTAGTCGCCGACGGTATCGAGGCAGGCCGCCTTCCAGCGGTGATAGCCGTGCAGCATCCTTTCCAAAGACAGCTCCAAGGCCGTCAGTGCGGCCTCGTCGTCGCTTTGCGACAGATGGGTAACCTGTTTCGTCATGGGAATCCCTAATAACGAATTTCAAATAAAAATTCTATTTGAAATTCTCGGAAAGTCGGCGCTAGGCTTCGGGTCAGAAAACGACATAACGGGGGCGCGACATGCAACTGACACGCAGAGGTCTGGTAGTCGGCGGGCTCGCCTTGACGGCGGCGGGCTCATTGGGCGGTTTCGGTACGGCGGGCGCACAAGGCCGGCCGTTGACCATCGCCTTCAACGTCAATCTCCCTTCCTGGGACCCGACCGTCGGCCCCTCCGCCGTCAACCCGACGATCCAGGCGCTGTATCAGAGCGTGTTCGACCAGTACATCGGCCAGAAGCCGGACCTGTCGTTCACCGGCGGGCTGATCGAGAAATGGAGCTGGAACGACGACAAGACCAAGATCTTCCTCGACGTGCGCAAGGGCGTGACCTGGCATGACGGCTCGCCCTTCACGCCCGAGGACGTGGTCTGGTCGCTCGAGCGTGCCGGCAAGGCGGAGACCGGGAACCCGATCCAGTTCGTCTGGGCCAAGATCGGCAACTTCGCCATCGACGGCCAGCGCGTCACCGCCGACGTGAAGGAATTCGAGCCGACGCTGTTCAAGTGGATGGCGTTCCTCACCGGCTACGTGCTGCCCAAGGCCTACTACACCAAGGTCGGGCCCGAGGGTTTCGAGCAGAAGCCGGTCGGCACCGGCCCCTACATGGTCGACCAGTTCGAGCGCAATGCGTTCCTGCGGCTGAAGGCCAACCCCAACTATTGGGGCGGCAAGCCGGTGATCGAGACCGTGATCTTCAAGTTCGTCACCGACGCCTCGGCCCGCGTCGCCGAGATCGAGAGCGGCGCGGCCGACGTGACGCTGGAAATTCCCTATGAGGAATACGATCGCCTGAAGGCCAAGAAGGGCCTGAAGGGTGTCGCCACCCCGGTCTCCGACATCGGCATGATCTTCATCACCGATGTCGAGCCGATGCTGGACAAGCGGGTGCGCCTGGCTGCCGCCACCTCGATCGACAAGAAGGCGCTGGTCGACCGCCTGCTCCGCGGCTACGGCGTGCCGCTCGACACGCTGCAGACCCCGGAATACGAAGCCTACGACGCCTCGATCAAGGTGCCCTACGACCCGGCCAAGGCCGAAGCCATGCTGAAGGAAGCCGGCTTCTCGAAGGAAAAGCCGGTCAAGTTCAAGATCCAGACCACGCGCGGCTTCAAGCCCAAGGATTACGAGATGGTCCAGGCCATCGTCGGCATGTGGCGGCGCATCGGCATCGAGGCCGACATCGAGGTCTACGAGATTGCCAAACACTATGAACTGCGCGCCGCCCACAAGCTGGCCCCGGCCGCGTTCTACAACTGGGGCAACTCGATCGGCGATCCCTCGACCTCGACCGGCTTCGCGATGTTCGGCCCGTCGCCGCATTGCGCCTGGAAGGGCCAGGACACGGTCGAGCGCATCGGACCCCTGTGGGGCGAGAAGGACGAGGCCAGGCGGATCGCCGGCTACAAGGCGGTCGACCGCTACATCGCCGAGAACGGCCTGGTCATCCCGCTCCTGCAATACGTCCAGCCGATCGTGTTCCGCGATACGCTGACGGTGACGCCCTATGTCTCGGGCTCGCTGCAACCGCAGGCGATCAAGACGGCCTGATATCGGGCCGCCATGATCCTCCGTCAGGTTCTGTCGCGCCTGCTGCAGGCGCTGCCTACGCTCGTCGGCGTGGCCGTGCTGGTGTTCGTGCTGGTCCGGGTGGTGCCCGGGGATCCGATCGCGATGATGATCGCCCCCGGCGCCTCGGCCGACGACATCGCCCGGTTGCGCGGCCTCTACGGCCTCGACCGCGCGATCCCGGAACAGTTCGTGATCTGGGCCGGGCGGGCGCTGGCCGGCGATTTCGGCACCTCGATCTCGCTGCGCCAGTCGGTGATGTCGCTGGTGCTGGCCCGCCTGCCGGCCACATTGGAACTGGCGCTGCTTGCGACCGTCATCGCCGTGGCGCTGGGCACCGCGCTCGCCGTCTTCGGCGTGCGCCATCGCGGGCGGCTGGGCGAGGCGGCGACCGATGCCGCGACCGGTTTCGCGCTGTCGGTGCCCGACTTCATCTGGGCCTTGCTATTGATGCTCGCCTTCGGCGTGCTGGCGCCGCTGTTCCCGATTTCCGGCCGCCTCGATCCCTCGGCCGATCCCGGCTTCGTCACGCGCTTCTATCTGGCCGAGGCCGTGTTGCGCGGCCGGCTTGCCGTGGCCGGCGACCTGCTGGCGCATCTGATCCTGCCGGCACTCGCTTTGGCGCTGCCGCTGGCGGCGATGATCGCCCGGGTGCTGAAGTCGTCACTGGCCGAGGAGATGCTGCAGGACTACGTGATGCTCGCCCGCGTCAAGGGGTTCTCGCGCTGGCGCATCATCCTCGGCGAAGCCTTGCGCAATGCCGCGATCCCGGCAGTCAGCCTGACCGGGGTGCAGTTCACGTTTCTCGTCGGCGGCACGGTGCTGATCGAGAAGATCTTCTCCTTCCCCGGGATCGGCAACCTCGCGATCGACGCCGTCGTCAATCGCGACCTGCCGCTGATCCAGGGCTTGATCCTGGTCTTCGCGCTGATGTTCATCGTCATCAATCTCGGGCTGGACCTGATCTATGCCGCCCTCAATCCGAAGCTGCGTCATGGTTAGCGTCATAAGCGGCGGCGGAGCACGCGCGTGACCCGCCTCCTTACCAACTGGCGTGTCGTGCTGGGCGGTTTCGTCGTCCTCGTCTTCATCGTCGCGGCCCTCGGTGCCGGCTGGTTCAGCCCGGCCGATCCGCTGGAGCAGGATCTGATGCTGCAGCTGGAGCCGCCGTCGGCGCAGCATCTGCTGGGCACCGACAGCCTCGGGCGCGACATCCTCTCGCGGCTGATCCATGGCGCGCGGGTCGCGCTGGCCGTCGCCCTGGTGGCCGGCGTGCTGACCGCGCTGCTCGGCACGACGCTCGGCCTGGCGGCGGGTTATCTCGGCGGCTGGGCCGACCTGCTGATCTCGCGCGCCGTCGATATCTGGTCGTCGTTCCCGCCGGTGCTGCTGTCGGTCATCCTGGTCGCGCTGCTCGGCACCGGGTTGCATTCGGTGATCGTCGCCATCGTCGTCATCGACTGGACGCGCTTTGCCCGCGTCGTGCGCGCCGAGACGCTGAAGCAGCGGCATATGGATTACGTCGACGCCGCCATCGTCGGCGGGCTGCGGCCCGGTGCGATCCTGGTGCGCGAGATCCTGCCCAACGTGCTGCCGCTGTTCGTCGTGCTGCTGACGCTCGAGATGGGCATCGCGGTGATCGTCGAGGCGATCCTGTCCTTCGTCGGCCTCTCGCTGTCGTCGGACGTGCCGACCTGGGGCGGCATGATCGCCGAGGGGCGGCAGGTGATCTACCAGGCACCCTGGATCATGGCCTTGCCGATGGCCGCGTTGCTGGCGCTGGTGCTCGGCCTCAACCTGCTTGGCGATGGCCTGAAGGCCGAGCTCGACCCGGTGCTGCGATGACGGTGCTGGAGATAGCCGGCCTCAATGCGGCCCTGCGCGGCGGCCGGCCGGTGCTGCGCGACGTGTCGCTGGCGATCGGCGAGGGCGAGGTCCACGGCCTGGTCGGCATGAGCGGGGCGGGCAAGTCGATGGTCGCCCGCGCCGTGCTCGGCATCCTGCCCGCCGCCGTGCGCCTGACCGCGGGCGCGATCCGCTTCCAGGGGCGCGATCTCGTCGGACTGGACGAGCGCGGCTATCGCCGCCTGCTGGGCCGCGACATCGCGCTGATCCCGCAGGATCCGTTGTCGGCGCTGAACCCGTCGCGGCGGATCGAGGCGCAGATGACCGACGTGATGCGGTTGCATCTTGGCCTTTCGGCTGCCGCGGCGCGCGATCGGGCGCTCGGCCTGCTCAACGAAGTCCGCATCCGCGAACCGGAACTGGTCCTGCGCCGCTATCCGCACGAACTGTCGGGCGGCATGCGCCAGCGCGTGCTGATCGCCATCTCCTTTGCCTGCGAACCCCGGCTGATCATCGCCGACGAGCCGACCACCGCGCTCGACGTCACCGTGCAGCAGCAGATCCTGCGGCTCATCCGCGGGCTGCAGCGCCGCCATGGCACTGCCATCCTGTTCGTCACCCACGACCTCGGCGTCGTCGCCAAGATCTGCGGCCGCATGTCGGTGATGCACGAGGGCATGGTGCTGGAGCAGGGCGCGGTTGCCGACGTCATGGCGGCCCCGGCTCACGATTTCACCCGCGCCCTGTTCGCCGCCACCCCGCGCTACGACCGGCCGGTCGAGACCCTGGCGCCCGTGCCGGCCGCGGTGCTGGCCGAGATATCGGCTGCGGCGCGCGCCTTCGACGCGGGGCGGCCATGCTGATCGAGGCGCGCGGCCTCCGCCTGTCGCTGCCCGATCGCGGGCGGCCCGGCTCGTTGCTCCGCCCCAGCCGGCCGATCGAAATCCTGAAAGGCGTCGACTTCGCGGTCGCGCCGGGCGAGGCGGTCGGCATCGTCGGCGAATCCGGCTCGGGCAAGACCACGCTCGGCCGTGTCCTGATCCGCCTGCTGCGCCCTACGGCCGGCACGCTGGTCTTCGACGGGCAGGACATCGCCACCTGCGGCGAGGACGTGCTGCGCCCTCTGAGGCCGCGCCTGCAGATGATCTTCCAGAACCCGCTGTCGAGCCTCAATCCCCGCAGGCGCGTGCGCGACATCGTGGCCGCGCCGCTGGCGGCTGCCGGCGTGCCGGACGACGGCACAAAAGTCATGACCGCGCTGGCCCGTGCCGGCCTCGGCCCCGATTTCGCCGGGCGCTATCCGCATCAGCTGTCGGGCGGCCAGCGCCAGCGGGTCGGCATCGCGCGTGCCATCGTCACCGAGCCCGCGTTCATCCTGGCCGACGAGATCGTCTCCGGCCTCGACGTCTCGACCCAGGCCCAGATCCTGATCCTGCTGCGCGACCTGGCGCGCGAGATGGGCCTGGCGCTGGCCTTCATCGCCCACGACCTGTCGGTGGTGCGCGTGCTGTGCGACCGAGTTGCGGTGATGCTGCAGGGGCG
This sequence comes from Pseudomonadota bacterium, assembly GCA_023433835.1. Lineage (GTDB taxonomy): Bacteria > Pseudomonadota > Alphaproteobacteria > Ferrovibrionales > Ferrovibrionaceae > JAFKFH01. Next base: position 8,970 of record JAEYTW010000655.1, on the reverse strand, counting down.
TATCGTCGAGGACGGGCCCTGCGGTGAGATATTCGACAACCCGCGGCACCCTTATACCCGCCGGCTGATCCGCGCGATCCCGTTGCCCGAGATCGACGACGGCTGGCTCGACAACCCCGAAGCCATGGAAGAGGCCTGACGTCATGCAGATCAAGGACAGCGTCGCTTTGGTGACCGGTGCCAACCGCGGCATCGGCAGGGAATTCGTCAGCGCGCTGGCCGCCCGCGGCGCCCGCCGCATCTACGCAGCCATGCGCGATCCCGCCGGCTATCACGCGCCGGCGGGCCCGGTCGAGGTCGTGGCCCTCGACATCACCGACCCGAGCGCGGTGGCCGAGGCGGCGATCGGCGCCAACGACGTCACGCTCCTGATCAACAACGCCGGCATCAACCGCGTCCAGCGCTTCCTCGACCAGACCGACGATGCCGCGGCACGGGCCGAGATGGAGACGAACTACTTCGGCACGCTGGCGATGTGCCGCGCCTTCGCCCCGATCATTGCCGGCCATGGTGGCGGCGCCATCGTCAACGTCCTGTCGGTACTGGCCCGCATCACCCTGCCGGCAATGGGCTCGCTATGCGCGTCCAAGGCGGCGGGCTACCGCATGACCGACGGCATCCGCGCCGAGCTCAAGGCCAGGAACGTCGCCGTCCTGGCCGTGCTGCCCGGCGTCACCGACACCGACATGATGAAGGATTATCCGCCGCCCAAGATGCCGCCTTCCTTCGTCGCCAACGCCGCGCTCGATGCGGTCGAGCAGGGCATCGACGAGATCTATCCCGGCGACATGGCCGGCGGCATGGCCGCCGGGCTGATCGGCGACCGGGCGGCGATCCGGGCGGAATTGGCCAACTATCTCTGAAAGTATTTTATCGAGGGAGAGCGACCATGAGCGGCAGCTATATCGACATCACCGCGGCCGACGGCGGCAGCTTCAAGGCCTACATGGCCAAGCCGGCCAAGGGCTCCGGCCCGGGCCTCGTGCTGGCCCAGGAGATCTTCGGCATCAACGGCTACATGAAGGCGATGGCCGACCGCTATGCCGAGGAAGGTTATGTCGTGCTGGTGCCCGACCTGTTCTGGCGGCTGGAACCGGGCGTGGTGCTGGGCTACGGCGAAGCCGACTTCGGCAAGGCGATCGACCTCTACCAGCGCCTCGACGTCGGCCGTGCGGTCGATGACATCGCCGCGACCGTCGGCGCGCTGCGCGCCCGGCCCGAACAGGCTGGCGGCGTCGGCGTGCTGGGCTACTGCCTGGGCGGCAAGCTCGCCTATCTCGCCGCGGCCCGCGCCGGCGTCGATTGCGCGATCAGCTACTACGGCGTCGGCATCGAGCAGGATCTGAACCTGGCTGCCGACATCAAGTGCCCTGTCGTCATCCACATCGCCGAAAAGGATGGCTACTGTCTGCCCGCGGCGCAGGAAGCGATCAAGGCGGCCTTCGCCGGCCGGCCCGAGGTCGAGATCTACGTCTATCCGGGTTGCGATCATGCCTTCGCCACGCCCGAGCGGCCGCATTTCGACAAGCCGGCGACGCTGATGGCCTATTCGCGCTCGCTGGCGCTGCTGCGCAAGGTGCTCGGCCCCAAATACGACCTCAGCCATCTCTGGGACATGCACTGCTACTACGAATTCGCGGTACGCGACGTCAACGAGACGATGGCGACGATGGTGGCCGAGCCCTACGTCAATCACGTGCCCACGATGACCGGCGGGGTCGGCCACGACCATCTGAAGCGCTTCTACACCCATCACTTCGTCAACTCGAACCCCGAGGATACCAGGCTGATCCCGATCTCGCGCACCATCGGCACCGATCGCCTGGTCGACGAGATGCTGTTCTGCTTCACCCATACGCGCGAGATCGACTGGATGCTGCCGGGCGTGCCGCCCACCGGCAAATATGTCGAGGTGCCGCTGGTCGGCATCATCTGCTTCCGCGGCGACAAGCTCTACAACGAGCACATCTACTGGGACCAGGCCTCGGTCCTCGTCCAGATCGGCCTGCTCGACCCGAAGCTGCTGCCGGTCGCCGGCATCGAGACGGCCAAGAAGCTGGTCGACGAAACGCTGCCCTCCAACACCCTGATGAAGAACTGGGCGTCGAGCGAGGGCAAGCCGATCTGAAGGGTCAGCTATGCTGGCCGCGCACCGTCAGCGCGGCCAGCTCGGCCCGGTTGGCGCAGCCGCGTTTCTCCATTGCCCGCTTCAGATGCGTGCGCACCGTCGAGAAGCCGATGCCGAGGATGCGGGCGATGTCGCGATCGGTGCAGCCGCGGGCGACCAGCGCGGCGATCTCGCGCTCGCGGACCGTCAGGCCCTCGGCCCGGCCGTCGGACTGGCGGCACAGGGCACGGTGCAGGAACGGTTCCAGCGCGTCGAGCAGTGCGACCTCCCGCCCGTCGAAATCCGGCCGTCCGGCGGCACGCCAGATGCGCAGGTCGCCGAGGTCGCGATCGCCATCGAAGACGAACATGTCGATGCCGTGATGCAGGCCGTCGCGCGCCAGGAAATCGTTGTAGAACTCGCTGCGCATCAGGTCCCGGCGCGCCAGGACCTCGTCGACCAATGTCGCGCGGCGGCGGGCGCGCAGCTTGAACGTGATCGGGTCGCGAAACTGATACCAGGCTTCGTAGCGGGCGAGGTTGGCATCGTCCATGTTGACGCTGACCGACTGGACGAAGCGGTTCTGCGCCGTGTGCCAGACATAGGAGGCGCCGAAATCGGCGCGTGTCAGGCGAACGATGTCGGCCAGGACCGCGGCGCGGGCATCGGCTTCGGTGTCGATCGCCTCGAGGCGGGCGACGATGCTGCCGAACAGCCGCAGCTCATCCCCCGTGATATCCCGGACGCAGGCATCCATGGTCTTGCGGCCTCCCGTCAGCCTTTGCCCGAGAGGCTATCACGGAAGCGTCATCGAGTCAGGCCGATCACACGTGCAGATGGGCGAGCAGGCCTGCGCGGTCGAGGCTCGCGCGCGGCGCGTCCAGCACCGCGCGGCCCTGGTCGATGACCAGGTAACGGTCGCCGATGCGTTCGGCGAAGGCGATGTTCTGCTCGACCACCACGAAACTGGTGCCGGCGGCGCGCCGTTCGGCGATCAGCTCGGCCATGTGCAGAATGTTCTCCCACTGCACGCCTTCGCTGGGCTCGTCCATCAGCACCAGCGCCTGGTTCTCGGCCAGCCCCCGCGCGAAGGACAGGATCTTCTTCTCGCCGCCCGACATCGTGCCGGCGGGCTGGTCAAGACGGCGCGCCAGCACGGGGAAGCGCGCGAAACAGGCGGCGAAGGCATCGAGGCCGCGGTCGCGGCGCATCAGGGTGAGGTTCTCCCGCACGGTCAGGTCGTCGAATACCGGCCTTTCCTGCGGGCAGTAGGTGATGCCCAGGCGGTGGCGCGCGGCCACCGCCAGGCCCTCGACCGCGCGGCCCTCGAACCGCACCGTGCCGCGCCATGCCGGCAGGTGGCCCGACAGCATCTTGATCAGGCTGGTCTTGCCGACACCGTTGCGGCCGATCAGGCACAGCACTTCGCCCGCGCCCACCGCGCCCGATATGCCGCGCACCACCTGGGTGGTGCCGTAACCGCCGGCGAGATCGTCGAAGACGAGGCGCCCTCCGCTCATTTCTCGGCCCCGACATAGACGGCACGGACGGCGGGATCGGCCTGAATGGCGGCGACGTCGCCGCTGGCGAGCAGCGTACCGTTGTGCAGCACGTGGACGGTTTCGGCCAGTTCCTTCACCAGGGCCATGTCGTGCTCGATGATGACGACGGTGTTGCCGAGCCGTTCGGCGCTCCAGCGGATCAGGCCGATGACATCGGCGGTCTCCTCCGGGGAAAGGCCGGCGCAGGGTTCGTCGAGAAGCAGGATGCGCGGTTCGGTCAGCAAGGCCATGGCGAGTTCCAGAATCTGGCGTTCGCCGTGCGACAGCTCGGCGGCGGTGCGGGCGCCGTCCGCCAGGAATGGATAGCGGCGCTGCAGTTCGATCCGGGTCGGGTTGGTCCAGCGGCGCAGGCGCGGCCGCAGCAGGTCGAGGATGCCGGCCCGGCCACTCCATAGCGCGATGGCCAGATGGTCGGCGATGCCGAGCGCGGGGAAGACGGAGGGGATCTGCAGCTTGCGCCCGATGCCGGCCCAGGCGAGATGATGCGGCGCCAGCGTGCCGGTGTCGCGGCCGGACAGGGTGACCCTGCCGCTTGCGGGTTTCAGCTCGCCGCTGAGCAGGTTGAAGGTCGAGGTCTTGCCGGCGCCGTTCGGGCCGATCAGGCAGAAGATGCCGGGCCGGTCGAAGGTGATCGACAGCCGGTCGAGAATGCGCACGCGGCCGGCCTGCACGTCGACATCGTCGACGACCAGCGTCGCGGGCCCGGCGGGCGGCCTCGCGGGCGCGGCGATCGCATCGCGCGGCCGCCCCGGTCGGTGCCGCCCACCGCCCAGACCGGCCAGGCCCTGCGGCCTCGCGATGACGACGACGATGAAGAACAGGGCCAGCAGCACTTCCCCGCCCGGCACGCGGTCGCGCAGTTCGGCGCTGAGCGAGCCGACGACGATCGCCCCGATGGCGGGGCCGAGGAGCGCGGCGCGGCCGCCGACCGCGGTCCAGACGACCAGGGCAGCCGACAGCTCGAAGCCGACCAGCTGGGGCGCGACGATGCCCTGCTGCGGGGCGTAGAGCGCGCCGCCGATGCCGGCAAGCAGGCCGCTCGCCGCAAAGGCCGCCGCCTTCAGCCGGTTGGTATCGAAGCCGAGCAGCTGGATCCGCCGTTCGTTCTGCGCCAGCGCCCGCCACAACACGCCGACCGGCGCGGCGTAAAGCCAGGCGGCGATCCCGGCCGCGGCAACGAGGCCCGTGGCCGCGACGTAGTAGCCGGCGGTGTAGTCGTCGAGGCCGGGCAGGGCGGGGATGCCCTTCAGGCCTTCGAACCCGCCGGTCACCGCGTTCCAGTTGATCGCGATCTGGTAGGCCAGCAGCGACAAGGCCAGCGTTATCAGCGAGAAATAGGGTCCGGATTCGCCGCGGCGGCGGAACACCGCGAGGCCGATCGCCCCACCGAGCAGCGCGGGAACGAGAACGGCGATGGGCAGGAGCAGGACACCCCAGGCCTCGAAGCGGATCATCATGAGGCCGGAGAGATAGGCGGACAGCCCGAAGAACAGGGCCTGGCCCAGCGGCAGGAAGCCGGCCCGCCCCCAGCACAGCCCGAGGCCGGTGGCCGCGGCGGCATAGAGGAAGTAGAGCCCGGTCTGATAGGCCCAGTAGTCGCCGACGGCGAACGGCAGGACGACGATGCCGGCAACGAGCAGCAGGCTAGCGCGCAAAGAGACCCCCCGGCCGGCGCCACAGGAACAGGATGGCCACGACCAGCACGGTGAAGTAGCCCCAGCTGGCGTCGAAGATGGCGGATATCAGGCTGTCGATGCCGCCGATGACGGCCGAGCCGGCGAACAGCCCCAGCCCGCTGCCCAGCCCGCCGATGACCAGCGCGAAGAACGACCGCAGCACGAAGTCGAGGCCCATCAGCGGCTGCAGCGGCACCAGCGGCGCAATCATCACCCCGCCCAGCGCGGCGAGGCCGGTGCCGGCCGCGAAGGTGCCGGCGGCAAGCCGGCCGGCGCGGATGCCCACCGCCTCGGCCAGGTCGGGGTTGCCGACCATCGCCCGGATGCGCAGGCCGGTGCGGCTCTGCCGGTACCACAGCATCAGCCCGCCGACGATGGTGGCGGACAGCGCGATCAGCAGCAGGCGATAGGCCGGGTAGTCGGTGCCGAGCACGCCGACGGTGCCCGGCAGCGGCACCGGCACGTTGCGGAACGACAGGCCGAAAGCGGCCTCGGCACCCTTGCGCAGCAGCAGGCTCAATCCCCAGGTCGCGACCAGCGTGTCGAACGGCCGGCGGTAGAGCGGTCGGATCAGCCAGCGTTCGACGGCCAGGCCGAGGCCGAGCCCCACCGCCATCGCCAGCGGAATGGCGGCGAGATAGGGCAGGCCCGCCGCCGTCGCCGCCCAGGCGCAATAGGCCCCGACCATGATGAATTCGCCATGGGCGAGGTTGAGCACGCCGAGCAGGCCGAAGACGACGGCAAGCCCCAGCGCCAGCACGGCCAGGACGGCTATGGCGAAGACGAGGTTCAGCCCCTGGGTGACGACGACCGGGTCCACCGCGGCCCCGCCCTCAGATGCCGCAGGCCGTGCCGCTCGGCACGAAGCCGAAGGTCTTGATCACCTCGAACTTCGTGCCCTGGCAGCGGGCCAGGAACATCGTCTTGTCGACATGGCGGCCGCGCATGATCGCGGGCGCCGTCACCGTATCGAAGCGCAGGCCTTCCGAGGCGGCCATGCAGGCCTTCGCGTCGGTACCCTTCGCCTTCTCGACCAATGCCTTGGCGAACTTGATGCCGGTGAAGGAATCGACGCCGATGGTCGAGAGCGGCGGCGCCTTGTCGCCGAACTTCGCCGCATAGGCCGCCTTGAACTGCTTGTTGGTCGGCCAGTCGAGATCGGCGAAATAGCCCATGCAGGCATAGAGGGCGCGGCTGGCAGCGCCGCCGAGGCCAGCCAGCGTGTTTTCCTCCAGCAGGAAGGCGAAGCGGGCGATGTCCTTGTCGAGGCCGAAGCCGGCGAAGGTACGGTTGAAATTGACGTTGTCGGCGCCGACCAGCGTGATCAGCACGACATCGGGCTTGGCCGCCTTGATGCGGGTCACCGCCTCCTCGAACTTGTTGGGCGCGCCCAGCGGCAGGTACTCCTCGGCCAGCACGCTGCCGCCATGCTCGGCGATCAGCTTGCGGGCGCGCTCGTTGGTCTTGCGCGGCCAGCCGTAGTCGTTGCCGATCAGGTAGTACGTCTTGGCCTTGCGCTCGGCGGTAAGCCAGCCGATGGCGGGCCCGCCCTGCTGGTCCGGCGTCTCGCCCAGGCAATAGAGATTGGTACTGCATTCCCCGCCCTCGTAGACCGGGGTGTAGACATAGGGCAGCTTGCCCTTGACCGTCGCCGCGACCGCGCCGCGCACCGCGCTGTCGTGCGAGCCCAGCAGCATGTCGATCTTGTCTTCCAGCATCAGACGCACGGCCGATTTGGCGGCTTCGGCCGGGGCGGCGCCGCCGTCGGTCGGCAGCAGCCTGACCGGGCGGCCGAGGATGCCGCCGGTCTTGTTGATCTCTTCCGCGGCGAGTTCCGCGCAGGCGCGTCCCGTCGGGCCGAACAGCGCGGCCGGGCCGCTCAGCGGCAGGAAGATGCCGATCCTGAATTCCTTGTCGGCGGCGCGCGCGATGATCGCCGGTGCAACGGCGAAGGCTACCGCGCCGGTGGCCAGCAGCCGGCGTCGCGTCGGTGACGGTTTTCCCACGCTCATGATGCTCTCCCCTTTTTTCAGATGGTCGGTGCCGGCAGTGGCGGCAGGATGGTTTCGATGACAAGGCCCAGCCGCAGCAGCCGGCGGTCGCCGCCCATTGGTCCGTCGATCTCGATACCGACCGGCAGGCCCGCCGCCGTCATGCCGGCAGGCAGGCTGAGGCCGGGCGTGCCGGCGACGCTGGCCGGGCTGGTGTTGCGCGTCAGGGTCGGAAACAGCGGCAGTTCGACGCCGCCGATCTCCACCGTTTCGTCCTCGCCGATCCGCGGCGCCGCCATCGGCACCGTCGGCAGGATCATCGCGTCGACGGCCTGATCGCGGAAATAACGGGCATAGGCTTTTTGCAGCGCCGGGCGGTGGTGCAGCAGCGCAGCCTGGTAGACCGCTTCAGGAATCGCGGCCTCGCCGGTTACGCCCTGCAGGATCGCGCGCACGTCGGGGCTGCCGGCGGCCGCGGCCAGGTCGCGCGCGGTCAGCGCCAGGCCGTGGGCCGCGAGATAGGCGCGCAGGTCGCCCGCCACTTCGTACAGCGCGATCGGGAAGCCTGCCGCGGCGTCGAGCGCGGCGACATCCTCGAGGTCGGCCTCGACCAGCACCACGCCGGCTGCGCGCAGGTCGGCCAGGCGGGCGGCGAGGATCGCGGCGACCTCGCCGTCAAGCCCTTCCCAGAAATGCCGGCGCGGCAGGCCCAGGCGCAGGCCGGCCAGCGTCGGCGCGGGCCCGTCATCCGTCGCGCCGGTGACGACGCCGTCGAGCAGCAGGCAGTCGGCGGTGCCACGGGTCATCGGCCCGGGCGTGTCGCGGGTGTGCGAGACCGGCACGATGCCGGCCTGGGGCCAGCGCCCGAGGCTCGGGCGGAAACCGGTGATGCCGCAGAAGGCGGCGGGGATGCGGGTCGAGCCGCCGGTGTCGGTGCCGATGCCGCCGGGGGCGAGGCGGGCTGAAACGGCCGCGGCCGTCCCGCCGCTCGATCCGCCCGGGCTGCGCGACGGATCGTAGGGGTTGCGTACCGCCCCCGACCAGCCGTTGTTGGAGGTGACGCCGAAGGCCAGTTCGTGCAGCCCGGTCTTGCCCAGGACCAGCGCGCCGGCCCCGATCAGGCTGTCGACGACGCGGGCGTTGCGGGCCGGGCGGTGGCCGGCCAGGCCCGGCGTGCCGCCGGTGGTCACATCACCCGCCACGTCGATATTGTCCTTGATCGCCAGCGGCACGCCGTGCAGCGGGCCCGGTGCCCGGCCGGCGGCGCGCAGGCGATCGGCCTCGCGCGCTGCCGTCCGCAGGTGGTCGGCATCGAGGGTCAGGAAGGCGTTCAGCGCCGAGGCGCCGGCGGCCCGGGCGAGCAGCGCGTCGGCCAGGGCCTCGGCGGTGGTGTCGCCGCCGCGGATCGCCGCCGCCGCCTGGCCGATATCGAGATCATGCAGCGCCGCCATCTGCCGGGCCTCCCTTTGCGCATGGTCAGTTGCGGCAAAGGCTAGCGAGGACGGCGGCGGCGCGGCATCGACAGAAATGGGGACGGGCGGCCAGCCGGGGCCGGCGGCCTGGGGGCTTTAGCTCAGCCCGAGCGTGTTCTGGACCTTTTCGACCGCCCGGGTCAGCCCGTCGAGGATCTGGGC
>JAEYTW010000616.1 GCA_023433835.1 Pseudomonadota bacterium | reverse complement strand
GCTCACGCAGTCGCTGCCGCACTGCCGTGTCCGCCGACCGGCGAGCCCGATAACGCACCGTGCTGCGATCGACGGCGAGAACCGTACATGCCCGCCGCTGGCTCACCTCGTAGGACTGGATCAGGTGGGCCGCGGCTTCCCGTCTGACGGCGGGCGTCACCATTTTCGTGAGGCGACATCCTTCAGCATCGCGTTGTCCAGCATCGCTTCCGCCAGCAGCTTCTTCAGCCGCGCGTTCTCGTCTTCCAGGCTCTTCAGCCGGCGAGCCTCCGACACATCGAGCCCGCCGAACTTCGACTTCCAGGCATAGAACGTCGCTTCCGAGATCCCGTGACGCCGGCACACATCCGCCGTCTTGGCCCCGCCTTCCTGCTCACGCAGGATCCCGATGATCTGCTCTTCCGTGAACCGAATGCGCTTCATGCATCCGTCTCCTCGGTTGACGGACTCTACTCATTTCCGGACGAGTTTTAAGTGCTCAGGTCACGATCTCGATGGGATACCACCGGAACCTCCGGCGTCTTCAGCGTCTTCGCGCGTTCATCTCGACCGCAACGGACCATCTCCTGAACGCGATCGCCTGATTTGCGACCGGTTTTGTCCCCGGACGGAACGTGAGTCGATCTGGTTATATTTTGTACGACAAAATTATTGAATTACAATTTTCGTCCTCATACTCTGCCCCCTGTCACCGGAAAACCGGGATCGCAGCAGGAGAGGCAAGTCATGAGCAACCAGTGCGAAGGTCGCGCAACGACGGCGGAACAGGCGGGAATCAGCCGGTCGTCGGCGCGTCTGGCAGGCATCAGCCGCCGCACGGTGATGGCGACCGTCGGCGGCTCGATTATCCTCGGTGCAACGGGGGCGCGGGCCCAGGGACAGGCGCCGAAGCGCGGCGGGACCTTGACCGCCACCCTGACTCCCGAGCCGCCGATTCTCGTTCTGGGCATCGGCAGCCAAGCACCGACCCTGATCGCCGCCAGCAAGCTCTACCAGGGCCTCCTGCGCTATTCGCCCAAGCTCGACCCCGAGCCTGAGCTGGCGAAAGCCTGGGACGTGTCGGCGGATGCGAAGGTCTATACCTTCCGCCTGCAGGAGAACGTCAAGTTCCACGACGGCCGGCCGATGACGGCCGACGACGTGATCTTCTCGATCACCCAGTTCCACATGAAGGTGTCGCCCCGCGCCCGCAACGTCTTCGCCAAGATCGTCAAGGCCGAGGCGCCCGATCCGCTGACCGTGCGGCTGACCCTCGATACGCCGTTCGAGCCTTTCCTGCTGATGTTCGACGTCACGACCTGCGCGATCGTGCCCAAGCACATCTATGACGGCACCGACTACGCGACCAACCCGGCCAACCAGAAGCCGGTCGGCACCGGCCCGTTCCAGTTCAGCGAATGGCAGCGCGGCAACTTCATCCGTTTCAAGCGCTTCGACGGCTATTGGAAGCCGGGGCAGCCATATCTCGACGAAATCGTCTACCGCATAGTGCCCGACAGCCAGAGCCGCGCGGCCGCGGTACAGAACGGCCAGGTCGAACTATGCCAGGGATCCGATATCGAGCCCTTCGATATCCCGCGCCTGCGCAAGGTCGCGACGCTCGAGGTCACCACCAAGGGGTACGAGTATTACGGCCCGATGCTGTGGGTCGACCTGAACAATCGCATCAAGCCGCTGGACGATGCCCGGGTGCGCCGCGCCATCTGCATGGCGCTCGATCGCGACTTCGTCGTCAACCGCCTCTGGTTCGGCGTCGGCCGCATGGCCACCGGCCCCTTCGCTTCGTCCACGCGCTACTACAACCCGAAGGCCCGCATCCCCTTCTTCGACCTGAAGGGAGCAAATCAGCTGCTCGACGAGGCCGGGCTGAAGCCCAACGCCGATGGCGTGCGCTTCACCATGAAGCATCTGGTGATGCCCTACGGCGAGATGTGGCTGCGCCTGTCGGAATATATCCGCACCGCGCTGAAGAAAGTCGGCATTGAGGTGGTGCTGGAGAACACCGACGCTGCCGGCTGGGGGCAGCGCGTGTCGAACTGGGACTACGAGACCACGGTCAACGTCGTCTACCAGTACGGCGACCCGACGCTGGGGGTCGAGCGCACCTATGTCAGCAGCAACATTCAGAAGGTAATCTTCGCCAACACCGCGGGCTATTCGAACCCCGAGGTCGACGCGCTTTTCGCCACGGCACGCAACGCGGCCGACAGCGATACGCGCCGGGAAGCCTTCGCCAAGGTCCAGGAGATCCTGGTGCGCGACATGCCGCTGGTCTGGCTATCGGAAGTGTCCTTCGCCACGGTCTACAACAAGCGCGTCCATAACGTGGTGTCGTCGGGCACCGGCGTCCAGGCGAGCTTCGACAACGTGTTCCTGGCGTAGGACGCAATGGTGCGATTCAGTCAGTTCCTGGCGCAGCGTGTGGCGAAGATGGCGGTGATGGTGTTGTGCATCGTCGTCGCTGCCTTCCTGCTGATCCACGCCGCCCCCGGCGACCCGGTCAGCGTCATGGTCGGGCAGTCGGGCGCCGCCGATCAGCAGCAGATCGACCAGCTACGCCGGCAGTTCGGCCTGGACCGGCCGCTGTACGAACAGCTGGTGATCTATCTCGGCCAGGTCCTGCGCTTCGATCTCGGCTACTCTTTCCGCCAGCAGCAACCGGTCCTGGCCCTGATCGCCGAGCGTTTGCCGGCGACGCTGCTGCTGACCGGGGCCGCCTTTGCCTTGGCGGTGGCGGCCGGGGTGACGCTCGGCACCCTGGCGGCGCAGCGGGTCGGGACGTGGTGGGATTCGATCATCACCGTGTTGGCG
>JAEYTW010000459.1 GCA_023433835.1 Pseudomonadota bacterium | reverse complement strand
CGGCCATGGGGGGCTTACCACCCCCACCATGCCCGCGGGCGCCGGCGGTCAGTAGTGCGGGTAATTGGTGTTGTGGGTGTAGCCGTACATCCTGGGATCGGGATACTCGCTCTCGCCCGCGCGCAGGTCGAGAACCTCGCCGCCCTGGCTGGTGACCGCCACGACATGCTCCCAATAGCAGCCGAGCACACGATGATTGGTGACCATCGAGCCGATGGCGTTCTTCAGGCGAAAGCCGAAGGCATCGCCGTAGGTCACCCCGGGTTCGATCGTGATCACCATGCCCTCTTCGAGGATATGGCCGGTATACGGCATGCAGCCATAGAACGGGATCAGCAGGCCTTCGTTGTGCTGCCGGCCGATGCTGTGGCCGAATTGGCCGGGGGTCTTCATGATGGTGAAGCCCCTGCTTTCCACATAGGTCTCGACGGCGTGGCCGATGCTGCCGATATGCACGCCCGGCTTCACCATGTTGATGCCGACCCACGTGGCTTCGTAGGCCACGGCCAACAGGGTTCGGGCCAGCCTCGAACATTCCTGGCCGACCATCCAGAAGCGGGTGGTGTCGGCACACCAGCCATCTTTCTTGAAGCTGATATCCAGGCCGACGATTTCGCCCTTCCGCAATGGAATGTCGTCCAATTCACCGAAGGCGGAGACGAAATTGCGGGACAGCGATATCGAAGCCAGTTCGTTATGCGTGACTCCGCTGAGATCGGTTCGATCTATCGTGACCTGGTATTTGTTGATCATCAGATCGAAGGCGATGCCATTCAGTTCGCGCCCGGTGATGCCGGGGCGGATCTGTTCGCCGATTTCATCGAATATAAGACCGGCGATTCGACCGGCCTCACGCATCTTGCCGACTTCCTCCGGCGTTTTTACCGTGCATATGTCGTATTTGTTCAACTTCTCTTGCGCCAGGACGATTTTGTTATCGGTATTGAGCGCGGCATCGAGTTCGTGATCGATCGAGAGTGTCATTCTGGGACCATCAAATGAAGGGCAAGGAATTTTTTCTCTAGGCTAGCCGGCTTCAGTTGGCGCCGCGCGAATTGTTGTCGATCGGGACGATTTCCGGGCAATAGGTCTGATCGACACTCAAACCGCCGAAGATCGGCACGCCGCCAGCATAGGAGACCAGGTTGCAGGTCGAGGTATCGAGCGAGGTGTAGCGCCGCTTGTAGAACAGCGGCGAGCCGATGCTGATCGTATCCAGGCCCTGTCCCTTGTTCATGTTGTCGGCCAGCGCCGCGCCGAGGCCGGCGCAGGCGCCGGTGTTGGCGCCGTAGAGGCAGAACGGCGCATCCGACAGATAGGCGGGCGGCAGGGCCGCAGGCATGCTGCCGTCGTTGCAGCCCATCAGATCCTTGGCGTCAGGGGTGAAGCCGCTGGCGAACAGCCCGCCTTCGGCGGCGCCTTTCGCCAATCGGGCATAGGCCTGGATGCGGGTACGGGTCTGCGTCGTGGTCTGCGGATTGTTGCCGCATTCCGGCCCGCCATTGACCAGCGCGATGGTCAGCGAGAAGCCGCGATCGAAGAACTTGAGCGCCTTGGCGACCGTGCCGTTCGACACCCATTGGTTGGCCAGCAGCATCTGCCCGTCCGGATTGGCTTCCAGGGCGGCGATGTCGGCCGACAGCGTGCCGTCCATCGCCTCGGCGATCGAGATCCGCCCGTCCTTCGGCGTCAGCGCGTAGGCAATGGCCGTATAGAACGGCAGGAAGTTCGCCTGCTCGACCAGTGTCGGCTGCTCGACCAGCAGGGTCGTGCCATAGGCCAGGAACGAGACGTTGGCATAGTTCGTCGGATAGGACAGCTGCTTGGCGCCACGGCCGTAGTAATAATTGCCGACGACCATCGCCCCGTTCGTACCGCCCGGCGAGAAGGGGCCGGCCGCATCGAAATAGCGGGCGCGCGGCGTGGCGATCGCGGGGTCGTTCCAGTTGCTTTCGGCGACGCTGGCGAAGGTGCCGGCGATCCGGGCCGACGGATCGGACGCATCGGGCAGCCCGTCGGAAGTTTCCTGGACCGCATGGGCCAGGGTGGTCGTCAGCATCTTCTTGCAGACCAGGTCGGGATCCGCCATCGCCGGTGTTCGCAACCGCGCTTCCATCGCGCTGAAATCGCCGCAATAGCCGGGCAGCGCCGCCACCGCCTTGAGGAAATTCCCATAGGAATAGGTCTGGCCGGGCACGAAGCCGTTCTTCGTCGTCATCAAGGTCGCGTTGGGAAAGCGTGCCTCGAAGGCTGCGCGCGGCATCAGCCGCTCGACCCGCCGGACATTGTCGGGATTGGTTGCCGCGCCCGGCGCGATGCGACCGAGATCGATATTGGCAACCCGCACGTAGTAACCGAGGCGGGTGAGGTTGTCGGCATCGGCCTGAGTCAACTTGACCCAGCTGCTGACCCGCGTCTGGGCCGGCGAGGATGCCAGCGGCGTACCGGCCGGGCCCAGCCAATAGGTCAGCCAATCGCTGGGGTTGAGCCTTTCGACGGCCGGCGCGGTCTGCGCCGTGGCGGCCGAAGCCGAGAGCAGCGCTGCGACGGCGGCGCCGACGAGAGAAAATATTACACGCACCTTTCAATTCCTCTTCCAATATCCGCTCAGGCTGTTCCTTCCTGATCGCGAAAATTATTGCCGAAAAACCTGCATATCTGGTGACTGATACGGGAATTTCAGCATTTTTTATTATTTTTTATGGCGACAATCATTATGCTTAAATAAACAATTTGATGAACCGGTTGGGCACTTAATTCAAATCGGTCCTGGCCTGCGCCCGCAATCCGGGTTCCAGGTTCTTGGGTTTTCTTCCCGATCGGCCTTCTTTTCTGGCGCGGCCTCCGGCACGGAATTCACGCGTTGGGCAGGCTACCCTGGCCGCCGCCGGCAAACAGCGCCCGGTCCTCGCCGAACAGCCGCACGATCTCGTCGAACACCAGCCGGATGCGCGGTGCCTGGCGCAGGTCGCGATGAACCACGAGCCAGGCGTCGAAGTGGTAGCCGACGTCGCCCTGCAGCACACGCACCAGGCCCGGATCGGGATCGGCCATGAAGCAGGACGTCATGCCCAGGCCGTAGCCGTGGCGCAGCGCCTCGATCTGGGTCAAGAGCGAGTTGGAGCGGAAGGCGTAGCGCCCCTGGGCCAGCCGCTCGACGTGCTGGGCCTGGGGCATGCGGTCGCCCGGCCCGGTGAAGCCGACGATGTCGTGGTGGTCAAGGTCGGCGGGGGTCCGCGGCGTGCCGCGGCGGGCCAGGTAGCCGGGCGCGGCATAGAGCCCCTGGGTCACGGGCCCGAGCTTCTTCACCACATAATCGCCGGCGGTCATCCGGAACAGGCGGAGTGCGATATCGGCTTCGCGCCGGCTCAGGTCGGCGGCCTGGTTGGAGACCGAAAAGGTCAGGGTTATCTCCGGGTGGCGCTGCCGGAAATCGGCAAGCCTTGCCGTCAGCCAGTGGGTGGCGATGCCTTCGGTCGCGGCGATGCGCACTTCGCCGGGCAGGTCGGAGGCGCCGGCCGACAGCCGACGTTCGACCGCCTGGGCTGCCTCGGCCATACCCCGCACCGCATCGAGGATGGCTTCGCCGGCCGGCGTCGGCACCATGCCGCGCGGCATGCGGGCGAACAATTTGCGGCCCAGCGCCTGCTCCAGGCCCTGGATCTGCCGGCCGATCGTCGGCTGGCTCGAGTTCAGCCGGCGGGCGGCTTCCGACAGGCTGCCGCATTCGGCGACCGCCAGGAAGACACGGTAGGATGACCAGTCGATCATTGTATTCATGAATGTATATGCCGCATGCGAAATTAGCCAGTTCCGCATGGCTGGCTGTAATGCCACCGTTGCAGGACGATCATCATGTCAAACACTGCGAGCCGGCCATGAACGACGTCCCCGATACCACGCGCACCCGCACCTACAGCTGGGCCGATCCCAAGGTCGACATGGCCGCGCTGATGGCGATGTCGGGGCTGGATCAGCTGCGCGCGCGCATGACCGGCGGGGCGCGGCCACCGATCGCCGACACCCTCGATTTCGGCCTGGTCGAGCTCGAATACGGCCGCGTGCTGTTCACCGGCCAGCCGGCGGAATATCTCTACAACCCGATCGGCACGGTGCATGGCGGCTATGCCGCGACCCTGCTCGATTCAGCGCTGGGCTGCGCGGTCCACACCACGCTGAAGCCGGGTTTCGCCTATACGACCGTCGAGCTGAAGGTGAATTACGTCCGTGCCTTGCGGGCGGACACCGGCCTGATCCATTGCGAGGGCAAGGTCATCCATGTCGGCGGCCGCATCGCCACCGCCGAGGCGCGCATCACCAGCCCCGACGGGGCCCGGCTCTATGCCCATGCCACCACCACCTGCCTGGTATTCCCGGCCGGCGAAGCCAAAGGGGGTTGACCCGGCGGCCGGCGGCACCGACCTGAGGTTGCGTACCCGCGGCGGTTCGACCACAATCCCGCCGCTTCGGCGTAAGGATTGAGGTGGAGGCGGCGATGAGCGAGTTTGATTTCGACCTGTTCGTGATCGGCGGCGGGTCGGGCGGGGTGCGCGCGGCGCGGATCGCGGCCGGCTACGGCGCGCGGGTCGCCATTGCCGAGGAATACCGCTATGGCGGCACCTGCGTCATCCGCGGCTGCGTGCCCAAGAAGCTGCTGGTCTACGCCTCGGAATACGCCGAAGCGTTCCACGATGCCGCAGGCTTCGGCTGGACCGTGGGCGAGTCGAGCTTCGACTGGCCGACCCTGATCGCCAACAAGGACAAGGAAATCGGCCGGCTGGAAGGCATCTACCGCCGTCTGCTGACCAATGCCGGCGTCACGCCGCTCGACGGCCGGGCAACCCTGGTCGATCCGCACACCATCGCGGTCGGGGCCGCGCGCCACACCGCGAAGACCATCCTGATCGCCACCGGGGCGCGTCCCGTCATGCCCGACGTGCCGGGCGCCGAGCACTGCATCTCGTCGAACGAAGCCTTTCACCTTGAGACGTTCCCCAAGCGCGTCGTCGTGCTGGGCGGCGGCTACATCGCCTGCGAATTCGCCGGAATCTTCAACGGCCTGGGGGCCAGGACCACCCAGATCTATCGGGGCGCCCAGATCCTGCGCGGCTTCGACGACGACCTGCGCGACCATCTCGCCGCCGAGATGGTCAAGAAGGGCATCGACCTCAAGGTCGATATCGGCCTCACCGCCATCGAGAAGCGGGCCGACGGCCTCGCGGTCAGGCTGGCGGACGGGTCGGAGGTCGTGGCCGACGTGGTGATGGCCGCGACCGGCCGCAGCCCCAATACATCGGACCTCGGCCTGCCCGAGGTCGGCGTGGCCCTGGTGGCCGGCGGCGCGGTGAAGGTCGATGCCTGGTCGCAGACCACGGTGCCGCATATCTACGCGGTCGGCGACGTCACCAACCGCCTGAACCTGACGCCGGTCGCGATCCGCGAGGGCCATGCCTTCGCCGATACCGTGTTCGGCAACAAGCCGACGATGTTCACCCATGAGAATGTGGCGAGCGCGGTGTTCTCGCAGCCGAACCTCGCCACGGTGGGATTGAGCGAGGCGGCCGCCCGCCTGACCTACCCGTCGGTCGACGTCTACCGCACCGCCTTCACGCCGATGAAGTTCACGCTGGCCGGGCGGCCGGAAAAGACGCTGATGAAGCTCGTCGTCGACGCGGCGACGGGCCGGGTGATCGGCTGCCACATGATCGGGCCCGATGCCGGCGAGATCATCCAGGGCCTGGCCATCGCGCTGAAGGCCGGGGCGACCAAGGCCGATTTCGATGCGACCGTCGGCATCCATCCGACGGCGGCCGAGGAATTCGTCACCCTGCGCGAGAAGCTGCCGCCGCCGGCCGCCCTGGCTGCCGAATAGCACAGCGCGACACTGTGGGACGGTACGGCGGGCTGGCGTGGCCCGCCGGAACGGCCTATAGCTGTTAGCCTTGGACGTTGAAGTGAGGCCTCGTGTCATGAATGCGCTTAACTGGTCCCCGCAGAGCTGGCGTTCCCGCCCGATCCAGCAGGTGCCGGATTATCCCGACCAGGATGCCCTGGCGGCGGTCGAAGGCCAGTTGCGCAAGCTGCCCCCCCTGATCTATGCCGGCGAGGCCCGCTCGCTGAAGGCCCAGCTGGCCCGCGTGGCCGAGCGCAAGGCTTTCCTGATGCAGGGCGGCGATTGCGCCGAAAGCTTCGCCGAGCTCGGCGCCGACAATATCCGCGACACGCTGCGCGTCATGCTGCAGATGGCCGTCGTGCTGACCTTCGGCGGGGCGATGCCGGTGGTCAAGCTGGCGCGCATGGCCGGCCAGTTCGCCAAGCCGCGGTCGTCGGGCATCGAAAAGCGCGGCGACGTCGAACTGCCGAGCTATCGCGGCGACATCGTCAACGGCATGGAATTCACAGCCGAGGCGCGCATCCCCGATCCGGAGCGCCAGATCCGCGCCTATACCCAGTCGGCCGCGACGCTGAACCTGCTGCGCGCCTTCACCCAGGGCGGTTATGCCGATATCCACCGCATTCGCGGCTGGATGCTCGGTTTCGTCAACAAGAGCCCGCAGTCCGACCGCTTCCTCGACCTGGCCAACCGGATCGATGAAAGCCTGCGCTTCATGGAAGCCTGCGGCCTGACCCCGGAAAAGACGCCCGAGCTGCGCACCACCGATCTCTACACCAGCCACGAGGCGCTGCTGCTCGGCTACGAGCAGGCGATGACCCGGGTGGATTCCACGTCCGGCGACTGGTACTCGACCTCGGGCCACCTCTTGTGGATCGGCGACCGCACCCGCCAGCTCGACGGTGCCCATGTCGAATACATGCGCGGCATCGCCAACCCGATCGGCCTGAAATGCGGGCCCAGCCTGAAGCCGGACGACCTGGTGCGGCTGATCGACGCGCTGAACCCGAAGAACGAGCCGGGCCGCCTGACGCTTTACAGCCGCATGGGCGCCGACAAGGTCGACCAGCATCTGCCGGCCCTGATCCGCGCGGTCGA
Organism: Pseudomonadota bacterium; assembly: GCA_023433835.1. Classification (GTDB taxonomy): domain Bacteria; phylum Pseudomonadota; class Alphaproteobacteria; order Ferrovibrionales; family Ferrovibrionaceae; genus JAFKFH01. The sequence continues at coordinate 16,103 of JAEYTW010000459.1, read as the reverse complement.
GCGCGAGGGGCGCAAGGTCGTCTGGTCCTGCGACCCGATGCACGGCAACACGCTGACCTCGTCGACCGGCTACAAGACCCGGCCGTTCGACCGGGTGATGCGTGAAGTCCGCCAGTTCTTCGAGGTCCATGCGGCCGAGGGCACCTATGCCGGCGGCGTGCATCTGGAGATGACCGGTCAGGACGTCACCGAATGCCTCGGCGGCGCCCAGGCGATCGGCGAGGGCGACCTGTCCGACCGCTACCACACCCATTGCGACCCGCGGCTCAACGCCCAGCAGTCGCTGGAGCTCGCCTTCATGATCGCCGAGATGCTGAAGGAGGGCCGCGGCCGTGCGCACCTCGAGCTCGCCCAGGCCGGTTGAGCGCGACGCCATGAACCTGCCCGATGCCGCGACGCTCGACGTCGCCGGCCTCGAGCGGGAGGTGGAGCAGCGGACCGACGTCTATTTCAAGCGCACCCGCGCCGTCGTGCGCTCGCACGGCGACAAGCAGGTGACCTACGCGGTGTTCATGCGCCGCCCGGTGATCTTCGCCGCCCGGCTGATGATCGACTGGCTGCAGTCGATGGCCGCCGCCCGCAAGACCGAGTTCGTCATCGAGCCCTGCTTCGAGGAAGGCGACTGGGTCGGTTCGGGCGAGGCGCTGGCCTACATCACCGGCTCGATGGTCGATCTGTGCGATCTGGAGACGCTCTATCTGCAGAAGCTGGGGCCGGCCTGCGTCGCGGCCTTCAACGCCTATTCGATGTGCTGCGACCTGCCCAAGGCCCGGTTCCTGGCGATGGATGCCCGCCATTGCGCCGGCGGCGAGATGGCCGAACTGATGGCCTATGCCGCCTCGGTCGGATCTCGCGCCGCCCGCCGCGACGTCGGTGCGGTCGGTTTCGTCGGCAACGCGACCGATGCGACGGCGCCGTATTTCGGCAATGCGCGCGGGCTTGGCACCATGCCGCATGCGCTGATCGGCTATGCCGGTTCGACCTTGCGCGCCGCGGAAATGTACGCTGAGAGCTTTCCCGGCGAAGCGATGACCGTGCTGGTCGACTACTACGGCCAGGAAGTCACCGATGCGCTGGCGGTCTGCCGCCGCTTCCCCGAACTGGCCGCCCATGGCGGGCTGTCGGTCCGCCTCGATACCCATGGCGGCCGGTATATCGAGGGGCTCGACCCTGCCGCCTCCTACGCGGTGCTCGAACGCCACGTGCCCAACGCGATCCGCCAGTACCGCACGGAATCCGAATTGCGCTGGCTGGTCGGCACCGGCGTCACCGCCGCGGCGATCTGGCATATGCGCGATACGCTCGACGACGCCGGTTTCCCGAAGGTGACAATCGTCGCCTCGTCGGGTTTCACCCCGGCCAAGTGCAAGGTTATGGCCTCGGTCAGCGCGCCGGTCGACGTCATCGGCACCGGCTCCTACCTGCCGGAACTGTGGACCGAGACCTATGCCACCGCCGACATCATCGCCTATGACGGCGTGCCCTCGGTCAAGGTCGGTCGCGAATTCCTGCTGCGGAAATAGCCGCGGCCCAGTCTTCGGCCCAGAGATGCAGCGGCAGCAGGGCGGCGATCAGATCGTCGCCCTGTTTCGTTAACCGATAGCCATCCTCGCCGGTATCGAGGATGGCGGCCTCGCGCAATTCGGCCAGCCGGGTGTTCAGCACGGTCGGCGAGATATCGCCGCAGGCGGCCTGCAACTCCCGGAACTTCAGCCCGCCTGCCCGCAGTTCCCACAAGATTCGCAAGGCCCAGCGCCGGCCGAGCAGATCGAGCAGCACCATGATCGGACGCCCGGTGGTCGAGCCGCGCACCTTCATTCCCGGCCGAGCGGCCATCTTGCCTCCTTGCTACTGATTATGTAGCATCTGTTGCTATCGAAACCGTAGCAAAGGAGGCCGCGATGGCCAATCCCCGTATCGCCCCGCTCGATCCGCCTTATGCCGAGGAGATCGCCGCCGGCTTCGCCCGGGTCATGCCGCCGGGGCGGGAGCCGCTGAAGCTGTTCCGGACGCTCGCCCGCAATCCCCGGGTGCTGTCCCGGCTGTTCGCCGGCGGGCTGCTCGACCGCGGCGAACTGACCTTGGCCGAGCGCGAGATCGTCATCCTGCGTGCCTGTGCCCGCGCCGGGGCCGAATATGAATGGGGCGTGCACGTCACCTTCTTTGCCGAGCGCGCCGGGCTGACCAAGGCGGCCGTCGCCGCGACCGTGTCGGCCGCCGCGGACGACCCCGTCTTCGATGCCGACCAGCGCCTGCTGGTCCGGCTGGTCGACAGCCTGCATGAAACGGCCGATCTCGACGATCAGTTGTGGAACGAGCTGGCCAAACGCTGGTCTGAGCCCGCGCTGATAGAATTGTCGATGCTGGCCGGCCAGTATCGCATGATAAGTGGTATTTGCCGTGTATTGCGCCTTGATTTGGAGTCGTATGGCGCTCGTTTTATCGGCTGACGATTTTTGGACGTCAGTAAAAGGTAATTCTGTATGTTTCTATAATTTCCTCCACAAGAAAATTGCATCCAGGGGCCGGGAACCGTGATCTGAATTGGGATTGCGACGTAAAATCATGTAAAAAACCGTCGCTTTCGGTATCAGCCGAAAACCCGGTTCCCCCTGTGAAAATCCTCTAGATATGGAAGTGGAGCGCCGCGTGTCGTTTCTTGGGTTTGGTAGGAATAACCTGGCCGAGACGGCTCGCGTCACGGCCATGCTGGCGGCGATCGACAGGGTGCAGGCGGTCATCGAATTCGATCTGAACGGGACGATCGTCACCGCGAACGAGAATTTCCTGAAGGCGGTCGGCTATCGCCTCGACGAGCTCAAGGGCAAGCATCACCGGCTGTTCTGCGATCCGGCCTACGCGGCCAGCACCGACTACAAGCAGTTCTGGGCCAGGCTCGCGCAGGGCGAGGTCTTTTCCGGCGAGTATCAGCGTCTGGCCAAGGGCGGGCGGCCGATCTGGCTGCAGGCCTCCTACAATCCGGTGCTCGGGGCCGACGGCCGGCCGGTCAAGGTGGTCAAGTTCGCCTCCGACATCACCGCGGCCAAGCTTGCCGCTCTCGATTATGCCGGCAAGACCTCGGCGATCGATCGGGTGCAGGCGGTCATCGAGTTCGATCTCAAGGGCAACATCCTGACGGCGAACCGGAATTTCCTCGATACCGTCGGCTATCGCCTCGACGAGGTCCAGGGCCGCCATCATCGCATGTTCTGCGAGCCGGCCGTCATCGCGTCGGCCGAATACGCCGCCTTCTGGCAACGGCTGGGCCGCGGCGAGTCCGACACCGGCGAATACCGGCGTCTGGCCAGGGGCGGCCGGGAAATCTGGCTGCTGGCCTCCTACAATCCGATCCTCGGGCCCGACGGGCGGCCGGTGAAGATCGTCAAATACGCCTCCGACATCACGGCGGCGAAGGCCCGCAATGCCGAATTCGAGGGCAAGATCCGGGCGATCGACCGGGTCCAGGCCGTGATCGAATTCGACCTGAAGGGCAACGTGCTGACCGCCAACCAGAATTTCATGGCGGTGTTCGGCTATGACCTGGCCGAGGTGCAGGGCCGGCATCATCGGATATTCTGCGACGAGGCGCTGGTCGCCTCGCCGGAATACCGCGCCTTCTGGGACAAGCTCGGCCGCGGCGAACCGGATGCCGGCGAATATCGCCGCCTGGGCAAGGGCGGGCGCGAGATCTGGCTGCAGGCTTCCTACAACCCGATCTTCGATGCCGCCGGCCGGCCGTTCAAGATCGTCAAGTTCGCGACCGACATCTCCGACACCAAGCGCGAGGCCCAGCACAAGATCCGCCGCGGCCAGGAGATGGAAGCCCAGGTCCGCGATTTCGACCGGACCATGCAGGGGGTGCTGGCGACGCTGGGCAACGCCGCCAACCGCATGACCGAGGCCGCGACCGAGATCGCCGCGACCTCGGCCCAGACCAATGCCGAAAGCCATAACGTATCGGCCGCGGCGCGCGAGGCCGATACCAACCTGCAGATCGTCGCCACCGCGTCGGAGGAATTGTCCTCCTCGATCCGTGAAATCGCCCGTCAGATCGCGACCTCGTCCACGATGGCCGCCGCCGCGGTCGAGCAGGGCGACGAGGCCGAAGGGCGTATCCGCAAGCTCGACGACACCGCCCGTTCGATTGGCACGGTGGTCGACCTGATCCGCACCATCGCCGGCCAGACCAACCTGCTGGCGCTGAACGCGACGATCGAGGCGGCCCGTGCCGGCGAAGCCGGCAAGGGCTTCGCCGTCGTGGCCTCCGAGGTCAAGAGCCTGGCCAACCAGACCGCCAAGGCGACCGAGGAGATCGGCGCGCTGATCCAGGGCATCCAGCAATCGGTCGGCGGCGCTGTCGAGATCATCGCCACCATCCGCTCGACCATTGCGCGGCTGTCCGAATCCTCGGTCGCCGTCGCCTCGGCGGTCGAGCAGCAGTCGGCCGCGACGCGCGAGATCGCCGCCAATGTCACCAGCGCCTCGCAGGCGGTGTCGACGGTGTCGGGCGCCTCGATCCAGGTGCTCGAGGCGGCCGACCGCTCGGCCAAGGCGGCCACCCATGTCGAGACGTCGTCCGGCCAGGTCGGCACCGCGGCCGCCGCGCTCAGCGAGGAAGTCACCGGATTCCTGACCACGATCAAGCGCGCCGGCGATCGCCGGGCCTATGAGCGCGTCGCCCTGAACAACAGCGTCGAGATCGAGGCCGAGGGCCAGTCGGTGGTCGGCCACATGATCGACCTGTCGGTGGCCGGTGCCCGGTTCAGCCCGGCGGTTGCCGCCCGGGTCGGCAGCGTCGTGAACCTGCGCATCTCGGGCCTGCATGTCCGCCTGCGCGGGCGCATCGCCGGTCATGAGCCGGGCTCGACCCGCCTGCAACTCACGATGGACGAGGCGGCGGCGAAGATCCTCGAGGGTTTCCTCGCCCAGCATGGCGGACAGCCGGCAAAGATCGCCCGCGCCGTTTGACACGACCGGGGTGGGGCAGATCCCCATTTCGTTCATGTCGCAGCGCAGCATGAACGAAATGGGTCCGACGCGGTTGCGGTACTGGCATTTGCCGGAACCGTCGGTTAAGGAATCGGGCCATGGTCGATACCCTCAAGATTGCCCTGGCCCAGCTCAATCCGACGATGGGCGACGTTGCCGGCAACACCGCGCTGGTCCGCGCCGCGCGGGCCGAGGCCGCCGCGGGCGGCGCCGATCTGGTGCTCTGCACCGAACTGGTGGTCTGCGGCTATCCGCCCGAGGATCTGGTGCTGCGCCCGGCCTTGCAGAAAGCCTGCCGCGCCGCGATCGAGGAACTGGCGGCCGAGACGGCCGATGGCGGCCCCGCTGTGCTGGTCACCAGCCCCTGGGTCGAGGAGGGCAAGCTGCACAATGCCGTGCTGCTGCTGGCCGAAGGGACGATCCAGGCGAAGCGCTTCAAGGTCGACCTGCCGAATTACGGCGTCTTCGACGAGAAACGCGTCTTCGCCCCCGGCCCGATGCCGGGGCCGATCGTCTTCAAGGGCGTGCGGCTGGGCGTGCCGATCTGCGAGGATATCTGGACGCCTGACGTGGTCGAATGCCTGGCCGAGACCGGTGCCGAAATCCTGCTGGTGCCGAACGGCTCGCCCTACGAAGACGACAAGCTCGACACCCGCCTGAACCTCGCCGTCGCCCGGGTCAAGGAAAGCGGCCTGCCGCTGGCCTATGTCAATCAGGTCGGCGGCCAGGACGAACTGGTGTTCGACGGCGCCTCCTTCGTGCTGAATGCCGACTGCAGCCTGGCGGTGCAACTGGCCCCGTTCCAGTCCAAGGTGGTGATCACGGAATGGCAGCGCGACGGCGAGGGCTGGCGCTGCGCGAGGGCTGAGCGCGTGGCGCCGCCCGATCGCCTGGCCCAGATCTATGGCGCGATGCAGCTGGGCCTGCGCGACTATGTCGACAAGAACCGCTTCCCCGGCGTGGTGCTGGGCCTGTCGGGCGGCATCGACTCCGCGCTGTCCGCGGCCGTCGCGGTCGATGCGCTGGGGCCAGACCGGGTCTGGTGCGTGATGCTGCCCTCGCGCTTCACCGGCGATGAGAGCCTCGGCGATGCCGGGGAATGCGCGCGGCTGCTCGGGATCAGGCTCGACACCATCGGCATCGAACCGGCCTTCGAGGCCTTCGCCGGCATGCTGGCCCCGGCCTTCACCGGCCGCAAGGCCGACATCACGGAAGAAAACCTGCAGAGCCGAACCCGCGGCGTGACCCTGATGGCGCTGTCGAACAAGTTCGGCCACATGGTGCTGACCACCGGCAACAAGTCGGAAATGTCGGTCGGCTACGCCACGCTCTACGGCGACATGTGCGGCGGCTATTCCGTATTGAAGGATGTCTACAAGACCGCGGTCTATGAACTCTCGCGCTGGCGCAACGCCCACAAGCCCGCCGGCGCGCTGGGCCCCGATGGTCCGGTGATGCCGGAAAACGTGCTGGTCCGCGCGCCGACGGCCGAACTGCGCGAGAACCAGACCGACCAGGACAGCCTGCCGCCCTATGACCAGCTCGATGCGATCCTCGAGGCGCTGGTCGAAGAAGAGAAGTCGGTCGACGAGATCGTCGCCTCGGGCCAACCGCGCGAGGTCGTGACCCGCGTGCTGCACCTGCTGACCCTGGCCGAATACAAGCGGCGCCAATCGCCGCCGGGGGTCAAGATCACCCGGCGCAATTTCGGCCGCGACCGGCGCTATCCGATCACCAATCGCTTCCGCGACCATTACAAGTAAGCAGACCGATGACCGTCCACGTCCGCTTCGCGCCGAGCCCGACCGGCCGGCTGCATGTCGGCAACGCCCGCGCGGCCGTGCTGAACTGGCTGTTCGCCCGCCGCCACGGCGGCCGTTTCCTGTTCCGCCTCGACGATACCGACACCGATCGGTCGACCGAGGCATTCGCCACCGGCATCGCCGACGATCTGCGCTGGCTCGGGCTGACCTGGGATAGCCATTTCCGGCAGAGCGACCGGCTGGATGTCTATCATGCCGCGGCCGAGCGGCTGAAGGCATCGGGGCGGCTCTACCCCTGCTACGAGACGCCGGAGGAGCTGGAGCTGCGCCGCAAGCTGCAGCTCGCCCGGCGCCTGCCGCCGGTCTACGACCGGGCCGCGCTCAAGCTGACCGACGCGGACCGCGCGAAGCTGGAGGCCGAGGGGCGCAAGCCGCATTGGCGCTTCAAGCTCGAACAATCGTCGGTGCATTGGCACGACCTGATCCGTGGCGATGTTACCGTCGATGCCGCCTCGCTGTCCGATCCGGTGCTGCTGCGCGCCGACGGCCGGGTGCTCTACACCATGTCCTCCGTCGTCGATGACGGCGACACCGCCATCACTCACGTGATCCGTGGCGAGGACCACGTCACCAATACCGGCGTGCAGATCCAGCTGTTCGAGGCCCTGGACTACGCGGTGCCGCAGTTCGCCCATTTCTCGCTGTTCACCGACACGTCGGGGGCGGGGCTGTCCAAGCGGCTCGGCTCGCTGTCGCTGACCGAGATGCGCGAGGGCGGCATCGAGGCGATGGCCTTGAACGCGTTCCTCGCCCGGCTCGGCTCGGCCGATCCGATCGAGGTGCGGCACAGCCTGGACGAACTGGTCGAGGGTTTCGACCTCGGCCGCTTCGGCAAGGCGCCGGCTCATTTCGATCCCGCCGAACTCGATCATCTCAACGCCCGGCTGGTGCATGGCTTGAGCTTCGCCGAGGTCGCGGATCGCTTGCCGGCCTTCGCCGACGAAGCCTTCTGGCTGGCCGTGCGCGGCAATCTCGCCCATGTGCCGGAAGCCTTGGAATGGTGGCAGGTCGTCAACGGGCCGATCGAACCGGCGATCGAGGAGGCTGATTACCTGGCTGCCGCAGCGGCCGTATTGCCGCCGGCGCCCTGGGACGGCGACACCTGGAAGGCCTGGACCGAGGCGGTGAAGGCCGCCACCGGCCTGAAGGGCAAGGCCTTGTTCCTGCCCCTGCGCCGGGCGCTGACGGCCCGCGACCATGGACCCGAGATGAAAGATTTGCTACCTCTGATCGGCGAAGATCGCGCCCGGGCGCGGCTTCGAGGTGAAAAAGCCTGACATTATACTGACTTAGGTGGGACCGTGGCGCTGCGGCTGTACAATACTCTGACGCGCGAAAAGGAGATATTCGCGCCCCTCGATCCGTCGCACGTCCGGATGTATGTCTGCGGGCCGACCGTCTACGACTACGCCCATGTCGGCAATGCCCGGCCGGTCATCGTGTTCGACGCGCTGCTGCGCTGGCTGCGCCGCGGTTACCCGAAGGTCACCTATGTCCGCAACATCACCGATGTCGAGGACAAGATCAATGCGCGCGCCAGGGAACTCAATATCCCCATCCGCGAGCTGACCGAGCGGACGGCCCAGATCTATTTCGAGGATGTCCGCGCGCTCGGCTGCGTCGATCCCGACGTCCAGCCGCGTGTCACCGACCATATACCCGAGATCGTGGCGATGATCGCCGGGCTGATCGCGCTCGGCCATGCCTACGCGGCCGAAGGGCACGTATTGTTCGACGTGCCGTCGATGAAGGATTACGGGCGGCTGTCGCGGCGCGACCGCGACGACATGATCGCCGGCGCCCGGGTCGAGGGCGCGCCCTACAAGAAGGACCCGGCCGACTTCGTCTTGTGGAAGCCGTCGGACGACGAGACCCCGGGCTGGGACAGCCCCTGGGGCCGCGGCCGGCCGGGCTGGCATATCGAATGCTCGGCGATGGCCAAGGCGCATCTCGGCGTCACCTTCGACATCCATGGCGGCGGGCTCGACCTGATCTTCCCCCACCACGAGAACGAGATCGCCCAGTCGGTCTGCGCCAACCAGGCGCCGTTCGTGCGCACCTGGATGCATAACGGCTTCGTCACCGTGAACGGCGAGAAGATGTCGAAATCTCTCGGCAACTTCCTGACCATCCGCGACGCGCTGGCCCAGCATCCCGGCGAGGCGATCCGGCTGGCTATACTGAAGGTTCACTATCGGCAGCCCTTTGACTGGACTGATCAATCTCTGATCGAAGCTAGGTTGAATTTATCCAAATGGTATACAGCTAAACAGAAAATTGAAGGGCTTTTCTTTCCTAATCTTGAGAGTAATCATGAGATTGAGGGAGATGTTTTAATGCGGCGCCTTTTGAACGAAAATTCTTACATTCCTGATGACGTAATTAATGCATTGAACGATGATTTGAATACGCCGAAATATTTTTCTCTTGTTAACGAATTAGCCATGCAGGTTTTGAGGGAAACATCTGGGCGAGAGATTATGAAAATTGGAGGGAGATTTCTCTCCAGCGTTAATGTTCTGGGATTAGTTTTGGGATCCAGGACGGAGTTTATGAATTGGCAACCCGAGAACAGTCGGGTGGATGAAAATTTTATCCAATCAATGATCGAGAAACGGGCTGAAGCCAAGAAGGCCAAGGATTTCGCGCTGGCCGACCGCATCCGCGCCGAGCTGGCCGAGCAGGGCGTCGTGCTGGAGGACAAGCCGGGCGGCGTCACCGTATGGCGCCGCGGCGCCTGAAGGACTTGAGGCGATGACCAGGGAACGCGTCTATCTGTTCGACACCACGCTGCGCGACGGCGCGCAGACCCAGGGCGTCGATTTTTCGGTCGAGGACAAGAACCGCGTGGCCCAGGCTCTCGACCGCCTCGGCCTCGATTACGTCGAATGCGGCTGGCCCGGCGCCAACCCGACCGATACGGCCTTCTTCGCCAGCCCACCGAAACTGGCCAAGGCCCGCATCGTCGCCTTCGGCATGACCAAGCGGGCGGGGCGCTCGGCCTCCAACGACCCGGGCCTTGCCGCGGTGCTCGACGGTCAAGCCCCGGTCGCCTGCCTGGTCGGCAAGACCTGGGATTTCCATGTCGAGGTCGCGCTGGGTACCACGCTCGAGGAAAATCTGGTCTCGATCCGCGAATCCGTCGCCCATGCGATCGAGCGCGGCCGCGAGGCGATCTTCGATGCCGAGCATTTCTTCGACGGCTATCGCGCCAATCCCGATTACGCGCTGTCCTGCCTGGCCGCCGCCCTCGATGGCGGCGCGCGCTGGGTGACGCTGTGCGACACTAATGGCGGCACGCTGCCCGACGAGGTCGAGAAGGTTGCCGCCGTGGTCTGCGCCAGGTTCGGTGGCGGCCGCATCGGCATCCACTGCCATAACGATACCGAGAACGCGGTGGCCAATTCGCTGGCCGCGGTCAAGGCGGGCGTGCGCCTGGTCCAGGGCACGCTGAACGGTCTGGGCGAGCGCTGCGGCAATGCCAACCTCGTCTCGATCATCCCGAGCCTGATGCTGAAGGCCCCGTTCCGCGACGCGGTCGAGACCGGCATCGACGAGGCGGGGCTCAGCCATCTCACCGCGACCTCGCGGCTGCTCGACGAAATCCTCAACCGCGCGCCCAACCGGCATGCCGCCTATGTCGGCGCCTCGGCCTTCGCCCACAAGGGCGGCCTGCACGTCTCGGCGGTCGAGAAGGATCCCAAAACCTACGAGCACGTCGCGCCCGAGGCGGTCGGCAACGAGCGGCGGATCCTGGTCTCCGACCAGGCCGGCCGCTCCAACATCCTGTCGCGGCTGCGCGATGTCGGCATCTCGATCGATGCGGCCAACCCGCAGATTTCCCACCTGCTGGAAGAGGTCAAGAAGCGCGAGTTCGAGGGCTATGCCTATGACGGCGCCGAAGCCTCGTTCGAGCTCCTGGCCCGTCGGGCGCTCGGCCAGATTCCCAGCTATTTCAACGTGCTGCGCTACCGCGTCTCGGTCGAGGGGCGGCGCAACGCGCGCGGCGAATACCTCACCGTGACCGAGGCGACGGTGAAGGTCGAGGTCGACGGCGAGGAACTGTTCTCGGTCGCCGAGGGCAACGGCCCGGTCAACGCGCTCGATACCGCGCTGCGCAAGGACCTGGGCAAGTATTCCGCCTATATCGAGGACGTGGCCCTGACCGACTTCAAGGTGCGCATCCTGAACGGCGGCTCGGGCGCGGTGACCCGCGTGATGATCGAGAGCACCGACGGCGAGGGCCGTCGCTGGTCGACCGTCGGCGTCTCGCCCAACATCGTCGACGCCTCGTTCGACGCGCTGATGGATTCGATCGTCTGGAAGCTCTACCACGCCGGCGCGCCCGCGGGCAGCGGCAGGGGCTGACCATGGCAGGCACGATCCGCGACCGCACCCCGCCGGCGGAACTGCCCGGCTCGCCGGCCCCCGTCGTCATCCTGGTGCGCCCGCAACTGGGCGAGAACATCGGCACCGCCGCGCGCGCCATGCTGAATTGCGCGATCAGCGAGATGCGCCTGGTGTCGCCCCGCGACGGCTGGCCCTCCGAACGCGCCTATTCCGCCTCCAGCCGGGCCGACAAGGTGCTGGACGGGGTCAAGCTCTACGACTCGGTCGCGGATGCCATCGCCGACCTCAATTACGTCTATGCGACGGCCGCCCGGCCGCGCGACCTGATCAAGCCGGTGGCGACGCCGCGCCATGCCGCGGCCGAGATCCGCCGGCGGGTGGGGCAGGGCGACCGGGTCGGCATCCTGTTCGGGCCGGAACGCACGGGGCTCGAGAACGACGACCTGGCGATGGCCGACCAGATCATCACCGTGCCGTTGAACCCGACCTACGACTCGCTGAACCTGGCCCAGGCCGTGCTGCTGGTCGGCTACGAGTGGTATCTGGCCGGCGATTCCACGCCCGAAAAGCAGCTCGACCTCGGCGATACCAGGATCGCCACCAAGGCCGAGCACGACGGTTTCCTCAAGCATCTGGAAGCCGAGCTCGAAGCCTCCGGATTCTTCGCCAACATCCCGGAAAAGCAGCCGGGAATCATGATGAACATCAAGACGATGTTCGAGCGGGCTGAAATGACCGATCAGGAAGTCCGCACGATGCGCGGCGTGGTCCGCGCGCTGGCGCTGGGCCGGCCGAACCGGCGGCGCAGCGAGGGCAAGCGCGGCCAGATCGGCGAGCCTGGGTAAGCCCCGGCTACTTGACCGCCTCCAGGTTCAGGCTCATCAGCATCCCGTTCTCCTTGGCGAGGTGGGGCAGATAAGCCTGGCTGTAGTCGTCGATTCCGGCATGCGCCGTCTGGCGCCAATCCCATCGCCGGACTTCGGCGAAGCCGATATCGAGGAGTTCGCGGGTCAGGAATTCCTCGTCGAAAATCATTTTGTGGTAATCGTAGGCATCGCGCTGGCCGCCGCAAATCAGGCCGATCAGGCCGCTCAGGCCGTCTTCCAGGCCGCGCTCGTAATAAAGCTTGGCGCAGGCGGCGAAGTCGGGCACCGCGAGACGCAGGACGCCTCCCGCTTTCAGGACCCGGTGCCATTCGCGCAACACGTCCCGGAACTCGGTGCGGCCGAAATGCTCCAGGACATGGCTGGCATAGATCAGTTCGACGGCATCGTCGCCGAGCCAGTCGAGCTTTTCGACGATGCCGACATGATCGATATGGGGCAGATCCTGCAGGTCGACGTGAAAGAAGCCGGGAATGTGCCGCTTGCCGCATCCCAGGTGCAGCCGCAAGGGCGTGGGCAACGTCTTCATCAACTGCGCTCCCGGCGCACCCGGCAGGGATTGCCCCAGGCCACGCTCATCGGCGGGATACTGCGGGTCACGACCGACCCTGCGCCGATCACCGAGCCGCGGCCGACGGTGACGCCGGGGCCGACGATGGCCCCCATGCCGAGCCAGACATCATCTTCGATCACTATCTTTGCGGCCTCTGCCGGTTGTTGTCGCATCGGGCGTGTCGTCTCGGCGAATCCGTGACGGACGCCGCAGATCATCACGCCGCCCGCGATCAGGCAATTGTCGCCGATGGCAAGGCCTGCACGGGGTTCGTAGATCTGGACGCCGGGGCCGAACGAGACGTCGTCGCCCGTGGTCATCCAGCCCTGGTCGATGCGGATGGTCGAGTTCGGGTAGATGATATTCCGGGCACCCAAGGCGAGCGATCCTCTGGCGCCGATGTAGATCACCGCGCCGGGCTCGACCACGGTGGTATCGGGCAGGGTGCAACTGCCCTGCACATCGATCACCGCCGTTGCGTGGACTCCCAGCCTGATCATGACGTCGCAGACTCTCTCATTGCCGTGAATGCATCCTCCAGGGCGCGGGCAAGGCCGGCGGCGTCGCACAGCATGCCGTCGCGCATCGCGTCTCTCTGTCCGCGGCGCACGGTGTGCCGCAGATCGATATCCTCGGCCAGCGCGACGAGCTTGGCGACGTAGTCCTGCTTGTCCGCGGCAATCCATGCCGGCCGGTCCAGGGCTGACAGCATCGAAGCCGTCATCCGTGCGCCCATCCAGTCGCCCTTGAGGGCGATCAGGGGCACGCCCATCCACAATGCGTCGAACGCAGTCGTGCCGCTGTTGAAAGGCAGGGTGTCGAGCGCGATGTCGACCGTGTTGTAGACCGCCATATGCTCGGCCCAGGAGGCGACCGGGCCGACGAACCGCAAGCGGTCGCGGGAAATGCCGTGCAGGCCGAGCGCCGCGGCGATCCGATCCTGCGTGGCAGGATCGAGGGCCAGGCGGTCCTTCAGGATGAGGACCGAATCGGGCAGCGCCTGCAGCGCCTCGGCCCATGTCGCAAGCGTCTCCGGCCCGACCTTGTTCAGGTTGTTGAACGACCCGAGACGCAAGCGTCCGTCGGCGGCCGGGGTCCAGGCGGGAGCCGGTGCCGAGGCCGGGCCGCTATAGGCGATCCACAACCGTGGCAGCCGCCACAGCCGCTCGCTGAAATGCGAGGCGAATTCGGGTGGGGTGATGATGTCGTCGCCGATGAAATAGTCCATCTCGGTCAGGCCCGATGTGCCGTGATACCCGAGGTAGTGGCACTGCACCGGTGCCGCCCGGTGGGCGAATATGCCGAGCCGGCCGCCGTTGGTGTGTGACGTCGTATCGATCAGGACGTCGATCCGGTCTTCCCTGATCAGGCGCGCGGCCTCGTCGTCCGCCATGTCCCACAGCGGCCGCCAGCGATCGGCAAGGTCGCGGAAGCGGGCGGCCACCGGATCGCGGCGGATCGAAACGGGGTAGAGGCTCAACTCGACCCGTCGCCGATCCATGGCCGTCAGCAGCGGTTCGAGGAAATAGGCGACGGCATGCTGGCCGAATTCGGCCGACACGAAGCCCACGCGCAGTCGCCCGCCTGGCCGGCTGGCGACGGCAAACCTTCGAGCCCGTGCCTGGGCCCGTTCCGCTTCGGTCAGCCAATGGCTTTCCCACTGCGACGCCAGGGCCCGCTCGGCCTGCGGCGTCAGCATGCGCGTTACCGAAGCAGAGTAGAGGAAGGAAGATCTCGCGCGGTTGCGCCACGGCTCCAGGACCAGGGAGCGCGCCAGACATGCCAGGCCATCGGCGTTTTTTCCGCCGGACGGCAGGGTGGAGCCCAGATTGAGCCAGGCGGGCGCCAGGGCGGGCTCGAGGGCGAGTGCGCAACGATAGCGCTCCACGGCCGCGCCGATGCGGCCGGCCATCTGTTCGATGCTGCCGGCGTTGACGTAGTTCGCCGCCCGATCCGGCGCGGCGACGATCGCGCGGCGGTATGTCGTCCGCGCGTCGGGCAAGCCGATATCGGCCTCGACGTTGCCCAGGGTGGCCAGGGCGCCGGCATGGGCCGGCGCCAGCGCCAGGGCGCGCCGATAGCCCTGTCGGGCGGCCATGCCGTCCCCGGACTGACTGTGGGTGGCGGCCAGCCGGCAATGCATGTCCGGGTCGGCAAGGTCGAGGGTGATCGCCCGGTCGCGACTGGTGTCGGCGGCGGCCTGACGGCCGGTCTGCGCCAGCAGCTCTCCCAGGTTGAAGTAATAGATGGCCTCGCCCGGAACCAGCGCCAGCGCCGCGCGCAATTTCCCGATTGCCTGGAGTTGATGCCCCGACTGGTTCAGGGCGACGGCACCGTTGGCCAGCGCCGCGACGAAATCCGGACGGGTTTCCAGGGCGAGGTCGAAAAGCCGTGCGGCAACCGCGGGCTGGCCGACCTGGATTGCGATCAGGCCGAGATTGCAGGCGGCATCGGGATGGCCCGGCGCCGCGCCCAGCACCGACCGGTACAGCTGTTCCGCCTCGGCAAGGAAGCCTTGCTGATGCAGGGCCAGCGCCCGGGTCATGGCAAGGTGCACAGACAGCGAAGAGTGTGGGCCGGATGTCATGCCCCGCGTTATAACAGAAGCCCGATCCGACGCCATCGCGGCGCGGACCACGGGGTGACGGGGCCGGAATGGTGGGAATCAGCTTGACTGTCCCGGCCTGCTTGAGTACAAGCCACCGACTTGCGGGCCCCGGGCGGAAACGCTGGGGCCGCAACTCGTTTGCCTTACGGCGCGACTCGCGACTATGGCAAACCTTCTAAGACTGGCAAACGGTAGCGCGAACTGGACACCTCGGTATGACCAAGCGACTTGAGTCGAAGTACAAGATCAATCGCCGCCTCGGCGAAAATCTCTGGGGCCGCTCGAAGAGCCCGATCAACAAGCGGGAATATGGCCCCGGCCAGCACGGCCAGCGTCGTAAGAAGCCGACCGATTACGGCATCCAGCTGATGGCCAAGCAGCGCCTCAAGGGCTACTACGGCAACATCACCGAGAAGCAGTTCAAGCGCGCCTATTTCGAGGCTTCGCGCCGCCGCGGCGACACCTCGGAGAACCTGATCGGTCTCCTGGAGCGTCGTCTGGACGCGGTCGTCTACCGCATGAAGTTCGTGCCGACCGTGTTCGCCGCCCGCCAGTTCGTCAACCATGGCCACGTGCTGGTGAACGGCAAGCGCGTCAACATCGCGTCCTACCTCGTCAAGGACGGCGACGTGATCGAGGTGCGGGACCGCGCCAAGCAGCTCACCGTCGTGCTCGAGGCCATCCAGTCGAACGAGCGTGATTTCCCCGACTACGTCGAAGTCGATGCCGCCAAGATGCGTGGCACCTTCAAGCGTGCCCCGGGCCTGGCCGACGTGCCGTATCCGGTGAAGATGGAACCGAACCTGGTCGTCGAGTTCTACTCGCGCTGATCTCAACGACCCTACCGGTTTTGCCAGAAACGGGCCCCCCCGCCGGGGGGCGGGTTTTTTTTTGAT
>JAEYTW010000478.1 GCA_023433835.1 Pseudomonadota bacterium | reverse complement strand
CGGCGGCGCCGGCGCGCAATCTGGAGGCCGCGCGCAAGGCGCAGGCCGCCGATCCGGCCGCCGATGCCGCGCTGGCCCTGGGCAAGGAGCATCTCGCCGCCCGGGATCTCGACGGCGCCTTCCTGCTGTTCCGCGCCGCCGGCGAAAAAGGCAATGCCGAGGCCGCCGTCATCGTCGGCGAATTCTACGACCCCGCGAGCTGGACCAAGGAAACCAGCCCCCTGCCGTCGCCGAACGCCGACCAGGCCGCCGGCTGGTATCGCCGCGCCGCCGAGACCGGGAACGCCGAGGCGCAATACCGGTTGGGCATGGTGCTGAAGAGCGGCAAGACCGAAGCGGCCGACGGACCCGAACAGGCGGTTGCGTGGTTGCGCAAGGCGGCCGAACAGGGCCATCAGAAGGCGAAGGAGGCCTTGGGACAATGATCAGGACGCTGGCTTTTGCCGCCTTGGGCCTCGCCCTCCTCGGCGCCCTGCCCGCCGCGGCCCAGACCCGGGCGCCGCTGCTGATCGAGGGCAAGACCACCCTCTATCAGAAGGTGCTGACCCGGCCGGAAGCCAAGCTGGTATCGGCGCCCGGCGCCGCCGACGGCAAGCCCCTGCCGCCGATGTCGGTCCTGTTCGTCTATGGCCGCAAGGACGGCTTCGTCGAGGTCGGCGGCGGGTCTGACGGCAAGACGCAAGGCTTCATCGCCGAAGGCGACACCATCCCCTGGCGCCATACGCTGGTGATGGCCTTCGCCAACCCGGCCGGCCGCGACCGCGTGCTGTTCTTCAAGGACCGCGACGGGCTGATGACCGTGCTGAACGCCGAGAAGCCGGGCCAGGCCGCTGCCCCGCTGCGCCAGCAGGTGACCGACAACAAGCTGCCGGCCGACAGCCCGATCATCTCGATCGAGCCGGAGAATGCCGTCGACCTGCAGAAGCAGTTCTACCTGCTGCCGATCCTCGAGGCCAAGACGGCGATGCTGCCGTCGGGCTTCCGCGTGCGCACCGTGCGCATCGCCTCGGTGACCAAGGAGGCGGCGGCACCCGTGGTCAGCCAGCGGGTCAACCCCGACCAGGGCCTCGACAAGTTCCGGTCCGGCGTCGTCTTCGTCATCGATGCCTCCTCCTCGATGCAGCCTTATATCGACCGCACGCGCGAGGCGGTGGCCGAGGTGCTGCAGCGCATCGAGGCGGCCAAGCTGAACGATCGCGTGCGCTTCGGCATGATCGGCTATCGCGACGACCCGGCCAAGGTGAAGGGTATCGAATATCTCGCCAAGACCTTCGCCGATCCGAACGAAGTCTCGACCCGCGACACCTTCGTCAAGGCGGTCGAAGGCGTGAAGGCTTCGGAGATCTCGACCCGCGCCTTCGCCGAGGATGCCTATGCCGGCCTCGATCATGCGATCCGCACGCTGGACTGGGATGCCTTCGGCGGCCGCTTCGTCATCCTGATCACCGATGCCAGCGCGCGCGAGGGCAATTCGCCCTTGTCGACCACCGGCCTGTCGACCGACCAGCTGCGCCAGCTGGCCCAGGAGAACCGCGTCGCGCTCTACGTGCTGCATCTGCAGACGCCGGAGGGCAAGGGCGACCATGCCACCGCCAAGGCGCAGTACGAACGGCTGACCGCCTGGCCCGGCGTCGGCTCGCTCTATTTCCCCGTGCCGGGCGGCGACCAGACGGCGCTGAAGCGCGGCGTCGGCGAACTGGCCAGCCTGCTGGCCGAGCAGGTGCGCAAGGCCGGCGCGCCCGACGCGACGCCGGCTCAAGGCCCGGCGACCGCCGATCCGAAGCTCGCCCAGGCGACCGAGGCGGTGGGCCTCGCCATGCGGCTCGCCTATCTCGGTCAGGTGCAGGGCACCAAGGCGCCGTCGATGTTCGAGGCCTGGGCGGCCGATCGCGATTTCGCCAAGCCCGACATCGCCGCCTTCAGCGTCCGCGTGCTCTTGACCAAGAACCAGCTGAGCGACCTGCAGGCGACCTTGAAGCGTATCGTCGACGCCGGCGAGAAATCCCAGCTGCAACCCGGCGACTTCTTCAACCAGCTGCGCTCGGCCGCCGCCGCGATGGGCCGCGATCCCGCCCGCATCGGCCAGGGCCAGGCACGCAACCTGGAACAGGCCGGCCTGCTCGGCGAATATCTCGACGGCCTGCCCTATCAGTCCAAGCTGATGGCGCTGGACGAGGACAGCTGGACCCGCATGGGCGTCGGCGAGCAGCAGGCCGTCATCGATGAAATCAAGTCGAAGATCGCGCTGTACCAGCGCTTCCACGACGATGTCGACCGCTGGGTCAAGCTGACGCCCGCGGCCGCCGCGGGCGATGCGGTCTTCCCGGTGCCGATCGACAGCCTGCCGTGACCATCGACGCGGCCGGCGTCGAGAAACGGCGCGGCGGCCTGACCATCGCCGTCGACCGGCTGGTGCTGGGGCCCGGCGACCGCGCCGCGCTGATCGGCCCGTCGGGCTGCGGCAAGAGCACGTCGCTCGACCTCCTGGCCGCGATCCTGCGCCCCGACCGTGCCGAGCGTCTGATCGTGGCCGGCGCCGACCTGACGGCGCTGTGGGCCGCGGGGCCAGGCGGGCTGATCGCCTGGCG
>JAEYTW010000476.1 GCA_023433835.1 Pseudomonadota bacterium | reverse complement strand
GCCCAGATGGCCTGAGCGGATCGCCGCCATAGTCTGGCACGAAAACCGATCTCACTTTTCACGGCGGCTGCTCCAGCAAACTGACCTGGAGCATTCGCTGGGTGACCAAATGTTTCAATTTCTTCGGCGAATGCTCTAGGAGAGACGAGCGCCGCTGAGGCGTCCTCTCCGAGTCGCCGTTCATGCTGCTGCCCGCCGATCTTACCCCCGCCACGCTGACGCTGTTCATCGTCACCGCCTTCGTCGCCGGGCTCGCCCGCGGCTTTTCCGGCTTCGGCGCCGCGCTGATCTTCATGCCGGTGGCCAGCGCGATCGTCGGGCCGCAGATCGCCGCCCCGGTGATCCTGGTCGTCGACATCGTCATGGCGCTGCCGATGCTGCCCGATGCGTGGCGGCGGGCCGACCGGCGCGATGTCGGCATCATGGCGATCGGTGCGCTGGTCGGCGTGCCGCTGGGCGGCGCCGCGCTGGCGCTGGCCGACCCCTTGTGGATCCGCTGGGGCATCGTGACAGCGGTGGCCTGCCTGCTCGCTTTGCTCGCCACCGGCTGGCGCTATCGCGGCCGGCCGACCCCGCCGCTGACCATCGCGGTCGGCGTCACTTCGGGCTTCTTTTCCGGTTCGGCCCAGATCGGCGGGCCGCCGATCGTCGTCTACTGGCTGGGCGGCACCATCCCGATCACGACGGTGCGGGCCAACATCGTGCTCTATTTCGCGATCTCCAGCCTGATCACCGCGGCAACCTACATCACCGCCGGGCTGATCGACCTGCGCGTGCTGCTGCTGACCGCCGCGGCCGCGCCGTTCTACGGCGCGGGCATCTACGGCGGCTCGCGTCTGTTCGGGCTGGCCTCCGAGATGACCTTCCGCCGGATCTGCTTCGGGCTGATCGTGCTGGCGGCGATCATCGGCCTGCCGCTGCTCGACCGGGTGATCCGCTGACCGCCGCCGCCGTTCAACTGCCGCTGATCGAGGCGAATTGCCCGGTCTGGCCGGCTCGGACGCAGGCGTCGGTGACCGAAGGATCGTTGACGACCTGGCAGCCCACCACCAGCGGGGTGATTTCCTTGTCGCGCCCCATCCGTTTGCGCAGGCCGATGCGCGCCGGCATCAGCGCCGGGGGATCATCGAAACGCTTGGCTGCCTGATCGGCGAAGTCCAGCGCCTCGGCGGTTTCGCCGCGCGCCATATGCAGTTCCATCAGCGCGACGAAGACCGCCATCGGTGCCAATGGCTGAGCGGCGGCCTGGGTCAGCTTGGCGCGTTGCGCCTTGGTGTCGCCGCGCTGTTCGTCGAGCTTGGCGGCGCGGATCAGGAACACGGGTTGGCCAGTGACCTCACGGATCGATGCCTCCCGCACCAGGCGCTGTTGCTGGCGGGTATCCTTGGTGGCGATGGCCTCGTCCATCTTGTTGAGCGCCTGCAGCGTGCGGGCGGTGGAGGGCACGCGCATCGCCGCATTCCAGCCTGCCTCGTTCAGGTTGGGCCGGAAATCCGGATATTCGCGTTCGGCATATCCCAGTGCCACCTGTTCGCGGCTTTCGGCCGAATCATGTCCCTTGCTGACATCGGCGACCGCGTTCCTGGCATCGACCGCGGCGCGGGACAACAAGGCAGACAGGGACGCACCGATATCGATGCCGTGGGCGTTGGCCTCATCGATCTTCTTGTGCGTTTCCTCGTCGGCCTTGGCGATCTTCTCCTGGCGCGCCTCGGCCGACATCTCGTCCTGCTTCATCATCACGGCCAACGAACGCGACGCACCGACCGGCGAATAACCAGCCTTGACCATCAGGTCGATGGCCAGCGCATCGGCCTGCTCCTCCTGCTCGCGGTTCCAGGAGGGAAACAGCAGCTTCTCGGTGACGAACATCCCGGCCTCGCTGGCCAGCGCACCGCGGGTGAGGTTCATCGCGGTCGACTGCTTGTCGCTTTTGGAACCGCTGATGATCGCCGCCGCCTGCATACCCATGCCGACCATGGCGATGGTGCTGCGCGTCATCTGGTTGACCGCCGCCCGATCGCGCGCATGGTCGAGCAGGACATGGGAGGCCTCGTGGGCCAGGATGAAGGCAGCCTCGTCCTCGATCCGCGTCTGGCGCAGGGTTTCCACCGTCATGACGATGGCGCCCTCGGCACTCGTCTCCGCCGAATAGACCTGATCGGCCGATACGTAGACGCGCATCGGCGGCCGCCGGCCCGGCCAGCCCGCGACGAGCTTGTCGAGGATGCCGTTGAGATATGTCTCCAGCACCGGCACCTCGATCACCCCGGACGACGAGCGCAGGAACTGGCGCAGTTGCGCCTCCTGGCTCATCGGTTCGCCGGCCGGCTCGGCCGCCGCGGTCTCCGGCCGCGGCTTGGCCGCCTGGTCGATCATCTTGCCGGTCTTGTGCGGCGACGAACCGGGCTTGAGCACGGCGAGCGACGGGGTCGTGCCGTCGGTCTGACAGGCTGTGAGCAGCAGCGCCGCCGCCGCGCAGGCCATGAGGCGGCGCAGCGGGCGCCCGATGATCATTTCGGGCATTCGTTCAGCCCCTGCGACGACAGGTTGCGCGACTTGACGCCGAGGGACGTGACGGCCGAACAGCTCTTCACGCCGTCGGTCGCATTTGTCTTGATCTGCGTTCCATCGAAGCCCACCAGACTGCCATCCGGCGTCGCAACGACGACACGGCCGTCCCCGAGCATCTGTTTAATTTTCCAGTTCAGCCCGGTACGGCTGTTGGTCGCGTCGAAAGTGCCGTCACGCTGCAAGGTGTAGGGTGCCGAGGATGTCACCTTGTATTTGGTCACCGTGTTGCGGGTGAAGCCCGTCATCGTGTCGGCAGCGTTCTGCTGCGCCGCAGCACTACCCGCCCACAAGGTCAGACCGAACACCGCCAGAACAGGCCACATCAATACGTGTTTCATGGTACCCCCTTTCGTCGGTCATCGTTTGCCGGCCACATGGCCGACATGGGTTGCGAGCAGGTAGAGCAGCGCGAGGCCCAGCCAATCGGTTACCTGACGGCGAAACCACAGCTCGTTAAGCCCGAAAAAAATCAGCAAGATCAGGACGAAGAGCGTCAGGTCGCCCTGCTCGAACAGCCCGAACAGGACTTGCACCCGCCGACGCGGTTTTGCCGGGCAGGGTTCGACGCGGAAGATTCCCGTAGGCTGCCGGATAAGGCGGCGCAGCAAGTATTGCGCGACCAGGATCACCCAATGTCCCAGGTGGCGGGCCAGTGGGGGCAGCGCCAGAATTGCCAACCACAGCCGCCGCAGCGTCCTCCACCCTGCCACGAAACCACCAAGGATCCATTCCCCCAAGGCGATCGGCAGAACCGGACGGGTTCCGCGGGCATACCGCGCAGCCAGAAAAATGCTCATGCCGGCCCACAGGATCAGTTCCGGGCTGAACAAGGCATTGAAGAAATGGCCGGTCCCCTCGGCATCGTTACCCTTGATGTATCCGGCGCCGTACGTCAGCAGATTGTCGAAGGCCATCGCATGGGCGAACACGCCCGGCACCAAACCATGTGCGGGGCTTCGGGCGAGGTCGTGCACACCCGTCACCATGGCCCCGTAGAAGACGACACGCCCCTTCAGCAGGGGCGGCGCATCGTCGCCAAGGTCGCGTTCCTCGTCCTCGATCGCGGCCTTCACCCGCTCGGTGGCAAGACGTTCGGCCGGTATGGCCAGGTGATAGAAGCAGGGGTTGCGATCGCCGGTCTTCTGCTCGATATCGCCCGCGAAACCGGCGAAGATCGAGGACAGGGAACTGATCACGGCGACCTTGGCCCGTTGCAGGAAAGATGCGTTCCAGGGCAGCGGACACCCGGCGACCGACCAAATGACTTGCTGGCGTCGCGGCGCCGTTGCGCCCCATCGCAAAGCGAGCGATTCCTTGTAGAACTCGGGCCCGGTATCGACGTCCTTCGGACAGCCGGCCCAGCGCTTACCCGCAACCGGCGCAAGGCAGAGCTGCCGGAAGAGGCTCATCGCTGCAGTCGGACTATCGGTCTCGAGCGGCTTGCCCGACGGTATCAGCAACGGATACTGGTTTGCCTCACTCTCCCAGGCGACAATCGTGCCGTAGCCTTTCAACGCCTCCGGCATGCGTTCGATGTCTTCGCGGCGGCCGCCGGCAAACAGCACCGGTATCTTGTTTTCCAGGTCATCAAACGGTCCGACCAGCATCTCAAACTCCTGGCCTTCCCGCTTCGTTCTGAAGTCCAGATCAACAAAGATTGCTGCAGGATTCTCCAACAGGATCTGCCGCAGGATCTGGGCATGGAGATCAAACGGCATCGGGTGGTGGGTATGGAGTTCTTTGGCCGTCTGATCGGTCAGCAACACGACCGCGATCTTGTCTTGGGCTCGAATCTCAATTTCTGCTCGGCTTTTTGGTTTAAATATTTCCGATACATAGACCCTGTTATAAAATGGCGCTATAAAACGATCAACGATCTCCTGTGATCGCTCCTTCAATGCTCCTTCCAGTCCAAGAAAATCCGTATACGAGAACAACACCCAGAAAATCATAAGGGTCCCGAAATTAACCAGCCATCGATTCAGGAATTCCCTTCTCTGGACCGTCACCACGCCCCCGATATTGAAGCCATCCTCCGAGAGCGATCCTCATACGACACGCGATTGACGTCAATAAGAGTATGAACTTACGTACAATACTACCAATAGAGACGCTGCCACCAAGACGGCGCAGCCTTAGAATGCTGCCCGCACAATGGGGGTCAGGGGATGGAACGGACCATGACGACGGCACGCGCAGTACGGCTCGACGGCTTCGGCGGACCCGAGATTTTGACCCTCTCGACGATCGAGATCGGCGACCCCGGCCCGGGCCAGGTGCTGTTGCGCCAGACCGCCGTCGGCTTCAACTACATCGACGTCTACCAACGCTCAGGTTTCTACCCTCTGCCGCTGCCCACGGGGCTCGGCCATGAGGCGGCCGGCCTGGTCGAGGCCGTCGGTCCCGACGTCTCGGCCTTCAAGCCGGGCGACAGGGTCGTGTACATGAACGCCGGCCTGGGCGCCTATGCCGACCGGCGCATCGTGCCGGCCGAGAAACTCGCTCATATCCCCCACGAGTTGTCGGACGAGGCCGCGGCCGCGCTGTTCTTCAAGGGCATGACCGCGCAATACCTGGTCCAGAAGACCCACCGCGTCACGCCGGGCGACATCGTGCTCGTCCACGCCGCGGCCGGCGGCGTCGGTCAGATCCTCTGCCGCTGGGCCAAGGCGCTGGGCGCCACCGTGATCGGCACCGCCGGCGGCCCCGAGAAATGCGCCATCGCCCGCGCCGCCGGCTGCGACGCCGCGATCGATTATCGCGCCACCGCCGACCTGCCCGCCGCCCTGCTCGACGCGACCGGCGGGCGGAAGGCCCGCGTCGTCTACGACTCGGTCGGCCGCGATACGTTCATGCATTCGCTCGATTGCGCCGCGCCGTTCGGCCTGGTCGTGCTCTACGGCGCGGCCTCGGGGCCCGCCCCGGCGATCGAGCCGGAACTCCTGAACAAGAAGGGCTGCCTGTTCCTGACCCGGCCGTCGGTGTTTCCGCACAATGCCGATCCCGCGACGTTCCGCGCCAACGCCGCCGACCTGTTCGCCGCGATCGCCTCGGGTGCGGTGGTGCCCGAAATCGGCCGGCGCTTCGCCCTCGACGACTTGCCGGCGGCCCACCGCGCCGCCGAGGCGCGCGAGACCACCGGCGCGATCGTCCTGATTCCTTAGGCCAGCACGCCGCGCAGGGACAGGGTGGCGGTGCCGCCGGCCAGGCCGGCAGCCCGCGTCTCCGCCCGGGTACCGGGCGGCGGCATGCGGGTGCCGATGGCAAACAGCACCGCGCTCGCCCCGGCGAAGGCCGCGAACATCAGGAACATGCCCGGCCCGCCGAAGGCGCCCAGCATCAGGCCGCCGAGCGTCGGGCCGATGAAGTTGCCGATGGTCGAGAAGGAATGGGCGCCGAAATAGCTGCCGCGGTTGCGCTCGCCCGCGATGCCGTCGACCAGCATGTATTCGGAGGGCACTACCAGGATCTCGCCCAGCGTGAACACCGTCATCGCGATCGCCAGCCCGGCGAAGCCGGACGACACCATGAAGCCGAGTTCGCCCAGCAGGAACAGGATGCAGCCGGCCACCAGTGCGTTCAGCACGCCCACCCGCTCGATCAGGCGGCGGGCGAACGGATTGGCGATCAGCACGACGGCACCGTTGATCGAGACAAGATAGGCATAGATCTCGACCCCGCCGGCGATATGCGTCGACAGATAGGGCGCCAGCGTCGCCGACCATTGGCCGTAGACCGCGATCATCAGCATGCCGCCGGCCACGAAGAAGGCGAGCCGCGGATCGCGCAGCGCCGCCTTGATGCTGACCAGCAGCGGCACGGATGCCGCGGCCGGGCCGACCTCGGCCAAGGTCGGCACTTTCAACCGGTAGAGGACCAGGGCGAAGGCCGCATAGACCCCGCCCGCCGCCAGGAACAGCGTCGAGGAAGCGGCGCCGGCGGCCACCCCGATCAGCGGACCGGCGGCCCAGCCGGCGTTCGAGGTGGTATAGCGCCAGGAGAAATACTTGAGCCGCGCCAGGGCCGGACACACGTCGCTCATCAGCGCGCGCGAGATCGGCTCGTAGATCGCGATGGCGACGGCCGAGACGACCTGGGCGAAGCAGAAGGCAACGACGCTGGCGGCCAGTCCCATGCCGACCAGCGACAGGGCCAGCGCCAGCAGCGTCGCCAGCAGCACGGTCTTGCGCCCGATCCGGTCGGACAGCGAGCCGGCAAACGGCCCGACGATGGCGCCGAGCAGCGGCCCGACGCCCAGCAACGCACCGATGACCGCCGGGCTCAGCCCGAAAGTCTGCTGCAGCTTGATGGCCAGGAACGACAGCGTCATCGCCCGCGCGGTGGTGGCAAGCCCCGCGCCGGCGATCATGAAGAAGATGAAGTTGCGCCGCCGGGTATCCGGCGCCATGGCGTCACCCGGCCAGCGACCGGCTGGCGATCTCGTAGACATCCGGGGACAACTTCGGCTGGGCCAGGATGGTTTCAAGCGCCGCCTTCATCGCCGCCTGCCGGCCCGCGTCGTGCCGCTTCCACGGCCCCAGCGGCGTCAGGAGGCGGGCGGCGATCTGCGGGTTGGTCTGGTCGAGCGCGACGACCTGCTCGGCGAGGAAGCGATAGCCGGCGCCGTCGGCCGAGTGGAAGCGCAGTTGGTTGGCATTGGCGAAGGCGCCGATCAGCGAGCGCACCTTGTTCGGGTTGCGCATCGAGAAGGCCGGGTGGCCCATCAGCGCCTTGACGCGGTCGAGCGTGTCGGCCGCCGGCGAGGCCGCCTGCAGTGCGAACCATTTGTCGACCACCAGCGGATAGCGCTCGAAACGCTCGTAGAACGCCGCCAGCGCCGAGGCGGCTTCCTCGCCGCCGCGTTCGACCAGGAAGGTCAGCGCCGACATCCGGTCGGTCATGTTGTCGGCTTCGGCGAACTGCCGGGCCGGCAGCGCCCGGGCCGCGGCATCGTCCGATACAGCGAGGTAGCCCAGCGCCGCGATGCGCAGCGCCCGGCGCCCGGCCGAAGCCGCGTCGGGCGAGAAGGCGGCGTTGGACCGCAGCCGGTCGTAGAGCTCGCGTAAGCCGGCGAGATGGGTATTGGCCAGCTCGACCCGTAGGCCGCGGCGCGCGGCATGAATGGCTTCGACATCGACCACCGCCATCTGCTCGGCGATGTATTCCTCGCTGGGCAGCGCCAGCAGGTAGGCGCGGAAGGCATCGTCGAGGGTTTCGTCGCCTAAGTTGCGGCCGAAGGCGGCGACGAAGGCCGCGGCCGACGGGGCCGGCCTGCCCGCCTGGGCCGCCGCGACGCGGTCGAGGATCAGCTGCGTCGCATACTGGTTGCCCGCTTCCCAGCGGTTGAACGGGTCGGGATCGCCCGCCATCAGGAAGGCGCGCTCCGGCTCGCTGTAGGCTGCCTTCAACAGGATCGGCGCGCTGAAGCCGCGGTTGATCGAGGGCACGGCCTGGGCCGGCACGCCCTTGAAGCGGAATTCCCTGGTCGGCGCGTCGAGCCGCAGCAGCTGTTCCGGCACCACGTCGCCGCCATCGGGCCCGACGATGCCGACGGCCAGCGGGATATCCATCGGCTGCGACGGCCGCTCGCCCGGCACGTGCCGGCGCGACTGGGCAAGGTTGAGGACAAGTTCGTCGCCTTCGTGTTTCCAGCTGGCTTCCACCACCGGCGTGCCGGCCTGGGAATACCACAGGCGGAACTGGCCGAGATCGACCCCGCCGGCATCCTGCATCGCCTGGGCGAAATCGTCGGTCGTGACGGCCTGGCCGTCATGGCGCTTGAAGTAGAGGTCGATGCCCGCGCGGTAGCCCTTGGGCCCCAGCAGGCGATGCATCATGCCGATGACCTCGGCACCTTTCTCGTAGACCGTCGCCGTGTAGAAATTGTTGATCTCGATATAGGCCTCGGGCCGCACCGGATGGCACAAGGGCCCGGCATCCTCGGGGAACTGGCGGCCGCGCAGGGCGCGCACGTCGCCGATGCGCTTGACCGGCCTGGAGCGCATGTCGCCCGAGAATTGCTGATCACGGAAGACGGTCAGGCCTTCCTTCAGCGACAGCTGGAACCAGTCGCGGCAGGTGACGCGGTTGCCGGTCCAGTTATGAAAATATTCATGGGCCACGACACTCTCGATACCCGCGTAGTCGACGTCGGTCGCAGTCTCGGGATCGGCCAGGATGTAGCGGTCGTTGAAGACGTTGAGGGACTTGTTCTCCATCGCGCCCATGTTGAAGTCGGACACGGCGACGATGTTGAAGATGTCGAGGTCGTATTCGAGGCCATAGACGTCCTCGTCCCAGCGCATCGAGCGCTTCAGCGAATCCATCGCGTAGGCGCAGAACCGCTCCTTGCCGTGCTCGACATAGATGTTGAGCGCGACGTCGCGGCCGGAAGCCGTCGTGAAACGATCGGCGAGGCGGGCCAGGTCGCCCGCGACCAGCGCGAACAGATAGCAGGGCTTGGGGAACGGGTCCTGCCAAACCGCGACATGGCGGCCGTCGCCCAGATCTTCCTGGGCGACAAGATTCCCGTTCGACAGCAGCACCGGAAATTTCGCCCGGTCTGCCTTCATGGTGACCTTGTAGGTCGCCATCACGTCCGGCCGGTCGAGGAAATAGGTAATGCGGCGGAAGCCTTCTGCCTCGCACTGGGTGCAGAAATTCCCCGAGGAGACGTAGAGTCCTTCGAGCCGGGTATTGGCGCCCGGGTTGATCGCGGTGACGATGTCGAGCGTGCAGTGTTCGGGCAGGCCCGACACGATCAGCTTGGCGCCGTCGACGCGATAGCGGTCCGGCCCGAGTGCTGCGCCGTCGAGCGCGACCGACAGCAGTTCGAGATCCTCGCCGTCCAGTTCCAGGTCGGCCCCCGCATCCTGACGCACCAGCGTCAGGCGTGAGGCGACGACGGTGCGTTCGGGCACCAGGTCGAAGGTCAGTTCGACCGTCTCGATGCGGAAGGCAGGCGGACGATAATCAGCCAGGCGGATCGGTTCGCGCGCGACAGCGTTCATGGGTCGGAAACCTTCTACTGATTTACCAGGGCGGCCCGTCGTCGGGACCGTCATAGGCGGGCGGCGGGCCGTCATGGGCCGACGGCGCGGCCGACGCGGGCGGGCCGGCGCCCTGTGCCTTGCCCAGCGCCTGGTCGATGAAATCGCGGCAGATGCGCCAATCCTGCTGGAAGCCTTCCGGCAGGCGCAGGCTCTTTTCCCGCGCCAGCTTCTGGGCGAAGGCGATCTGCTTGTCCGACGGCGGCTTGGCATTGCCGCCACCACCGCCAGCGGCGGGGGCCGCCGGGGCGGCACCGGGCGCCGGTTTCTTGGCCAGCATCTCGTCGATGAAGGTCGAACAGGCGCGGCCGTCCTTCAGCGCGGTTTCCGGCACTTCCGTCTGGCGTTCGGCCGCCAGCTTGCGGGCAAAGGCGATCTGCTTGTCCGACGGCGGCCGCGTGCCGCCGCCACCGCCGCCACTGCCCTGGCC
>JAEYTW010000458.1 GCA_023433835.1 Pseudomonadota bacterium | reverse complement strand
GGCCTGCGCCGTGGCCGCCGACCGGGGCATTGTGAAAATCGGGAAGGGATAGGCGATTGGCAGCGCGGAAGGCCGCCAATCGCGGGCAGAGCGGGCAGTCGAGCGGCGGCGCCGCGATCACACGTTGCGGCGCGGGCTCGGCCGGTCGATCAGCGGGTCGATCTCGTCATCATCGTGATGCTGCTGGGCGCGGGCCTCGCGGGCGGCCATCGCCTGTTCGCGCAGCGCCGGATCCCGCTGGATCTTGGGCATCAGGTCGACGAGGTCGACAAACTGGTCGGCCTGGCGGCGCAGTTCGTCGGCGACCATCGGCGGCGAGGTGCGGAAGGAAGAGACGACCGAGACGCGCACGCCCTTGCGTTGCACCGCCTCGACCAGGCGGCGGAAATCGCCGTCGCCCGAGAACAGCACGACGTGATCGAGGTGGCTCGCCATCTCCATCATGTCGATGGCGATCTCGATATCCATGTTGCCCTTCATCCGCCGGCGCCCGGTCGCGTCGGTGAATTCCTTCATCGGCTTGGTCACCATGGTGAAGCCGTTGTAGTCGAGCCAGTCGATCAGCGGCCGAATCGGGGAATATTCCTGGTCCTCGGCCAGCGCCGTATAGTAGAAGGCGCGCATCAGCTGGCCCTGGCCGGCGAACTGCTGCAAGAGCCGCTTGTAATCGATATCGAAGCCGAGGGTGCGGGCCGCCGCGTACAGGTTGGGCCCGTCGATGAACAGCGCAACCCGCTCCTGGGGATAGAAACGCATCAATGATCTCCGGCAAGTATGTGTTTTTAATAAAGATCGCGCCGCGAGTCCGCGACGGCGCCCTTCTTAGCGGAACTGTGGCCGCGGGCAAATGGTTTCACAGGGTTTGCGGATTTTAATCGATGGCGATCTATGTCGGGCTGGGATCCAACCTGCCGTCGGCGACTTACGGCGAACCGCGCGAGATTCTCGAGGCCAGCCTGCGGCTGATGGCGGAGACGGGCTTGTCCGTGCGCGCCCGCTCTTCCTGGTGGCGGACGGCGCCGGTGCCGGTCACGCTGGACCAGCCCTGGTACACCAACCGCGTGGTCGAGATCGCGACCCCGCTGTCGCCGCCCGACCTGATGGGCCTGCTGCTCGACATCGAGGCGCGGCTGGGCCGCACCCGCGACCAGCGCTGGCAGGCCCGCGTCATCGACCTCGACCTGATCGACCATGACGGCCGGATCGCGCCCGGGCCGATCGCCATCCTGCCCCATCCGCGCATGGCCGAGCGCGGCTTCGTGCTGAAACCGCTGGCCGAGCTGGCGCCGGACTGGCGCCACCCGGTCACCGAGGCCGCGATCGCGGATCTGATCGCGGCCCTGCCGCCCGAACAGGTGGTCGAGAAGGTGGTCGATTAGTCGACCCGCGCCCCCGAGGCCTTGACGACGCCCGCCCACTTGGTCAGCTCGGCCTGGACGTAGGCGGTGAATTCTTCCGGCGTGTTGCCGACCGCGACGGCGCCCTGCTGGGCCAGGCGGTCGCTCATGTCGGGCGTCTTCAGGATGCGGGCGATCTCGGTCTGCAGCTTGGCGACGATCTCCTTCGGCGTGCCGGCCGGCGCGAAGATGCCGAACCACGACGACGCCTCGAAACCGGGCACGCCGGCCTCGGCGATGGTCGGCAGGTCGGGCATGGCGGGCGACCGGGTCGCGGTGGTCACGGCCAGGGCCTTCAGGGTGCCGCCCTTCACCTGCGGCAGGGCCGAGGGCATGTTGTCGAACATCAGCTGGACCTGGCCGCCCATCAGGTCGTTCAGCGCCGGGGCCGATCCCTTGTAGGGCACGTGGACCATGTCCACGCCGGTCATCACCTTGAACAATTCGCCCGACAGATGGATCGAGGTGCCGTTGCCCGACGACGCCATGTTGAGCTTGCCGGGATTGGCCTTGGCATAGGCGATCAGTTCCACCACCGAATTGACCGGCAGCGACGGCGTCACGACCAGCATGTTGGGGACCGAGGCGATCTGGGTGACCGCCACGAAATCCTTCAGCGTGTCGTAGGGCATCCTGGAATAGAGGCTGGCATTGATGGCATGGGTGCCGACCGTGCCGACCAGCAGGGTATAGCCGTCCGGTGCCGCCTTGGCGACCGCCGCCGCCCCGATATTGCCGCCCGCGCCGCCGCGGTTCTCGATCACGACCGGCTGGCCCCAGGCGGCCGACAGCGCCTGGCCGACGAAGCGGCCGAGAATGTCGGTGGTGCCGCCGGCCGGAAACGGCACGATCATCGTGATCGCCCGCGACGGATAAGTCTGGGCCTCGGCCGATGCCCCGGCAAGCAGGCCGAGACCTGCAACCAGCATCGAAAGCACACGTAAACCACGCCGCATTTTATCCATTCCTCCCTGTTTTCTCTTCTTTCGTGTCTATCATGCCGCGATGACCCGGAAAACGCGGTTCTGGCCGGCCGGGGAGCCCCCAACATCTTGATTCGGGTTGCTGCACCCGCTAAATCTTAACGTCCAACCGGTTGACCACGCCTATATTCCAAGGATACCCGCCATGGCCCGCGTTACCGTCGAAGATTGCGTCGAGAAGATCCCCAATCGCTTTGAGCTTGTGATGCTCGCGGCCCAGCGGGCGCGGCTGGTTTCTGCCGGTTCGGCACTGACCATCGATCGCGACAACGACAAGAACCCGGTCGTCGCCCTGCGCGAGATCGCCGACGAGACCATCGATCTCGACGCGCTGCGCCAGGGGCTGATCGGGGGCCTGCAGAAGCATGTCGAGGTCGACGAGCCCGAAGAGGACAACATGGCCGCGCTGATGCAGTCGAACGACTGGGCGGCGGTCACCGCCACCCAGAACAGCGGCGCGCGCGACGGCATGCAGATGGTCGGCGACGCCGATGACGACGGCGACATGGACCTCGGCCCCGCCGAGGAGGCCTAAGATCGACAGGGTCGCCACAGTCCGGCCGTGGCGGGTCCGGCGATGATCCGCCAGGTCGAGCTGGTCGAGCGCGTCCTCGCCTACGATCCCGACGCGGACGAGGCGATGATCAATCGCGCCTATGTCTTCGCGATGAAGGCGCACGGGGCGCAGAAGCGCGCCTCGGGCGACCCCTATTTCCTGCATCCGCTGGAGGTCGCCGGCATCCTGGCCGGCATGAAGCTCGACTACCAGACGATCGTCACCGCGCTGCTGCACGACACGATCGAGGATACCTCGGCGACGCCCGAGGAGATCGAGCGCAATTTCGGCTCTGAAGTGTTGCGCCTGGTCGACGGCGTCACCAAGCTGACGCGGCTGGAGCTGGTTTCCGACCGCAACCGGCAGGCGGAGAATTTCCGCAAGCTGCTGCTGGCCATGTCGCACGATATCCGCGTGCTGCTGGTCAAGCTGGCCGACCGCGTCCACAACATGCGGACGCTGCATTTCATCGACAAGCCGGAGAAGCGCAAGCGGATCGCCATGGAAACCATGGAGATCTTCGCCCCGCTGGCCGACCGCATCGGCATGCAGCAGCTCAAGGAAGAGCTCGAGGACCTGTCGTTCGCCGAGATCAACCCGGAGGCGCGCAACTCGATCATCGCGCGCACCGCCTTTCTGCGCGAGGGCGGCGGCGACAACCTGGTCACCCGCATCACCGACCAGATCAAGCGCACGATCACCGAGGCCGGCATCGATTCCTGGGTCTCGGGGCGCGAGAAGCGGCCCTATTCGATCTGGCAGAAGATGGAGCGCAAGAACATCTCGTTCGAGCAGCTCTCCGACATCATGGCCTTCCGGATCGTCGTGGCCGACGTGACGGCTTGCTACCAGGCCCTCGGCGTCGTCCACAATTCCTGGCCGATGGTCCCGGGCCGCTTCAAGGACTATATCTCGACGCCGAAGCCGAACGGCTATCGCTCGATCCATACGACGGTGCTGGGCCCCGAGAACCAGCGCATCGAGATCCAGATCCGCACCAAGGACATGCACGCGGTCGCCGATCTCGGCGTGGCCGCGCACTGGTCCTACAAGGAAGGCAAGTCGGCGGCGTCGAATGAATCGACGCAGTACCGCTGGCTGCGCGAGCTGCTGGAGATCCTGGATTCGTCCGACCCGGACGAATTCCTCGAGCATACCAAGCTCAACATGTTCCAGGATCAGGTCTTCTGCTTCTCGCCCAAGGGCGACCTGATCGCGCTGCCGCGCAACGCCACGCCGGTCGACTTCGCCTATGCCGTCCATTCCGGCATCGGCGACACCTGCGTCGGTGCCAAGGTCAACGGCCGCGTCGTGCCGCTGCGCACCATCCTGCAGAACGGCGACCAGGTCGAAATCCTGCGGTCGAAGAATGCGACCCCGAACCCGAACTGGGAAACCTTCGTCGTCACCGGCAAGGCGCGTTCGCGCATCCGCCGGTTCATGGCCCAGCAGCAGCGCGACCAGTTCTTCTCGCTGGGCAAGGCCGTCGTCGCCAAGGCATTCCGCGATGCCGGCCACCAGGTGGCGGAAAAGGGCTTCGACACGGCGCTGAAGGTGCTGCGCCTCAAGACGCTGGACGATCTCTATGTCGCGGTCGGCTCGGGCAACCTGACCGGCCGCCAGGTGCTCGAAGCCGTCTTCCCCGGCGAAAAACAGGAGGAGAAGGACCGCACCGAGACCACCTCCGACAAGGTGGTGCCGCTGACCCGGGTCCGGAAGGGCCCGGAGAAGGACCGCTCGGGCGTACCCATCCGCGGGCTGATCCCCGGCATGGCCGTGCATTTCGCCGGTTGCTGCCATCCGCTGCCGGGCGATCGCATCGTCGGCATCGTGGCGACCGGAAAGGGCGTGACCATCCATACCATCGATTGCGAAACACTGGAGCAGTTCGCGGCGACACCGGAACGCTGGCTCGACGTCGCCTGGGATGCCAACGACGAGACCCATCACGTCGGCCGCATCTCGACGATCGTTGCCAACGAGCCGGGCTCGCTGTCGGATCTCACTACCGTGATCGCCAAGAACCGCGGCAACATCCATAATCTCAAGATCACCAACCGGACCTCGGACTATTTCGAGTTCCTGGTGGATATCGAGGTCAAGGACGTCAAGCACCTGACCAACATCATTGCCGCGTTGCGGGCGACGCCGACGGTCAATTCGGTCGAGCGCGCCAGAGGGTAGGTTTCAGATGACCAAGGACGAGGTTCTGGCGCATTACCGCGCCACCGGCGCATTGCTCGAAGGGCATTTCATCCTGTCCTCCGGCCTGCGCAGCCCGATGTATCTCCAGTCGGCCCGCGTGCTGATGCACCCTGAGCGCGCCGAGGCCTTCGGCCGCGCGCTCGCCGCGCGCGTCGTCGCGG
>JAEYTW010000430.1 GCA_023433835.1 Pseudomonadota bacterium | reverse complement strand
CGCGGCAGCAGCGAGGCATGCAGGTTCAGGCAGCCGAAACGCGGCACGGCCAGCACCGCGCGCGGCAGGATCATGCCGTAGGCGACGACCACGGCGGCATCGGGTGCCAGCGCGGCGAACTCGGCCGCCGCGGCCTCGCCCTTCAGGCTGTCCGGCGTCAGCACGGGCCAACCGGCGGCCAGCGCCGCCTGATGGACCGGCGACGGCCGCTCCTTCTGGCCGCGGCCGGCGGGGCGCGGTTTCTGGGTATAGACGGCCGCGATGTCATGCCCGGCCGCGGCCAGCGCCTTCAGCGTCGGGACGGCGAAATCGGGCGTGCCCATGAAGACGAGGCGCAAGCGCGGCGCCTCAGAGGACATGCGCGTCGTCGCGCATCTTCTTCTGCTTCTGCAGCTTCTTGAGGATCATGTTGCGCTTGAGCGACGACAAATGGTCGACGAACAGCACGCCGTCGAGATGGTCGATCTCATGCTGGATGCAGACGGCCAGCAGGCCGGTGCAATGCTTCTCGTGTACCGCGCCGGTCTCGTCCTGGTAGCGCAGCTTGACCTCGTCGGGCCGCATCACGTCGGCGTAGTGCTCGGGCACCGAGAGGCAGCCTTCCTCATAGGGGGCGAGGCGGTCGGAGGCCCAGGTGATCTCGGGGTTGACGATGCGCATCGGCGCCGGCGGCTCGCCCTCGCGGGCGACGTCGATGACGATGACGCGCTGCGCCACGCCGACCTGGATGGCGGCGAGCCCGATGCCGGGGGCGACATACATCGTTTCCAGCATGTCGTCGGTCAGCTGGCGCAGAACCGCGTCGAACGTGGTGACGGGCGCCGACTTCTGCTTCAGCCGCGGATCCGGTGCCGTGAGAATAGGTAGCAAGGCCATGATGCAGTGGAGATAAGAGACCCAGCCAAAAGCGTCAAGCGCGGCCGAAATGATCGACCAGCTGGCCCGACAGTTCGGGCAGCAGCGCCTCGGGCATGTCGTGCCCCCAGCCGGGATAGCTGCGCAGGCGCGCGCCGGGCACCAGGCTGGCGATATCCTGGCCGTGGGCCAGCGGCAGGATCGGGTCGGCCTCGCCGTGCAGCACCAGGGTGGGGGCCTTGACCTGGGGCAGCAGCCCGACGCGATCGCCCGAAGCGATGATCGCCGCGTACTGGCGGGCGGCGCCTTCGGGATAGAAGCTGCGGTCGATCTGGGTGGCGATGAAGGCTTCCAGCGCCGCCTCCGCCATCGGATAGGCCGGGCTCTGCAGCGCGCGGCGCACCATCTTGCCGTGGGCGATCAAGCTGGCCCGGTCGTTGCCCGACGGCACGGCCAGCAGTGCGGCGCGGGCTTCCGGCGAACCTTCCGGCAGGCCGGCGCGCCCCGTTGAGGTCATCATCGCGGTCAGGCTGCGGCTGCGCTCGGCATACCGCGCGGCGACGATCTGGGCGATCATGCCGCCCATCGACAGCCCGACGATATGGGCCTGCCCAATCCCCAGGGTATCGAGCACGCCGACCGCGTCGGCCGCGAGATCGTCCAGCAGATAGGGCACCCGGTAGGCCGCGCCGCCGCGGGCCGCGGCCATCAGCGCCCCGAAATCGGGCAGGCCGGCATGGCCGAATTTGGTGGAGAGGCCGACGTCGCGGTTGTCGAAGCGGATGACGCGATGGCCGGAATCGGCCAGCCGGCGCACGAACTCGTCAGGCCACAGGGTCAGCTGCGCCCCGAGACCCATGATCAGCAGCACCGGCGCGCCGCCCTCCGGCCCCGCCGTCTCGACCTCGATCTCGATCCCGTTCGCGCTGATCCTGCTCATGCCGCCAATCACCCTTTTGCACTCTCGCGGGCGATTATGCTATGAAGCGGCCTGGTTGTCTCCGTAGCTCAGCTGGATAGAGCGGCTGCGTCCTAAGCAGCGGGTCGGGAGTTCGAATCTCTCCGGGGACGCCATTTCTCTCGGATCTCGGATTGGATACCGGCGATATAGACCGGCTATCGGATCTCAGGGCTTTGCCGCCGCTGCCGTCTGCAGCCGCACGGCGGTCTTCTCGGCGGCGTCGAGCAGCGCCTGCCAATCGTCAGGCGGATTTCCGCTGTCGATCATCTTGCGAAATACGGCGTAGGCATCCGTCTTCGAGCCGTAGGTGCGCAACGTGTCCTGGTCGTTCACCCAGGCGAAAACGATGATCCTGGCCTTGCTGCTGTAACGAAAGAACAGGCGGAAGCGGCCGTTGCCGAATTTGGCCCGGAACCAGTGCTTGCCGGCGTCTCCCAATGTCGTGCCCTGCCGGTATTCGGGGCGGGCGGGGTCCTGGGGCACGGTCTCGAACACGAGCTTGCGCAGCGCCGCCAGCACCTTGGCATGGGGCGATGATCGCCATGCGCCGGGATCACGCTGCTGAAGGCTTTCGACCGTGGATGCCAGCTTTTCCAGCTGCTCCAGAAACAGCGGATGGGCATAGATCGTCCAGCCGTTGACGATCATCGTCAGAGGTCGACGTCACCGTCGATCGGGGCATCGAGGTCGACCTCGACCTCGACGCCCTCGGTGGCGCGGGCCAGCCGCCCGGCCAGCGTCGCGGGAAGCGGCTTGATCGCCTCGGGCCGCTGTTCGATGTCCTTGGCCAGGAATGCCAGGAAGTTGTCGAGGATGGGATCTTCATGCTCGACATCTGCCCGGCGCACCGAGACGCCGCGCTCATCGACGCGGAAGGCGATCGTCCCGCCATAGTCGACGCCGAGGGCGCGGCGCACCGCCTTGGGGATCGTCGTCTGTCCCTTGGCGGTAATGGTGCTTGTCTCCTCGATCATGGCCATGATCGTTCTCCTCGATTAGGCCGCGAGAATGTAAGGAATTTTCCTTACATGTTCAAGCCACGACGCTTATGCCCTGATCTGCCCGAACAGCCACGCCCCGAACGCATCGACGATCGCCGAGCTGCTCTCCTTCCGTCTGAGTACGTAGAACGAAAACGCCGCCGGCACCTCCAGGTCGAACGGCGCGATCATCAGGCCTGACGCGACCGAGCGGCGGCTGGTGACGGTGTCGCCCAATGCGATGCCGTTGCCGAAGGAGGCGGCCTCGAGCGCCAGGCGGGCGTCGGCCAGGAAATGCTGGCGGGTGGTGGGCTGCATCTTGAGGCCGTTGGCCGAGAGCCAGTTGTCCCATTCGCGGCCGCCATCGGCATGCAGCAGCGTGTGGTTGAATACGTCGCGCGGCGCGCGCAGGGCCGGGCCGCGCAGGAGCGACGGGTGGCAGACCGGAAACAGCCGCACCGGCGAGAGCAGCTCGGCCTGATAGTCGGGCCAGTGGCCGTCGCCGTAGCAGATGCAGATGTCGACCTCGGGGTTGCGCAAGGCGGCGACGTCGTTGCCCGGCATCAGCTTCAGGCTGGCCTGGGGATAGAGCTGGCAGAAAGTCGAGATCACCGGCAACAGCCAGAGCGAAAGCAGGCCTGCCACGCATTGCACGGTGATACGCCCGCCCTCGGCCGAGCGCGACAGGTCGGATGCCGCCTGGGCGATGCGCTCGAAGGCGCCCGACACGGCGGGGAGGAGGGCGGCCCCCTCGGCTGACAGCACCATGCGTCCGGCGCTGCGCTTGAACAGCTTGACGGCGAGCGAGTCTTCCAGCGTGCGGATCTGATGGCTGACCGCGCTGTGGGTCACGTTCAGCTCCTCGGCGGCGCGGGTCACCGACATGTGGCGGGCCGTCGCCTCGAAGGCGCGCAGGGGGTTCAGCGGCGGGAGGCGCGGCGGCAGCGGGACACTCCGTTAGTTTTTCTCACATTTGGCGCGAGGGATTGTCACTTGCATTCAAGTCCGCCGTCGAGAGAAAGTTTGCCTAGAACATGGGCATGCCTAATTTTTTAGCAAAGGCATTCGACACGTGAACGATTGTCCGGGGCAGCAAAGGTGAGCGGGGCGAAGGCCCGCAGGGCGCGCCCGCTGTTCGGGCCTTGGCTGCTGCTGTTGCTGCTGGCGCCGGTCGTGGCCCTGTTCCTCGGGTCCTTCGCCTATCCGATCGGCCTGCTGCTGGGCGAAAGCCTGTTCGTCAAGGGCGCCTTCTCGCTCGACAATTTCGGCCGCATCGTCGACCGGCCGCTCTACGTCAACACGCTGCTCCGCACCTTGCGCGTCGGCGGGCTGACCACGCTGATCTGCCTCGCGGTCGGTTTCCCGCTGGCCTTCTGGATGACGCGGCTGCGCGGGCTCGCCTTCAACCTCGTCATCGCCTGCATCCTGCTGCCGCTGTGGACCTCGATCCTGGTGCGCAGCTATGCCTGGGTCGTGCTGTTCCAGCCCACGGGGCTCATCAACAAGGCGCTGATGGCGCTCGGGGTGACGAACGCGCCGCTGACCCTGCTCTATACCGAGGGGGCCGTGATCACCGCGATGGTCCACGTGCTGCTGCCCTACATGGTGCTGCCGATCTATTCGGCGCTGCACAACATCCCCCCGAACCTGAGCCGCGCGGCCCAGAGCCTGGGGGCCGGCGCGGCCACCGAATTCTTCACCGTCATCCTGCCGCTGGCCCGTGTCGGGGTCGTCGCCGGCTGCGTCATGACCTTCGTGCTGTCGATCGGGTTCTTCGTCACCCCCGCGCTGCTCGGCGGGCCGCGCACGCTGATGATCTCGACCCTGATCAACCAGCAGATCTCGTCGGTGCTGAACTGGTCGTTCGGCGGCGCGCTGGGGGCGACGCTGCTCGCCGCCACGCTCGTCATCATCCTCGCGTTCAACCGGGCGATCAGCGCCTCGCGCCGCAACCAGGGCCGGGGGGTGTCGAGATGAGGCGACGCAAGACCCGCTGGCCCGCGCTGCTGCTCAACGGCTTCGGCATCCTGGTGCTGGCCTTCCTGGTGCTGCCGATCCTCCTGGTCGTCCCGATGTCGTTCGGCGCCGGCGAATACCTGGAATTCCCGCCGGCGAGCTATTCGCTGCGCTGGTACCGCGCCTATTTCGCCGATGCCGAATGGCTGGCCGCCACCTGGCTCAGCCTCAGGATCGCCGGGCTGACGATGATCTGCGCCACGGTGGTCGGCACCGCCGCGGCGCTGGCGCTGGTGCGCAGCGGCCTGTCGGGCAAGGGTTTCGTGCAGGGCATCATCGCGGCACCGATGATCGCGCCGGCGATCATCACGGCCGTCGCGTTCTACCTGTTCTTCTCGCGCGTCGGCCTGGTCGGCACCACGGTCGGTTTCGTCATGGCCCATACCGTGCTGGCGCTGCCCCTGGTGATCTTCGCGGTGATGGCCAGCCTGGAGAAGATCGATCCCAGGCTGGAGCTGGTCTCGCTCAGCCTCGGGGCCCGCCTGGGCACTTCCATTTTCCTGGTTACGCTACGCCTGGCGCTGCCCGGCATCCTGATCGGCGCGCTGTTCGCCTTCATCACCTCGTTCGACGAGGCGACCGTCTCCTATTTCGTCGCCACCGCCGGCACCAAGCCGCTGCCCAAGAAGATGTTCGAGGGCATGGAATGGGAACTTTCACCCATCATCGCGGCGGTGGCCACCATGCTGACCGTGTTGTCCTTCGCCGTCGTAACCCTGCTTGCCTTTCTGCAAAAGCGACGCGGCACCGCTGCGCCATAGAACGTCGCGCCCAACCGCCGCCCCATAACCTTCCGACAGAGGCTCACCCATGAACATACGTCTCGGCCAACTTTTCAGGAAAAGCGCTGCAATCGTTTTCGCGGCCGCCGCCGCCCTCGCCCCGCTTGCTGCCGCCCAGGCGCAGGCCAAGAAGGAGGTGGTGCTGGTCGCTTCGGGCGGCGCGCTCGCCACCGCGTTCAAGACCCATTTCTTCGACGAGTTCACCAAGCAGACCGGCATCACGGTACGCTTCGTGCCGGCCGCCGATGCCGAGATGCTGACCAAGGTCAAGGCGATGAGCGAGGCCGGAAAGGTCGAGTGGGACATCGTCGCCGCCAATCTCGACCAGATCGCGGCCTTCAACCAGTTCTTCGCGCCGCTGGATTGCAAGACGCTGAGCCACGCCGCCTCCGACGGCATTCCGATGGCCTGCGACAGCTACAGCGTGCTGAAACAGCTCGACGGCAACGTCCTGGTCTTCAACACCAAGAAGTTCCCGGCCGGCGGGCCGCAGCCGGCGAACTGGGCCGATTTCTGGGACGTGAAGAAATTCCCCGGCACCCGCTCGCTGCCCGATCACGGTGCGCCCTGGGTGGTGATCGCCGCGGCGCTGATGGCCGACGGCGTGCCGGCCGCGCAGATCAAGGCGCCGCTCGACCTCGACCGCGCCTTCAAGAAGCTCGACCAGATCAAGCCGCATGTCACGGTGTGGTGGAAGACCGGCGACCAGAGCACCCAGTCGGTGCGCGACGGCGTGGTCGAGCTCAGCATGATGTATTCGGGCCGCGCCTTGCGCGCCGAATCGATGGGCGCCCCGATCCATTCCACCTGGAACCAGGCGGTGATGGCGCCCGGCCGCTGGACGGTCTTGAAGAACGCGCCGCATCCGGAGGAGGCCAAGGCCTTCCTCGATTTCTTCTTCACCCGGCCCGAGGCGCATGCCGCCTTCACCCAGGAAATCTTCTACGACACCATCAACAAGAATTCGGTCAATTTCCTGCCGGCGGGCGCGCGGCCCAACAGCGCGCTCTACGGCGACAACCTGTCGAAGACCGTGATGCTCGACTATGAGCTGGCCGACTGGCTCGGCAAGCATCACGACGACATCCTGGAACGCTGGAACAGCTGGCTCGCCCAGTAACCAGCCGCAATGCGGCGCCCCCCTCCAGGGGGTGCCGCCATCCGGGAGTTCTGCAGTGCCGTCCGAAATCCTCACCCCCGGCACCGGCGCGGAAGTCCGCGTCGCGGGCCTGACCAAGACCTACGGCGCCTTCCGCGCCGTCGACGACGTGTCGCTCGCGGCGCGGCCGGGCGAATTCCTCGCGCTGCTCGGCCCCTCGGGCTCGGGCAAGACCACCGTGCTGATGTCGATCGCCGGCTTCGAGACGCCGGAATACGGCGAGATCTTCATCGCCGGCCGCGAGGTCACCGATCTCGCACCCAATCGGCGCGACATCGGCATCGTCTTCCAGAACTACGCGCTGTTCCCGCATATGAGCGTGCGCGACAACATCGCCTTTCCGCTGCGCCGCCGCGGGCTCGGCCGGGCGGAGATCGCCGAACGGGTCGAGGCGGCGATCCGCCTGGTCCGCCTCGACGGCCATGGCGACAAGCTGCCGGCGGCCTTGTCGGGCGGCCAGCAGCAGCGGGTGGCCATCGCGCGCGCCACCGTGTTCCGCCCCACCGTACTGCTGATGGACGAACCGCTCGGCGCGCTCGACCGCCGCCTGCGCGAGGACATGCAGTTCGAAATCAAGGAATTCCAGCGGCGCTTAGGCGTGACCATCATCTACGTCACCCACGACCAGGAGGAGGCGGTGATGATGGCCGACCGCATCGCGGTAATGCGGGCCGGCCGCATCGAACAGATCGGCAGCGCGGAAGACCTCTACGACCGGCCGGTCAATGCCTTCGTCGCGGATTTCATCGGCCAGACCAATCTGATCCCCGGCCGGGCCGTCGATGCCGGCATCGTCGAGATCGCGGGCGGTCAGCGGCTGGCCGTCCCGGGGGCGCGGCTCGCGGCCGATACCGCCGTGCAGGTCGCCATCCGCCCCGAACGCTTCGCCCTGGCCGGGGCCGGGGCGCCGGGCCTCGACGGCATCGTGCGCGAATCGCTCTATGCCGGCGGCACGCGGCTGCTGGTGGTCGAGATCGCGCCCGGCCTGCAGGTCAAGGCACGCCTCGCCACCGGCGGCGGCCAGCCGCACCAGACTCCCGGCAGCCCGATCCGGCTGGCCTGGCACCCCGACTACATCCGCATCTACCCTGCGTCCTGAGGAAACCATGCTGCATATTCATTTCGACAGCCGCCGCGAAGCCGATCCGGTCTTCCACATGACCGAAACCCTGGTCGCCGACGCGATCGCGCGCCGTCCCGACATCGCCGGCAAGCTGAAGGTGACGTCCACCTGGAACCTGGAGGACATCGCCGGGCCGCTCGCCACCGCCGACATGCTGGTCGGCTTCCGCATGCCCAAGGATGTCATCCGCGAGGGCGCCCCCAAGCTCAGGAATATCCACCTGATCGGCGCCGGCGTCGAACATCTGCGGCCGATGGACTGGATCCCCGGCCGGATCGCCATCACCAACAATCGCGGCGTGCACAAGCAGAAGGCCGGCGAATACATGCTGCTGGCCGTGCTGATGCTGAACAACTACATCCCCGCGCTCGCCACCGCGCAGCGCGAGAACGCGTGGAACGCGCTGTTCTCGACCAGCGTGAAGGGCAAGACCGTGCTGATCGTCGGGGCCGGCGAACTCGGCTCGGCCGGGGCGGGCGAACTCCGCAAGCTCGGCATGCGCACCGTCGGCATCCGCCGTACCGCCCAGGCCCATCCGGCCTTCGACGAGATGCATGGGCCCGACCGGCTGCACGCGCTGCTGCCCCAGGCCGATTTCGTGCTGGTGACGACCCCGGTGACCCGCGAGACCGAGGGCATGATCGGCGAGCGCGAATTCGGCCTGATGAAGAAGGGCGCGGGGTTCCTCAATTTCGGCCGCGCCAAGGTCTGCGACTATGCCGCGCTGACCCGCGCGCTCGACTCAGGCCATCTGTCGGGCGCCATCCTCGACGTGTTCGACCCCGAGCCGCTGCCGTCGTCGTCGCCGCTGTGGACCGTGCGCAACCTGTTCATCACGCCGCATTGCTCGTCCGACGATGCCGACGCCTATATCCCGATCACGCTGGACCTGGTGATGGAGAATGCGGCCCGGCTGCTGGCCGGCCAGGACCTGCTGAACGTCGTCGATCCCGCGCTGGAATACTGATCGCGTCGACCATGGCCCGCCGCCGGCGGGCCATGCGCTCCATGTTTCCAAAATATACATATGTGATATTGATCCGCACATATGAAGAATAATTGCTTACCTGCCGGTCGGTAGGCATCATTCCCCGGCGCCGCTCGACGATCGGGCGGGCGCGATTAGGGAGGGAGTTCGCGGGCGTCACGCCGCCGGGCTCCGTAAAAATGCCCACCCAGCAAGGGAGGTAAGGGCTTGCGCGCCGCAAGGCGCCGGCCCGCAGGTAACATGAACACACATCCGGCAGACACCCATATCGCTCCCACGCCCAACCGCCTCGACGTCGTCGTGGTCGGCGCCGGCTGCGGCGGCATGGTCGCGATGTACAAGTTCCGCGAAATGGGGCTCAGCGTGCAGGGCTTCGAGGCCGGCGGCGGCGTCGGCGGCGTCTGGTACTGGAACCGCTATCCCGGCGCCCGGGTCGACCTGCCCAGCATCGACTACAGCTTCGCCTTTTCGCCGGTCATCGAGCAGGAATGGACCTGGTCGGAGGAATTCGCCGCCCAGCCGGAACTGTTGGCCTATTTCAATTTCGTCGCCGACCGGCTGGACCTGCGGCGGCATTTCAAGTTCGACACGCGGGTCACCTCGGCGGTGTGGGACGAGGCGCGGGCGCTGTGGCGGGTCACCACCGACCGCGGCGACGTGGTCGAGGCGACCTATTGCGTGATGGCCACGGGCCCGCTGTCGGTGCCGAAGGATCCCGAGATCCCGGGGCTCGACCGGTTCCGCGGCGAAGTCTATCGCGCCGCGAAATGGCCGCACCGGCCGGTCGATTTTGC
This sequence comes from Pseudomonadota bacterium, assembly GCA_023433835.1. GTDB lineage: Bacteria > Pseudomonadota > Alphaproteobacteria > Ferrovibrionales > Ferrovibrionaceae > JAFKFH01. The sequence continues at coordinate 4,987 of JAEYTW010000430.1, read as the reverse complement.
CGGCAAGCGCGTCGGCATCATCGGCACCGGGTCGACCGGCATCCAGATCGTGCAGGAGGTCGGGCCGCAGGCCGGCGAACTCTACGTGTTCCAGCGCACGCCGAGCTTCACCATGCCGATGCGCAACCGCCCGCTGGAGCCCGACTACGTGGCCGAGGTCAAGCGCCACTATGCCGGGCTGCGCCAGGCCGCCCGCAACAGCCCGGCCGGCGGCGTGCGCCCGGCCAGCACGCGGGCCTATTTCAGCGTCTCGCCCGCCCAGCGGCGCGCCCTGCTCGAAGATGCCTGGAAGCAGGGCGGGCTCTGCGTCCTCGGCACCTTCTCCGACCTTCTGTTCAACGAGGAAGCCAACGAGCAGGTGGCCGACTTCGTCCGCTCCAAGATCGACGACGTGGTCAGGGATCCGGCGGTGGCCGAGCGCCTGAAGCCGCGCGGCTATCCGATCTTCGCCCGCCGCCCCTGCCTCGATTCCAGCTATTACGAAACCTACAACCTGCCCCATGTCCATCTGGTCGACTGCCAGACCGACGAGATCCAGGAAATCACCGAGCGCGGCGTGCGGACCAGGTCGGGCGAAGTCGAATTCGACATGCTGATCCTGGCCACCGGCTATGACGGCCTGACCGGCGCGCTGCTGGCCTTCGACGTCGTCGGCCGCGGTGGCCTGCGGGTCAACGACAAGTGGAAGGACGGCGCGCGTTCCTATCTCGGCCTGATGATGGAAGGTTTTCCCAACCTGTTCATGACTACCAGCCCGAACGGGCCGGCCGCGCTGGCCAACATCATCAGGATCAGCGAGCATGACGTCGAGTGGATCGCCGCGCTGATCGCGCATATGGCGGCAACCGGCCTGTCGACGGTCGAGCCGACGGCGCAGGCCGAGGACGGGTGGATGGAGATCGTGACCACGCTGGCCCGACGCACCCTGCTGTCCAAGGCCAAGACCTGGTATGTCGGCGCCAACGTCCAGGACAAGCCGCTCGGCCTGACCCTGTTCACCGGCGGCTTCCCCAGATATGTCGAATACTGCGCCGCCGCCGCGGCCGACGGCTATCGCGGCTTCAGCTTCGGCCAGGCGGGCAAGCAGGCCGCCGCCTGACCGGGCGGCCCTTGACCGCGGGGGCGGCGCATCGATATTGGTGCCCGCCCACAACCCGGAAGGCGGCATGAGCGTTTCTCCCGTCAAGTCGGCCGTGCGCGTGCTGGAGGTGCTCGACCATTTCCGGTTGCGCCAGGGGCCGTCGACCCTGAAGGAAATCTGCGCCGCGCTGGATTATCCGCAATCCAGCGGCACCGTGCTGCTGAAGAACCTGACCCAGCTCGGCTATCTCAGCTACGACCGGGCCACGCGCCAGTATTTCCCGACGATGCGCGTGGCGGCACTGGGCGACTGGATCAGCCATGCGCTGTTCGGCCAGGGCGAGGTGTTCGAGATCATGCGCGACCTGCACAGCGCCACCGGCGAGGCCGTGTCGATCGCGCTGCAGAACGACGTGCACATGCAGTATATCCGCGTGATCCAGTCGACCCACCCGTTGCGCTTCGTCACCGAGGAGGGCGGCATGCGCCCGCTGACCCGGACGGCGATGGGCTGGATGCTGATGGCGACGCACGGCGACCGCGAAGTCGAGCGGCTGATCCGCCGCGCCAATATCGCCACCCCCGATCCGCAGGACCGCCAGCCGCCGGCCGTGATGATGGAGCGCGTGCGCGAAGCCCGGCGGCAGGGTTGGGCCTATGCCGAGAACATCCCGATCGTGGGCGGCGCCACGGCCTGCCTGCTGCTGCCGGTGACGGCGCAGGGGCGCCCGGTCGCCTTCGGCATCGGCGGCGCGCTGGAACGGATCCGGCCGCAGCAGGCGGCGCTGATCGCGACGATGCAGCGCCTGGCGGCTGGCTTGACAACTAACCGGCCGGCAGGTAAATAAATCAACAAACCAGGAATGGCGGAGGAAACGAGATGGAATACAAGACCCTGCTGGTCGAGATCGAAGACCGCGTCGCGACCGTCACGCTGAACCGGCCGCCGGTGAACGCGCAGAACGCGGAGCTGCGCGCCGAGCTCACCGAGCTGTTCGACATCCTGTCGGACCGCGACGACGTGCTGGCTATCATCCTGACCGGATCGGGCAAGATCTTCTCGGCCGGCGCCGACATCCGCGAGCGGCCCAATCTCGCCGAGACCCCGGGCGCCTATGGCCGCCACAACCGCCTGGTCCGCGAAAGCTTCTATGCCGTCGTCGAATGCAGCAAGCCGATCATCGCCGCCATCAACGGCGCGGCGATGGGCGCGGGCTTCGGCCTGGTCATGGCCGCCGACATCTGGGTCGCCTCGGAAGAGGCCTATGTCTCGATGCCCGAGATCAATGTCGGCCTCGCCGGCGGCATGACCTTCCTGCAGCAGTTCTTCAGCCGCTCGCGCGCCCGCCGGATGTTCTATACCGGCATGAAGGTGACCGGGCAGGAACTCTACCGCCTCGGCCTGGTCGAGGCCTGCCTGCCGGCCGACGAACTGATGCCCTATTGCCGGGAGCTTGCCCGCGAGATCGCGTCGAAGAGCCCGGTCGCCCTGCGCCTGGCCAAGGAAGCGGCCCGGATGGTCGAGGTCATGCCGGCGCGCGATTCCTACCGCTACGAACAGGGCAACACCGTCGCCCTGTCCAAGACCGAGGACACGCGGGAGGCGCAGCGCGCCTTCCTCGAAAAGCGTAAGCCGGTTTTCGTGGGCCGCTGAGCGCAAATTCCGCTAGCCTGTGCCGGTTTTGGCGTCCCCGGGGCTTATCGGAGTTCCCGGGCGACACTTCCGGAAAGCAGGCAGGTAGAACCCAGATGGCGACCAGCACCGCGCGAAAGACAGTGCGCAAGATCCAGCATCAGACATCGGCAGCGACCAGCCGCGGCGACGACCGGCAGTTGCAGTTGCTGGAGATTGCCTGCCGCCTGTTTTCGGAACGCGGCTTCGGCGGCACCTCGCTGCGCGACATCGCGGAAGAGGCGCAGATAACCAAGGCGGCGTTGTACTACCACTTCCCCAACAAGGAAGCGCTGTTCACCAAGATCGTCCTGGAATCGCTGCAGGCGCTGGTCACCACGGTGAAGGAAGCCTGCGAGCAGGCGGCGACGCCGGAAGACAAGGTGCGTGCCTTCATGGTGACGACGGCCGACTGCTACCAGCAGAACCGCGAAGGCTGGATCGCCTCGTCGAACGCCTTCCGCACCCATGAGGAATCGCCGGCGAGGACCAGGGCGCTGGCCTTGCGCGACGAATACGAAACCATGCTGCGCGGGTTCATCCGCGACGGCGTCAAGGCGGGGCAGTTCCGCGACGTCGACCCGGCCATGGCCGGGCGCGTCCTGCTGTCCAGCATCAACAGCATGAGCCGCTGGCACAACCCGCGCGGCAAGCTGTCGGCGCCGATGGTGGCCGAACAGTTCGTCGACATCATCCTCGGCGGGATGCGTGCCCGCTAGGCCGGTTAGGCCGTAAAACCGACGCCGCGGCGGGATGCCTCTCTCCGCGGCCAGTCACCGCCAAAAAATCTACCGGCCGCACGGTAGATTGAAGTCAGAAGGGGAGAGCGCGGATGCAGCAGAGCGAAGCGGTCGACTACGCCGCCTTCCGCCGCGACCTGGTCGAGTTCATCGAGGCGAACTGCCCGGCGGACTTGCGCGAGATCGTGTGCAGCAACCAGAAGATCGGCCGCCGGGAATACGCCGCCTGGCAGCAGATCCTGTTCCGGCGCGGCTGGTCGGCGCCGAACTGGCCGGTCGAGCACGGCGGCACCGGCTGGGACCTGCGGCAGCGCTATCTGTTCGAGGAGGTCGGCGCCGAGCTCGACTGCCCGCCGCTCTACCATCACGGCCTCGGCCATATCGGCCCGGTGATCATGCATTTCGGCACGGCCGAGCAGAAGGCGCGCTACCTGCCGCGCATCGTCGACGGCACGGAATGGTGGTGCCAGGGCTATTCCGAGCCGGGCGCCGGCTCGGACCTCGCCTCGCTGAAAACGGCGGCGCGGCGCGACGGCGACGACTACGTCGTTTCCGGTCAGAAGATCTGGACGTCGCATGCCCACGAAGCCGACATGATGTACACGCTGGTGCGCACGTCGACCGAAGGCCGCAAGCAGGCCGGCATCACGCTGCTGCTGGTGCCGCTCGATCTGCCCGGCATCCGCATCCGCCCGATCCATACGATCGACCAGTGGCACCATGTCAACGAAGTCTTCCTCGACGACGTCCGGGTGCCGGTCGCCAACCGGCTGGGCGAGGAAGGCGGCGGCTGGAACTGCGCCAAGTTCCTGCTGGATCGCGAGCGGCTGTCGCCGGCGATGGTGCCCCGCCTGCTGCGCCAGCTGCAGCAGGTCGAGGCGCTGATCCACCGGCGCACCCGCGAGGCCGGGCCGACGCCCAGCCTGCATGCGGCGCTCGAGCGGCTGTTCCTGGCCGAGGCCTCGGCCATGGGCGCGCGCGAGATGCTGCTCAGCGCGATCCAGGAGGAGATGAACGGCACGCTGCGTTCGTCGAAGTCGTCGGCGCTCAAGCTGCACTGCACCGAGCTGTCGCAGCAGATCGCGGGCCTCGCCTACGATCTGGTCGCGCCGGGTTATGCCCCCCGGCTGCTGCCGCAGCCGCCTTCGCCCAACGGCGCCGACGATTTCGATATCGAGCGCCAGTTGCTGCATACCTATCTGTTCTACCGCTCGCGCACCATCGCGGGCGGGACCAGCGAGGTGCAGAAGAACGTCATCGCCCGCGATCTGTTCGGAGCCTGAGCATGTCCTTCCGCGCGACCCCCATGTTCCCCGGCGACATGTACGACACGGCGCTGCGCCTGGCGGCCGGGCCCGGCCCGGCCTGGCGGCAGATGCTGGAACTCGGCTGGCAGGGCGTGCTGGTCGCCGAGGCCGACGGCGGGGCCGGCGCCACGCTGCAGGACCTTGCCGCCATCGTCGAGGCGACGGCCCGCCATGGCCTGGCCGTGCCG
>JAEYTW010000440.1 GCA_023433835.1 Pseudomonadota bacterium | reverse complement strand
CGCCGGCACCGACGCCGCCCGCGCCTGCCGCGGCCCCGCCGATGCCGGCCAACTCGGCGGCGAAGGAGAATTATTTCGGTAAGCTCCTCGCGCATCTGTCGAAGCACAAGCGCTATCCGCGCGCTGCGCTGTCGATGCGGCATCAGGGCGTGGTCATGCTGCGCTTCACGCTCGATCGCGCCGGCGCGGTGACCGGCATGCGGATCGAACGGTCGTCGGGCTTCGAATCGCTCGACAACGAAGTGCTGCAGCTGATGGAGCGGGCGCAGCCGCTGCCCGGCCTGCCCGACGAGATTCCGGGCGAGCGGCTCGAGGTCGTCGTCCCGATCCAGTTCTTCCTGCGATAGGCCCGCGGGCTCAGGCCGAGGATACCAGCTTGAGCCCGACGATCCCGGCCACGATCAGGCCGATGCAGACCAGCCGCATCACCGCGGCCGATTCCCCCAGCAGGATGATGCCCAGCACGGCCGTGCCGACCGTGCCGACACCGGTCCACACCGCATAGGCGGTGCCGAGCGGCAGCGATTTCAGGGCGAGGCCCAGCAGGCCCAGGCTGATCAGCATCGAGGCCACGGTGCCGACCGTCGGCCACAGCCGCGTGAAGCCTTCGGTGTATTTCAGTCCGACCGCCCAGCCGATCTCGAACAGACCGGCCAGCACCAGGATGACCCATGCCATCGGCGTTGCTCCGTCAGTGGCAGGGTCGTCCCTGCGATATCGGGGAAATGCGGGGCCGTCCCCGCGATCCCGATATAGGACGCGCCGCACCGATTGGCAAGCACACCAAGATACCTTCCATTGGCAATTTATTCCGCGGGCGCCACCGCGGCGGGGCCAGGAACGTCGTTCGCCTTGGCCGGCTCGGCCTCGCCCCTCTTACCGCGCAGTCCTTCGAGGTAGAGGTAGATCACCGGGGTGATGTAGAGCGTCAGCAACTGCGAGACGACGAGGCCCCCGACCACGACAAGGCCCAACGGGCGGCGCAGTTCCGCGCCGGCGCCGAGCCCGAGGGCGATCGGCAGCGCGCCCATGATCGCCGCCATCGTCGTCATCATGATCGGGCGGAAGCGGCGCAGGCAGGCTTCATGGATCGCCTGGGCGGCGGTCACGTCGCCTTCGAGCCGCCGGGCGATCGCATAGTCGATCATCATGATCGCATTCTTCTTCACCAGGCCGATCAGCATGACGATGCCGATCAGCGCGATCACGGTCAGCTCGGTCTTGAAGGCAAGCAGCACCAGAAGCGCGCCGACCCCCGCCGACGGCAGGCCCGACAGGATCGTCACCGGATGGATGTAGCTCTCATACAGGATGCCCAGCACCACATAGATCACGAAGATCGCCGCGGCGATCAGCGCCCCCTGCCCGCGCAACGAATCCTGGAACACCTGCGCAGTGCCCGAGAACGAGGTGATGACCGAGGCCGGCAGGGCAAGATCGGCGCGCGCCGCCTCGATCTGCAGCGTTGCATCGCCCAGCGCCACGCCCGGCGCGAGGTTGAACGAGATGGTCACGGACGGCAGTTCGGACTGGTGGCTGATCGACAGCGGGCCGGCAAAGCGGCGCAGCGTCGCCACCGCGTCGAGCGGCACGACGCCGCCCCCGGCCGAATGGACATAGAGGGTCGAGAGCGCCGAGAGATCGCGGCTGTAGCGCGGATCGACCTCCAGGATCACCTGATAATCGTTGGTCGGCGTGTAGATCGTCGCTACCTGGCGCGACCCGAAGGCCGAATAGAGCGCGGTGCGGATCGCATCGGCGGTGACGCCGAGCGCCGCCGCACGGTCGCGGTCGATCTCGACCATCGCCTGCGGGCTCTTGATCTGCAGGTCCGACGTCACGTCGCGCAGGCCCGGCATCGCCTGCATCCGGTCTTCGAGCCTGGTGGCGGCGTCGCGCAACTCGTCCATGTCGATGGCCTGGACGGTGTACTGATAGAGGCTCTTCGACTGGCGGCCGCCGACCGAGATGTTCTGCACGGGCTGCAGGTAGACCTTGAGCGCCGGATTGCCCTCGACCTTGTTCTTCAGCCGGCTGATGACCCGGCCGATCGGCTCCTTGCGCTGCTCCAGCGGTTTGAGCCCGATGAACAGGCGGCCGGTATTGAGGGTTGCCGACGCACCGACCGCGCCGACCGTCGCGTTGACCTGGTCGACAGCCGGATCGGCCTTGATGATCGCGGCGACCTTCTCGGTCGCCTTCGACATCGCCTCGAAGGAGACGTCCTGCGCGCCCTCGGTGATGGCCGAGATCTGGCCGGTATCCTCGATCGGGAAGAAGCCCTTCGGCACGATGACGTAGAGCCAGCCGGTGGCGACCAGCGTCAGCAGGGTGACGGCAAGCGTGGTGCGGCGATGGCGCAGCACCACCGTCAGCGTACGATCGTAACCGCGCAGCACCGCGTCGAAGGCGGCTTCCGACCAGCGGAACAGCCGGCCCGGCCTGGCGTGATGATCGATCGGCTTCAGGAAGCGGCTGCACAGCATCGGCGTCAGGGTCAGCGAGACGATACCGGAAATCAGGATCGACAGGCTGATGGTGACGGCGAATTCACGGAACAGCCGGCCGACGATGCCGCCCATGAACAGCACCGGGATGAACACCGCGATCAGCGAGAAGGTGATCGACAGGATGGTGAAGCCGATCTCGCGCGAGCCTTTCAGGGCAGCCTCGTAAGGCTGCATGCCGCGCTCGATATGGGCGACGATGTTTTCCAGCATCACGATCGCGTCGTCGACGACGAAGCCGACCGACAGGGTCAGGGCCAGCAGCGACATATTGTCGATCGAATAGCCGAAGCCCCACATCGCCGCGCAGGTGCCGATCAGCGATACCGGCAGGGCCAGGGTCGGAATCACGGTGGCCGGCAGGTTGCGCAGGAAGACGAAGATCACCATGACGACCAGCGCGATGGTCAGGGCCAGGGTGAACTGGACATCCTCGATCGAATCGCGGATCGATTGCGAGCGGTCGAGTTCGACGGCCAGATGGACCGAGGCCGGCAGCTTGGCCTCGAATTCCGGAATCAGTTCCCTGACCGAATCGACCACCGCGACGGTGTTGGCGTCCGGCTGGCGCTGGATGGCGAGCAGGATCGAGCGCGTGCCATCATACCAGCTGGCCACCTGATTGTTGGCGACGTCGTCGACGATCGTTGCGACATCGCCCAGCCGCACCGGATTGCCGTTGCGATAGGCGACGATCAGCGGCCGATACTGCGCGGCCGAGGCGAGCTGGCCGGAGGCCTGCAGCGTCATGTTCTGGGTGGTGCCGTTCAGCGCGCCGACCGGCTTGTTGGAATCGGCCGCGGCCAGGGCCGACTGCACATCCTCCATGGCGATGCCGGCGGCCGCCAATGCCTGGGGATTGACCTGGACGCGCACCGCATATTGCTGGGCGCCGAAGACCTGGACCTGGGCGACGCCCGGCAGGGTCGAGAGGCGCTGGGCGATCATGGTCTCGGCATAGTCGTCGACGACCGACAGCTTCTGCGCGTTCGACGACAGCGCCAGGAACAGGACCGGCTGGTCCGCCGGGTTGACCTTGCGGAAGGACGGCGGCGTGGTCAGCTCGGGCGGCAGCTTGCGCGCCGCCGAGGTCAGCGCCGACTGGACGTCGAGCGCGGCGGAGTCGATGTTGCGGTCGAGGTCGAACTGCAGGGTGATCGAGGTCGTGCCCTGACCCGAGGTCGAGGTCATCGTCGAGATGCCGGCGATGGTCGAGAACTGCCGCTCCAGCGGTGCGGCGACCGAGGCTGCCATCGATTCGGGGCTGGCGCCGGGCAGCTGGGCCGACACCACGATGGTCGGGAAATCGACGCGCGGCAGCGCCGCCACCGGAAGCTGGCGATAGCCGACGATACCCAGCACGACGAAGGCGAGCATCAGCAGCGAGGTCATCACCGGCCGCTCGATGCAGATCTGGGGCAGCTTCATTGGCGCAGCTCCGCCACCGGCGTGCCCTTGCGGACATCGACCTTCACCCCTTCGTCGAGGCGCAGCTGGCCGGTCACCACGACCTGCTCGCCGAGTTCGAGGCCCTTGGTCACCACGCTGTCGGCCCCGACCACGCGATCGATCGTCACCGGGCGGATCGAGGCGGTCTGGTCGGGCTTGACGACGAAGACATAGGTGCCGTTCTGGCCCGACTGCACCGCGACCGAGGGCACCACCATCGCTTCGGCCTCGACCGCCAGGGTGACGGTGACGTTGACGAACTGCCCCGGCCACAGCCGGGTCTCGTCGTTGGCGAAGGCCGCTTTGACCTGCACGGTCGACGTGGTCGCATCGATCGCATTGTCGATATAGGCCAGTTCGCCCACCGCCGGCGGCCCCTTGTCGCCGGGCACCGCCGCCAGCACCTTGACCGCGCCGCGCCCCTGGGCGGCGCGCAGGGGGCTGAAATCCTGCTGCGGCAGGGCGAAGGCGACGTAGATCGGGCGCAGCTGATTGAGCGTCACCAGCGGGGCCGAGGCATCGCCCGACTTCACCACGCTGCCGACCTTGTAGCCGATGGTGCCGAGGCGGCCGTCGATCGGGGCGCGGATTACGGCGTAGGAAAGCTGGGTTTCGGCCATTTCGAGCATGGCCTGGTCGACCTTGACGGTCGCCTGCGCCGCCTCGGCGCCGGCGCGGGCCACGTCGACGGCACGCTGCGAGGCGAATTCCTTCTGCGCCAGTTGGCCCTGGCGCTCGGATTCGCGCCGGGCGGCCTCGACCTGGGTCTGGTCGCGCGACAGCTGGGCCTGAGCCTGGTGGGCCGCGGCCTTCAGCGCCCGGTCGTCAAAGGTGAACAAGACGTCGCCGGCCTTGACGTCCTGGCCATCCTTGACCGGCACCGAAGTGATCTGGCCGTCGAGCCGGGCCTTGATGGCGACGGAGGAAACGGACTGCACCCGGCCGATGGTCGCCCGTTCGACCGGCTCGGGCTGGGTGTGGACGGCGGCGACGGTAACGGGCGCCAGCGGCGTGGCCGGCGCCGGCCGGTCGCGGCCGTCGGCCTGGCGGTAATGAACCAGAATTCCACCACCGGCTGCGCCGGCCAGGAGGATGGCGACAAGAACGACCCGCTTCATATGGCTTGACCCCGGATGCCGATACGAGCGGACTCTTCGACCGGGGAATGACCGAAAAATGGCGGGAAAGGATGCTTTCTGTAACGGTGTGTTGCAGCGCAACACTCCGTCACGAATCAAAATCTTCCCACAACCCCCGGGCGGATATGCAATATCCCGGCTGGGACCCCGTCGGACCGGGAAGATCCAGCCCGCAGGCTTGTTTCAAGGAAGCCGATACGCGGGCCGGCTGATTCGACTTTCTAACGCAGCGCGCAAGCCTCCTTCATGCCGCCTTCGGCATCTTCCCTCGTCGGGATGCCGAACGGGCGCGCGTCCTCGCGCTTTGCCCAGCGCTGTTCCAGCGCGATCAGCAGGTTGTTGCCGTGCCGGTCCATCCAGCGGCGGACCAGATGCGATGAATCGACCAGGCGCTCGGTGACGTGGAAACCCCAGAGGACCAGCAGCAGCCACAGCCCGCGCCAACCCGGCCAGGGCACGTTCAGCATGCCGGCGGCGATATCCGAGCCCATCAGATAGCGCAGCAGCGCGCCATCGATGTCGCGGAAGGCGGTCGAAAACATCGTGTCGCCGCCGAGCGAGGCGATGAAGTCGATATGGCGGGCCGCCAGCAGCTGGCCGGCTCCGGTCGCGCCGAAATTGCGCTCGACGCAACGGGCCCAGACCAGCCGCCCCTCCTCCGGCGTGCGGGGCATGTTGTCCGACCGGATGCCAAGGATCCAGCCGACCACGCGCCACATTTCCAGGAGATCGCGCTCCTCCTGGTCGGTGATGCGGATGCCGAGCTTGCGCATGCCGTCGGCGGCCAGCGGCGCAAAGGTCAGCATCGTCGCGACCATCTGCTCCTGATTGACCGGCTCGCCCCATTCCCTGATCCAGTAGTCCTCGCCGCTGGGGCAGACCGCGCGGCGGGCGTAGTAGCGGATGGTCGCATGCATCAGCCGGATCTTGAGCGTGGTGCCGATGCCGTCGCCGTTGGGCCCGAGCCCCCCTTCGCGGATCACCGAGACGACGAAGCGCAGGGTTTCCGATACCCGCCGCCCGAACTTGTCGGAAAGCTGGCCGGTCATCGTCAGGGTCTGCGCCCCCCCGGTCGCCCAGCCGTAGAGAATCGGCAGCGACAGGAACAGGAGCACGAACGCATAGCGCGCCCCATGCCGGGCCATGAAGATCTCGGCGCGGTCGAGGGCCGCCTGATCCATCCAGTCGGGCAGGAACAGGCTCTGCGCCTGCTCGGCCGCGGGATGTCCCAGCGACAGATAGCGGCGAAAATCCTCGGCCGCCGGCGTGGTGCCGCCGTCGGCGGCCAGGGCCGCCT
>JAEYTW010000434.1 GCA_023433835.1 Pseudomonadota bacterium | reverse complement strand
CAAGCCAGCCGCGGATCGCCTCGAGACAGGCCAGGCTGCGGTCGATCACCTCGGACGTGGCGCCCCGCTCGCCGCGCCGCACCGCATCCAGCACATCCTCGGCGGCATGCACGGCGCGGCCCATCGCCGCGAACTCGACGATGGCGGCGGCACCTTTCAGCGTGTGGAAACCGCGAAAGGCACTGTCCAGCCGGTCGCGGTCGCCGGGCGATTGTTCCAGCGCCAGGAGGTCGTCGCTCGCCTGTTCGACCAGGTCGCGAACCTCGATCAGGAACTGCTCGAGGAATTCATTCATGCCGGCACCCCGCACATCAGCACGGCGTGTTCGACCAGCGTCACCGGCCCGATCGGCTTGACCAGGTAGAAATTGGCGCCGGCGGCCTGCGCGGCGGCGAAGTCCTGCGGCGCGGATTCGGTCGAGGTGACCAGCGCCGGGATCGTCGCGTTGGGACCCGGCTGCCGGCGCAGGAGACGCAGGAAGGTGAAGCCGTCCATCCGCGGCATGTTGACGTCGACGATCAGCAGGTCGACCGGGCCGAGGCTGAGCTTCTCGAGCGCTTCCAGCCCGTTCAAGGCTTCGTCCACGACGAAGCCGGCCCCCTCCAGCGCCTCGCGGTAGTAGAGGCGCACGAGGCTCGCATCGTCGACAATCAGCACACGCGGGGCATCAGCCATGGCGGCCTCTCTCGGGGCGTCGATAGACGATGGCATCGTCGAAGCGGCAGATCTCGAACAGCGGCGATATCCGGCTCATCGATTCGGCGTGGCCCAGGCAGATATACCCGCCGGGCAGCAGGCTTTCATAGAGGTTCTCGGCGGCGATGCGGCGCGAGGCGTCGTCGAAGTAGATCAGGAGGTTGCGGCAGAAGACGACGTCGAACCGGCCATGGGGCCTGACCATCTCGGCATCGACGACGTTGACCGCCGTGAACCTGACCGAGCCGCGCAGATCGGCGATCAGGCGATAGCGGTCGTCGTCCAGCCGCTCGAAATAGCGCCGCACCAGGCCCTGGTCGAGGCGCATCAGCGCGCGGGTGCCGTAGATGCCGTCGACCGCGGCCTGCAGCACCTGGGTATCGATATCGGAGCCGACGATCTCGATATCGTAGTCGTCGACCTTGCCCCAGTTCTCCAGCAGCCAGATGGCGATGGAATAGGGCTCCTCGCCGGTGGCGCAGGGCAAGGACCAGATGCGCAGCGGGTGGCCGGCGGGCCGGCCTTCGATGCGCCGCTCCAGCATGTCCCGCGACAGGCAGCGCAGCTGGTTGTCCTCGCGGTAGAAATAGGTCTCGTTGACGGTCAGCGCGTTGATGAAACGCTCGACCTCGCCGTTGCGGTCGGCGCGCAACCGGGCGAAATAGGCATTGAAGCTGTCGCAGCCCGTGGCCGCCATCCGGTCGGCCAGCCGCCGGTCGACGTAATAGCGCCGCGCCACCGTGAAGGCCATGCCGGTACGCCGGTAGAGGAATTCGCACAGGCGCTGGAACTCTTCCGCCGTTGCCGACCGCGCCTCCGCGTCACTCATGCGTGCCGATGCGCCGCAGCGCGATCCTGATCGCAAAGGCCAGGAACGGCTGGTCGGCGAAGCGCGCGGCGCAGGCCTGCAGGGCTGCCAGGCTGTCGGCCGTGCCGATCTCGGCCAGCACGTCGACCGCGGCGGCGCAGACATTGACCTCGGGCTCGGCCTCGATCAGCCGGGCCAGCAGGGCGGCCGTCTGCCGGCCGGGCACCGCGCGGGCCAGTTCGCAGGCCATGATCCGGACATCCGGATCGGCCTCGGCCAGCAGGCCGGGCAGGTGTTCGCGCGCTGCCGCCGGCATTGCCTTCAGCGTGTCCAGCGCGCCGGTGCGCAGCCCGGCATCGTCGACCCGGATATGGGGCAGCACCGCCCCGACCGCGTCGGTGCCGCCGATCTGGATCAGGCTGGTGAAGATCGCCTCGCGCACGCGTTCATCCGCCTCGACCGCCAGGGCCCGGCCCAGCCGCGCGGCGGCGTCGGGCTTGCCCGCCAGCTGCCGGGCGGCGGTCCAGCGTTCGTCCGGCGTGCCGTGTTCGAGATCGGCACCGACGGGCTCGGCCGGGCCGGCGCCGTCGCGCCGGATCAGGGGCATGGGACGAATTCCTGCAGGCGCACGGCGATCCCGGGCAGCGGCACCACGGCGGTCGCGCCACCCTGCCGCGCCAGCTCGCCCGGCATGCCCCAGACCACCGCGGTGTCCTCGGCCTCGGCGATGGTGCGGCCGCCGCCCTGCCGCAGTGCCGCCATGGCGGCGGCGCCGTCGTCGCCCATGCCGGTCATCAGGATGCCGATCAGCCGCTCCGCCGCCAGATGCTCCATCGCGCTCCTCACCAGCCGGTCGACGCTGGGGTGCCAAGGATAATGACGTTCGGCGGGGGCGGCCAGCGCCACCAGCCCGGCGGTCCGGCGCGACAGGATGACGTCGGCATCGCCGCGGCCGATCAGCACGCTGCCGGGACGCAGCAGGGTCGGCTCGATGACTTCGCGCACGTCCAGCGCGCACAGCCCGTCCAGCCGCCGGGCCAGCGCGCCGGTGAAGGTTGCGGGCATATGCTGGGCGACCACGATCGGCCAGGGGAAATCGGCCGGCAGCGGCCTCAGCAGCGCTTCCAGCGCCGGCGGCCCGCCGGTCGAGGTGCCGACCACCACGAC
>JAEYTW010000306.1 GCA_023433835.1 Pseudomonadota bacterium | reverse complement strand
GCATCGGCGAGGGCGCGCTGGTCGAGGCCGGGCAGCAACTGGCCTATCGGCGCGGCGAGGCGCCGGGCCGGGCCGCCAAGCTCGACCCCACTGCTGCCACCGCCTGGCGCCGCGGCGCCATCACCATCCGCGACCGCACGCTGCCCGAGGCGCTGCGCGAGATCGAGCGCTACCGCCCCGGCCGCATCGTGCTGCTGGGCGACGCTTCGCGCTTCCAGCCGGTCACCGCGCGCATCTCCTTGAAGGACATCGACGGCGGTATCTCGGCACTCGCGGCGACCCATCGCCTGTCGGTCGTTCACGTGACGGACTACCTCGTCATTCTGCGCTGACGGGAAAAACACGAAACTTCGAAAAAATCTGCGGAAACGACCACCGATCCCGCCGCGCTCGCTCGGTCTAACTGTCGGGGGCTGACGCGAATGGTTTGCATTCGCGCGAAGCCGATAGTTCAGGGGATCTGTTCGATGCGTGGTGGGAATCGGGTTTTGGGCGCCGGCATGGCGGCGCTGATGGTGCTGGCCGGCGCAGGGGCCAGCGTGATCGAGGCCAAGGCGCAGGCCGTGCAGGCCGGCGACGTGCGGAATTTCTCGATCCCGGCGCAAGGCCTGCCCGCCGCGCTGGATCGTTATGCCGACGAGGCCGGTGTCGCCTTCGCCTATCGCACCGGCGATCTGTCGAGCCTGAATTCACCGGGGGTCAGCGGCACACTGTCGCCGCGCGACGCGCTGCAGCGCTTGCTGGCCGGCACCGGCATCACCTTCGACTTCACCGGGCCGGCCACCGTCACCCTGACCCGCGCGCCCGTCACCGGCGCGGCCGGCTCGACGGTCCTGAGCCCGGTTACGGTCGAGGCGACGGCGGCCACCCCGAACGGCGTGATCGACAACCTGCCGCCGCCCTATGCCGGCGGCCAGGTCGCGACCGGCGGCCAGTTCGGCATCCTGGGCAACCGCGACATCATGGATACGCCGTTCGCGATGACGGCCTACACGGCGGACCTGATGGAGAACCAGCAGGCCGCCACGCTTGCCGACGTCATCGCCAACGACCCGTCGGTCCGCGTCAACATCCGCGGCCGCGGCACCAACAACGGCGGCGGCGACAATTTCAGCATCCGCGGCTTCCTGTTCCAGAACCAGGACGTGTCGTTCAACGGCCTCTACGGCGTGCTGCCCTTCGGCACCGTGCCGGTCGAGACGGTCGAGCGCGTCGAGGTGCTGAAGGGCCCCAATGCGCTGTTGAGCGGCATGGCGCCGTCGGGCGGCGTCGGCGGTGCGATCAACATCGTGCCCAAGCGCGCCACTGATACGCCGCTGAACCGGCTGACCGCGACCTACGGTTCGGATTCCCAGTTCGGCGGGCATTTCGACATCGGCCGCCGCTTCGGTAAGGACAACGCCATCGGCGTGCGGGTCAACGGCATCTACCGCAACGGCCGCACCGCGGTCGACGGGCAGTCGAGCCGGCTGGGGGTGGCCAGCCTGGGCCTCGATTATCGCGGCGAGCGGCTGCGGCTGTCGGCCGATCTCGGCTATCAGAACGACAAGACGGATGCGGCCTCCGGCTTCGGCGGCGGTATGCGCGTCGCGGCGGGCGTCACCTACATCCCCCGCGCGCCGGACGTGAACGCACGCACCGCCCAGGCCTGGGAATCGACCAACTACAAGGATACCTACGGCGTGCTGCGGGCTGAGTTCGATATCCTGTCGAACCTGACCGCCTATGCCGCTTTCGGTGGGCGCAAGAATACCCAGGACAATCTGCGCACCAATTTCCAGCTGATGAGCAATGCCGGCGCGGTGGCGACGATTCCGACCTGGTATCCGCAATATGCCGACAGCCTGTCGGGCCAGGCCGGCCTGCGCGGCACCGTCAACACCGGCCCGATCCGCCATGCCTTCGACGTCGGTTTCTCGTCGCTGCGGATCGAGGCCGGCTACGCCTTCGGCCAGTGGGCGCCGGTGGTGACCAGCCTCTACAACATCGTGCAGTACGCCCGGCCCAATACCGGCCCGCTGCCTTCGCCGACGAAAAGCGGCGTGAGCCGGCTGACCTCGTTTGCCGCGGCCGACACCATGTCGGTGTGGGACGACCGCGTCGCGCTGACCGTCGGCCTGCGCCAGCAGCAGGTCGAGCAGGACAATTTCGACACCGCTTCCGGTGCCAAGCTGTCGAGCTATGACAAGAGCGCGCTGACCCCGGCCGTCGGCCTCGTGGTCAAGCCGTGGGCTCACGTCTCGCTCTACGGCAACTACATCGAGGGGCTGACGCAGGGGGCGACGGCGCCGGCCAACGTGCAGAACGCCAATCAGGTCTTCCCGCCGATGAAGACCAAGCAGAAGGAGGCCGGCGTCAAGCTCGACCTGGGCAAGCAGGCCGCGACGCTCAGCGTCTTCGAGATCACCCAGCCCAATACGATCCTGACTCCGGGCACCACCGCCGGCTCGCAGATCTTTACGGTCGACGGCGAGCAGCGTAACCGCGGCGTCGAACTGGCGACCTTCGGCGAAGCCTTTCCCGGCCTGCGCCTGCTCGGCGGCGTGACCTATCTGCAGCCTTCCCAGGTGAAGACCCAGGGCGGCACCAACAACGGCAAGGATGCGGTGGGCGTGCCGCGCTGGCTGGCCAATGTCGGCGTCGAATGGGATCCGTCCTTCGCCCGCGGCCTGACGCTCAGCGGCCGCATGGTCGCCACCGCTGCGCAATACGCCAATGCGACCAACACACTCGACATTCCCGGCTGGACCCGCTGGGATGTCGGGGCGCGCTATGCCATCAATGCCTTCGGCAATCCGCTGGTGCTGCGCGCCAACGTGATCAACCTGTTCGACACGAACTACTGGGAATCGGTGGCGGCGCCGCAGGGCCTGCGCCTGGCCCAGCCGCGCACCTTCCTGGTCTCGGCGACGATGGATTTCTGATCGCGCCCGTGATCCGTCCGGCGCTGGCGCGCCTGCATCGTTATGTCGGCCTGGCGCTGGCGGGATATCTCGTCATCGCCGGGCTGACCGGCAGCGTCATCACCTTCCAGCATGAGATCGACGGCTGGCTCAACGCCGACCTGATGCGGCCGGGCGGGCAGGGCCGGCGCCCGCTGGCCGAGCAGGAAGCGGCGGTGCGCAGCGCCTATCCCGCTGCCCCGATCCTGATGGTGGTGTTCGATGAGGCCACCGCCTTCTCGGTGCTGCAGGGCAGGGCGGTGCGCACCGTCTTCGTCGATCCCGCGACGGCGCGTGTCCTCGGCGACCGCGCCGCTGACGGTGATTGCTGCGACCGGCGCACGGTGCTGCGCTTCCTCTACGTGTTGCATTATTCGCTGCATGGCGGGCCGCTCTTGCGCCTGATCCTCGGCGGTGTCGCGCTGGCCTGGTTCCTCGACTGCTTCATCGGTTTCTACCTGACCCTGCCGCGCGGCCGCCCGTTCTGGCCGAAATGGCGCCCGGCCTGGATGCTCAAGCGCGGCGCCTCGGCGACGCGGCTGACCTTCGACCTGCATCGCGCCGGCGGCCTGTGGCCCTGGGCGTTGCTGGCGATCATCGCCTTCAGCGGCGCCTATCTGAACCTGAGGGGACCGTTCTCGGCGCTGATCCCGGTGACCAAGTCGGTCCTGTCGACCAAACCGGCGATATCGGCCGGACCGCCGCTGCTCGACTACGCCGCGGCGCAGGCGGTGGCCGAAGCCGCGGGGTTCGGCCGGCTGCAATTCCTGTGGTACGGCGAAGCCCATGGCCTCTACATGGCCGGGTTCGAGGCGCCGGCAGGCGGGCGTACCGACCTGCTGATCGACGGTCGGTCGGGGCAGGTCGTCGAAACCCGGATCTTTGCCGGCGGCACGGCCGCCGACCTGTTTGCGGATCTGCAACTGCCGCTGCATTCCGGCCGCGTGGCCGGTCTGCCGGGGCGCATCCTGGTATGCGCCACCGGCATCGCGACGGCGGTTCTGTCGGTGACCGGCGTCCTGATCTGGTGGCGCCGACGGCGGCGTTAACCAGTCGTCGCACCCGCGAAAGAGCGTGTCACCGATTCCCCAACTCGCCCTGGTGTGATTCACTTGGTGTTGAGCACAGGAGGTTGAGATGACGGGTGGAGCGCGGGTTGTCGGAGCGGATCGAGGTCAGC
>JAEYTW010000426.1 GCA_023433835.1 Pseudomonadota bacterium | reverse complement strand
CGTCAGGTCGGAGCTGCGCAGCATCGTCAGGCCAGGCGACGCAGCACCGCCGGCAGCGCTTCCGGCAGGTCCTCGGCGATCAATCCGCGGCCACAAGCCGCACCGGCGGCGCCGTGCAGCCAGACGGCGGCGCAGGCCGCGGGAAAGGCCGCCATGCCCTGGGCCAGCAGGCCCAGGCAGAACCCGGCCAGCACGTCGCCCGATCCGGCGGTGGCCAGGTCGGGCGGCGCGTTGTCGTTGATGGCGAGCCGCCCGGCCGGGTCGGCGATCACCGTATCGGCCCCCTTCAGCAGCACCACGGCGCCCGCCGCGGCCGCGGCGCGGCGGACCCGCGCCGGCTTGTCGCCCGACGGATCGAACAGCCGGGCGAACTCGCCGTCATGCGGCGTCAGGATGCAGGGGCCGCGGATCACGGCGAACAGCGCCTGCGGATCGTCCCGGAACACGGTGAGGGCATCGGCGTCGAGCACGCAGGGCTTGCCCGAGGCCAGCGCCGCCAGCACGAACGCGCGCGTGCGATCGTTGACGCCGTGGCCCGGCCCGATCAGGAAGGCGGTGCGCTTGCGATCGTCGACCAGGCCCCGCCAGTCATCGACGCCGTCGGCGGCATCGACCATCACGGCGTCGAGCCGGGCGGCATTGACCATCAGGCTCGACCGCGGGCTGGACAGCGTGACGAGACCCGCGCCCACCCGCAGCGCGGCGCGGGCCGACAGCCGCGCGGCGCCCGACGACGTCATGCCGCCGCCGGCGACGATCGCGTGACCGCGGCGGTATTTATGCCCATCGGCATCGGGCCGCGGCAGATCCCGGCGCCACAGCGCCGGCGTATTGCGCCATTGGCGGGCGCCGATCCCGCCCTCGACCGTCGGCGGCATGCCGATCCCGGCCACCAGCCTATCGCCGCAATGGTCGCGGCCGGGCAGCAGCAGATGGCCGGGCTTGGCGCGGTAGAAGGTGACGGTGAGGTCGGCGCGTATCGCCGCACCCATCACCGCGCCGCTGTCGCCGCTGATCCCCGAGGGAAGGTCGACGGCGACGACGGGCAGGCCGCTGGCATTGACCGCGGCCACGGTCGCCGCGGCGATGCCGTCGAGCGGCCGGGCAAGACCCGCCCCGAACAGCGCATCGACGACCAGCGCGGCACCCGTCACCGCATTCGCCCCGAGCGCCTCGATGCCGCCGGTCCATCGCGCCGCCATCGCCGCGGCGTCGCCGGTGAGTTTCGCGCGGTCGCCCAGCAGCGCCACCCGCACCGGCCAGCCGCGCGCGGCCAGCCGGCGGGCGACCACGAAACCGTCGCCGCCGTTGTTGCCGGGGCCGCACAGCACCGCGACGGCACGCGGGGCCCAGCGCTGGTGGATCGCATCGGCCACCGCGGTGCCCGCCGCCTCCATCAGTTGCATGCCCGGGATGCCGGCCGAGATCGCCAGGCTGTCGGCCCGGCCCATCTCGGCCACGGTCAGCAGGGTTTCCATCAGGCGAGCGGCGGGCGCTTGTCGTGGAAATTGCACGCGGTCTCGAAGGCCCGCGCGGCGCGCAGCACCAACGCGTCGCGATGGGCGGGGCCGACGATCTGCAGGCCGACCGGCAGGCCGTCCGCGGTGAAGCCGCAGGGCACCGAGATCGCCGGCTGCTGGGTCAGGTTGAACGGATAGGAGAACGGCGTCCACGTAGTCCAGTCGCCGCCGTCGTCGGCCGGCGGGGCCAGGCGGTTCACCTCGAAGGCCGGCACCGCCAGGCTCGGCGTGACCAGAAGGTCGTATTTGGTGTGGAAGGTCCGCATGGTCAGGCCCAGCGCCGCGCGCGCCTGGGCGGCGTCGAGATAGTCCGACAGCGTATAGCGGCTGCCCGCCTCGGCGGCGCGCAGCAAGCCTTCGTCGATCAGCGCGCGCTTCTCGGCCGGGATCGCCTTCAGCGCCTGGAACGCGCCGGCCTGCCAGTGCACGGCGAACATGGGCCCGACATCGGAAAAGCCGGGATCGGCCGCCTCGACCTCGGCGCCCAGGCCTGCGAAATGCTTGACCGCGCCGGCGACGATGGCGGCCACCTCCGGGTCGACCCGCGCATAGCCGAGATCGGCCGAGAAGGCGATGCGCAAGCCCTTGATGCCCTGGTCGAGCCCCTGGGCGTAGTCCTCGCCCGTCGCCGGCAAGGCGAGCCAGTCGCGATGGTCGGGCCCGGCCAGCACGGTCAGCATCAGCGCGGTATCGGCGACTGTCCGTGCCATCGGCCCGAGATGCGCCACCGTGCCGAACGGCGAGGCCGGCCAGGCCGGCACCCGGCCGAACGACGGTTTCAGGCCGACGATGCCGGCGAAGGCGGCGGGGATGCGGATCGAGCCGCCGCCATCGGTGCCGATGGCGAGCGGCCCGAGGCCCGCCGCCACCTGGGCGGACGCACCACCCGACGAGCCGCCGGGCGTGCGGCCGATCTTCCAGGGATTGTGCGTGGTCCCGGTCAGGGCACTGTCGGTCACGCCTTTCCAGCCGAATTCCGGCGTGGTGGTCTTGCCCAGCAGCACTGCGCCATGCTCCTTCAGCCGGGCGACCGCGGGGGCATCGTCGTGCCACGGCCCGGCGGGATCGACGGTCCTGGAGCCGCGCAAGGTGGGCCATCCCTTGGTGACCACGAGGTCCTTGACCGAGGCCGGCACCCCGTCGAGCCGGCCGATCGGCTGGCCAGCCAGCCAGCGCCGCTCGGCGGCACGCGCCTGGGCCAGCGCCTGGGCCTCGTCGACCAGGCAATAGGCGTTGATCTTCGGGTTGACCGCCGCGATGCGGTCGAGCATCGCCCTGGTCACCTCGACGGGCGAGAGTTCCTGGTTGCGATAGAGGCGCAGAAGTTCGGTCGCCGGGGTATAGCAGAGATCCTCGGACAAGGGGCTTCTCCTCAAGGGCTGGCCGATGGCGGGGCCGCCATTCTGACGGTGGTGTACCGTCCGGGCAATGGCGTGATAGGTGTTTTCCCCTGCCCGGGGGAGTTCATCATGACCGCGTTCGACATCATCATCATCGGGGCCGGCATCGCCGGCGCCTCGGCCGCCTTCAGTATCGGCGACCGGGCGCGGGTTCTGCTGCTCGAGCGCGAGAACCAGCCGGGGTATCATTCCACCGGCCGATCGGCGGCGGTCTATGCCGAAACCTACGGCAATGCCGCGATCCGGGCGCTGACCACGGGCAGCCGCGACTTTTTCATGAACCCGCCGGCGGGCTTCACCGACCACCCGATCCTCAGCCCACGCGGGGTCCTGCATGTCGGCCCGGCGACGGCGGGCGCCAAGCTCGCGCGGCTGGCCGACGAACTGCGGCGGATGGTCGCGAGCGTGCGAACGGTCGATGCCGCCGAAATCCGCGCTTTCTGCCCGGCCCTGCGGGAAACGAGCGCGGCCGTCGGCCTCTACGAACCCGAGGGGATGGATATCGACGTCGACGCGCTGCACCGCGGTTTCCTGCGCGGCGCGCCGGCGACGCTGGTCTGCGACGCCGAGGTTGGCGCGCTGGAGCGCCGCGGCGGCCAGTGGCAGGTCGCGACCACGGCGGGCCGCTTCACCGCGCCGATCGTGATCAACGCCGCCGGCGCCTGGGCCGATACCGTCGCGGGCCTCGCCGGCCTCGCGCCGATCCCGGTCAGCCCGAAGCGCCGCACCATCTTCACCTTCGATCCACCCGCCGGCACGGAGATCGCGGCCTGGCCGATGATCGTCGACAGCGACGAGCGATGGTACCTCAAGCCCGATGCCGGCCGCCTGCTCGCCTCGCCGGCCGACGAGGGCGAGATCGGGCCTTGCGACGTCCAGCCCGACGAGATGGACCTGGCCGTCGCCATCGACCGCATCGAGACGGCGACGACCTTGTCGGTACGGCGGCCGGCGGCGAAATGGGCGGGCCTGCGCAGCTTCACCCCCGACCGCACCATCGTCTGCGGCTTCGACGCCGGGGCGGAGGGATTCTGCTGGCTGGCCGGCCAGGGCGGCTATGGCATCCAGACCGCACCGGCGATGGGCCGGGTAGCCGCCGCCACGGCACTCGGCGACGATTTTCCCGCCGACCTCAGGGCGCTGGGCCTCGATGCCGCGCGGCTCAGCCCCGATCGCTTCCGCGGCTAGGAATCCAATCAGCCGAAGACGGGCATCCGCGCGTTCTGCGACGGGCGATAGCGCCACGCCCCACCCGGCACGGCAAGCCGCCGGATCGCTGCCGCGGCGATGCCGGCAGCGAGGCCGCGCGCGGGGCAGCGGTGGCCGCCCAGGCCGAACGTGAAGACCTGGCGGCCCGGACGGTCGAGGCGGAACGCATCGGGGTCCGGATTGGCCAGGGGATCGCGGTTGGCCGCGGCCAGCAGCACCAGGATGCCCTGCCCGGCCTTGACGGGCCGGCCGGCGATCACCGCATCCTCGGCCATGAAGCGGCGGGTGTTCTGCACCGCCGCATCGTGACGCAGGACTTCCTCGACGAAGAGCAGAGGATCGGCCGCGGCGAGATCGGGCCGGCGGGCCCGGGCGATCGCCGCCAGGCCGATCAGCCCGACCGTCGCCTCATAGCTTTGCAGCAGCACGCCGATCAGGTTGGCTACCGCAAGCCCGGCTTCGAGACCGGCGAACTGGCGACCATCGAGACGCGCTGCCAGGTCGCCGGCCGCCTCGCGCGCCGCCGCGACCTGACCGGCCGGCCGCCCCGCGGCAATGCACTGCGCGAAGGTCGCGGCCAGCATCGCGATCTCGGCCAGTTCGCCGTCGGGGATGCCGGACAGCGCGCCGACGACCCGCGGGGCCAGGCGATCGATGACGTCGTCGAGGCTGCGGTCGCCATGCAGCAGCAGGTCGAGCTGGCGGTCGGTTTCCGCCGCCACCGCCTCGGGCCGATGGCGTTCGACCGCGCCGGCCACGCCACCACGCAGGGCAGCATGGGCCTGGCCGTCGCGCATGCGCAGGAAGCGGCCGAAGATTTCGCCGGCGGGACAGCCGGCAAGCGCCGCCGGCACTGGCTCGGCCACCGGACGGACCCGGGCCGCCGGCGACGACAGCACCGCCGTGACCGCCTCGGCCGAGGCCGCGACCCACAGGCCCAGCCGCTCGTCGAAATCGAACGGCTTCCAGGCGACGAGATCGGCGTAATAGGGATAGGGATCGGCATGGATCGCCGCGGCGATCGGATCGGCGGGATCAGACATCGTGGGAACCTCGTCGCTGTCGAGGTTCCCACTTTATCCGGTCGGTCCGATCCGATGTTTCGGCGCGGGCCGAAACGTCAGAAGCGGTTGGGCACGATGTCGGCGACGCGGCCGTTGGGCAGGCTCACCCGGGCCCTGTCGCCGCCGGAAAAGAGAATGCGCAGCGAGCCGACGGTACTCGATCCCGTCGTTCCCGCCTGGGTCTGGCCGAGCGGGGCGCCGCCGGAATACTGCATCAGCGTGCCCGAGAAACCGAGGTCCGACCCCAACGCGCCTTGCGCCGAATACCAGACCGGCTGGCCGGTGCCATCGAAGGTGAGGATCGAGACATAGGCGATCTGCCTGACGGTGCCGTCGGCCTGCGGCTGGGTATTCACCGCGATGAAATAGCCGTTGCCGCCCGTCGAGGCCGGTTCGTACCACCAGCCTGCCTGCGGCAGGCCGGCAAAGCCGGTCGTCGCCGTGCCGCCGATCGG
>JAEYTW010000245.1 GCA_023433835.1 Pseudomonadota bacterium | reverse complement strand
CGCCATGTATCGCGGCCGGCTGCCCGCGCCGGGCCCGCGCCGGCCCGACCTGGCCTGGCCGGCCGTCGATTTCGCCGGCGCCGGCGATGCCCAGGCCTATGCGGCCCGGCTGGCCGATCACCTGGCCGGTTACGGCATCACTGACTGATCCTGGTGCACTGGGCCTGATCGGGCAGGGTCTGGCCGCAGGACAGCTGGTTGGTGGTGTGAAAGGTCCCGTCGCTCATCCGCCGGATGCCGATGCCGTTGGAGAATTCGAGCCAGCCGAACGAATCGAAGCGCCCGGTAACGCCGTTCGAGTAGCTGAGCGAGGTACCGTCGGCCGCCTTGCTGAGCGTGACGCCACCGTCGTCGAAGCCGAAGCGGCCGTCCGCCAGCAGGCGCGCGCCGTGGCCGTTCGAGCAGACCACGGCAGTCTCGCCCGTCGCCTTGCAGTCGAACGGCTGGTCGATGCGGTAGAGCGCCAGGATGTAGATCACCAGCTCGAGCAGCATCCGTTCAATCCTTCGCGGCGGCGCGCAGGGCGGCAAGGCAGTCGGGGCACAGGCAACTGGCCGCCGCCTCGTCCGCGCGCGGCAGGGCCACGTCATGGGGCAGGTCCATGCACCAGCAGCCCCCCTCCGGACTGCAGCCGAATTCGGCGCCGCAACGCGCGCAGACCAGCAGTGTCGGAATCGTTTCAGCCGTCGACGACATGGCAAAGCGCATCCTGCCATGCCCTGAGCTTGGTGTCATAGCCGAGCGTATGCGCCGGGCTCGACGACGGCAGCACCGCATGGGCGATGCCGGCAGGCAGCAGCCGCGCGCCGGTGCCGGCCTTCCGGCCGTTGAAGGCGACGAGGCGCAGAGCCGGCAACCGGGCGCAGAGCCCGGCGAGGTCGTTGGGCCGGCCGTCGCGGATCGCGGCATCGAGGCTGCCCTGGCGCACCGCCTCGGCGTAGGTATCCCACAGCCCGACGCGGCGGGCGGCCAGGCGGGCGAGCCGCGCCGGATAGTCGAGCGCCGCCAGATCCTCGCCCAGCACGGCGCCGATCAGCCGCCAGAACTGGTTGCGGGGATGGGCGTAATAGCGCCCTTCGGCCAGCGACCGGTCGCCCGGCAGCGAGCCGAGCACGAGAAGGCGGGCATCGGGCGGGATGATGCCGGGCAGGCCGGCGCGGGACGGGGATGACAAGACGACGATCAGCCGCGGACGCAGCGCACCGTTTTGTCACCCTGCGGCGAGCAGGACAGCTTGGTCGAGGCATCGTACTGCTTCTCGCTGACCCGGCGGATACCCATGCCGTTGGAGAAGCGGACCCAGCCGAACGAATCGAAACGGCCGCTGACGCCGTTCGAGAAGGTGACGTCGCCGTCCTTGCGTTTTTCGACCTTGATCTTGTTGTCGATGGTCAAGCTCTCGCCCGCGCCGAAACTGGCGCTGTGGCCGTGGCTGCAGACGATGACGGTGGGCGCGGAACGCTCGCAGACGAAGGGGGTATCGGCGGTGGTGACCACCAGGATGAACAACGTCGCTTCCAGCAACGTCATGCCGGCATGACCTCCTCGTCCTCATCTTCGTCGTGCTCGTCGGCCAGCGGCCGCCGCGTCGGCGGCTTCGGCCCCGCCGCCTTCCTGGCGTCGCGATTCTTCTGCGCCGCCCTGGCCGAACCGGTGCCGCTGCGATAACCCGGAAACACGACGAGCCATCCCGGCGGCACGAAGCCGACCCAGACGACATAGCCGCCGATCATGGCCAGCAAGGTCAAGAGAAAACGAAAGAACAGCACCGACCAGAATTCGACCGGCGAGGCCATCGCCAGATAGGGATCGGCCGAGGGCACCACCACCGTCATGGCCGCCGCGATCAGGAACAGCGGCGCGCGCGCATCGTTGATCTCGCGCCGGTCGAGTTCCTTTCGCCAATCCTTCTCCGTGGTGAACGCCATGCCAGGCCCCGCCGCCCGGTTAAATTTGCATTACAGTACCATAAACTGTCCGGCCGAGTAGCCGAATCGACCGATTCCAACGTTCCCGGCCCGGAGACGGTTGCGGTCGGTTCCGCTTTCTGTTTCATTACCGGCCCGATTTGACCCCCAGGTATGTGAGGGCCGGCCCCGGTGCCGGCGCGTGGCGTTCCCGCGATGACCGAGCAGATCTACGACCAAGAGGGCCAGCGGCCCAGAGGCTACGACGGCGTCGGCATGTCGCTTGCCGCGGCGCGCCAGCGGCTCGGCCTGTCGCGCGAGGAGGTCGCCGACCGCCTGCGCATCCGCTCGGCCTTCCTCGAGGCGATCGAGCGCGGCCGGTTCGAGCAACTGCCCGGCCGCACCTATGCGCTCGGCTTCCTGCGCGCCTATGGCGAATTCCTCGGCCTCGACCCCGATGCGGTCATCGAGGCCTATCGCCGCGAAGGCATCGAGGGCGCCCAGGCTTCGCCCTACCAGTTCCGCATGCCCAAGGCCGAGCATCGCACGCCGCGCATCGGCCTGGTGCTGGTGATGCTGGCGATCGCCGTGCTGGCCTATGCCGGCTGGCGCTATGCCCAGGAATTCGGCCTGGGCGAGAGCCTCGGCGTGCCCGCGGTCCCCGACCGCCTGGCCGAGCTGGTGCCGCCGCCCAAGCCGGCCGAGCCGGCCCATCCGGCGCCGACCGACACCACGTCCGGCCCGACCGCGACGACCCCGCCCGCGACAACCCCGAACGCGGCGCCTGAATCATCGCCATCGCCCACGACCGCCATGGCCCCGCCCACCGTGATGCCGCCGCCG
>JAEYTW010000183.1 GCA_023433835.1 Pseudomonadota bacterium | reverse complement strand
CCGCCAGGCAGCGTGGCGCGAAGGCGCAGCCGGGCGGGCGCCGGGCCGGCGACGGCGGCACGCCCTCGATGGTGGCCAGCCGCTCGACATCGTCGTCGAAGCGGGGCAGCGAGGCCAGCAGCCGCCGGGTATAGGGATGGCGCGGGCGATAGAAGACTTCCGCCGTCGCCGCCTGTTCGACCACCCTGCCCGCATACATGATCGCGACGCGGTCGGCGACGCCGGCGACCAGGCCGAGATCATGGGTGATCAGGATGAGGCCGATGCCCCGCTCGCGCCGCAGGCGCTCCATCACCTCGATCACCTGGGCCTGGATCGTCACGTCGAGCGCCGTGGTCGGCTCGTCGGCGATCAGCAGTTCGGGGTCGTTGGCCAAGGACATGGCGATCATCGCGCGCTGGCGCATGCCGCCGGAGAACTCGAACGGGTATTGCGTGGCCCGCCGCTCGGGGTCGGGAATCGCCACCTGGGCCAGGAGGTCGACGGCGCGGGCCCGGGCCGCCCCACGGGACAGCCTGGGCTGATGGATGCGGATCGCCTCGACGATCTGGTCGCCGATCGGAATCACCGGGTTCAGGGCCGTCATCGGATCCTGGAAGATCATCGCGATGCGCCGGCCGCGATAGCGGCGCAAGGCGGCATCCGGCTGCCCCAGCAATTCCTCGCCGGCGAACTTCACCGAACCCGACACCTGCACGTTGGGCGCCAGCAGCCCCATGATCGAGAGCATCGTCAGGCTCTTGCCCGAGCCGGATTCGCCGACCAGCCCCAGCACCTCGCCGGCCGCGACGTGGAAATCGACGCCGCGCAACGCCGCCAGCCGTCCGTTGGCCGACGGGAAGGCGACTTCGAGATTGCGCACCTCGAGCAGCGGCGCGGTCATGGCGCCGACCTCGGGTCGAGCAGGTCGCGCAGGCCGTCGCCCAGGAAGTTGAAGCCGAGCACGACCGAGAGGATGGCAAGGCCCGGCCCCAGCGCCACCCACCATTGATAGAAGTTCACTGCACCCTCGGCGATCATCTGCCCCCATTCCGGCGTCGGCGGCAGGGCGCCGAGCCCGATGAAGCTGAGCGAGGCGGCGAGCAGCACGATCTGGCCGAGATCCATCGTCGCGTTGACCAGCACCGGGCTCCAGCAGAGCGGCAGGATATGGCGCGTGAGCACCCGCACGCGGCCGGCACCGGCGGCGATCGCCGCCTCGACATGCTCGCGCTCGCGCATCGTCAGGACCTGCGCCCGCATCAGCCGGGCATAGACCGGCCAGGACACGATGACCATGGCCACCGCGGCGTTGCCGAGCCCCGGGCCCAGCGCGGCGGTGACCGCCATCGCCAGCAGGATCGCCGGGAAGGACAAGGTGATGTCGACCAGCCGCATGATGACGGAATCGGTCTTGCCGCCGACATAGCCGGCGATGGCGCCGAGCATCGCGCCGCCAAGGCTGGAGACCAGCACCACGACCAGCGCGATCGGCAGCGAATGGCGCACGCCGTAGAGGGTGCGGATCAGCACGTCGCGGCCCAGGCCGTCGGTTCCGAGCCAGTGGAGATCGGACGGCGGGCGCAGCCGGCGGCCGGCGATCGAGAACGGGTCGTAGGGCGCCCAGAGGTCGATGGTCAGCGCGACCACGACCCAGAATACGACGATGACGCCGCCGATGATCATTGGCAGGCCGAGGCGGCGAACCAGCGCCAGCGCCCTCATCCGAGCTTGACCCGCGGGTCGACCACCGCATAGGCGAGGTCGGTGACGAGGTTGGTCAGCAGGAAGGCCGAACCGCCGACGATCGTCACCCCCATGATCGCCGGATAATCGAGCGAGCGGGCGGCATCGACCGTGTAGGAGCCGATGCCCGGCCAGGAGAAGATCGTCTCGGTCAGCACCGCGCCGGTGATCAGGTAGGCGAAGGAAAAGCCGATGATGGTCAAGGTCGGGATCATCGCGTTGCGCAGCGCATGGTTGACCAGCACCCGCGGCCCGGAGGCACCCTTGGCACGGGCGGCGAGGATGTAGTCCTGGGCCAGGACGTCGAGCATCGACGAACGCACCAGCCGCGAGATGATGCCCATCACCGCCCAGCCCAGCACGCAGGCCGGCAGCAGCAGATGGGTCAGCGCCAGGCGGAAGGTGGCGAAGTCGCCGGCAAGCAGGGCGTCGATCGTGTAGAAACCGGTAACCCCCGGCGGCGGCGTCAACCGCGCGTCGAGCCGGCCCGGCCCGGGCAGCCAGCCCAGCACGACCGAGAACACGAACAGCAGCAGCAGGCCCGACCAGAACACCGGCAGCGACGAGCCCAGCAGCGCCACGAACCGCGCGCCGTGATCGGCCGCGCGGTTGCGATAGCGCGCGGCCACCACGCCCAGCACAATGCCGCCGCCGACGCCGACGACCATCGCGGCCAGCACGAGTTCGAGCGTCGCCGGCAGGCGGTCCATCAGGTCGCGCGAGACCGGCTGCTTGGTGCGCAGCGAGACCCCCATGTCGCCCTGGATCAGATTGCCGACATAGCGCAGATAACGTTCCGGTAGCGGACGGTCGAGGCCCCAGCGGGCCTTGGCCGCCGCCACGATTTCCGGATTGTCCATCTGGCGCTCGCCGATGATCGAGATCAGCGGGTCGCCCTTGGTCAGGTTCGACAGCGCGAAGGCGATGGTGACGATGCCCAGCAACAGCAGGGGCATCGTCACCAGCCGCCCGACGAGGTAGCGAAGCACGCCCCGTCAGTTCCGCGCGATTTCGTCGAGCGGCAGGTTGCAGCAGGCGGAGTAGCGCACGCCCTTCACCCCCTTGGAATGGGCGAGGATCAGGTCGGGGCTGACGATCGGGATGATGATCTTGTCCTTGATCATTTCCAGCGCCAGGTCGCGATAGAGCTTGTTCTGCTGGTCGGCCGGGGCTGCCAGCGCCTGCTTCAGCAGGTCGGCCTCACGCGGGTTGATGATGTCGGGCGCGTTGGCCGCCCCGGCGCGCTTGGCCCAGGGCGAGCCCTCGCTCATCGCGAAGTACTGCACGTACTGGGCCGAACCGTAGTAGTCCGGCGCGTAGAACACCGCGGTCAGCGGCACGCCGTCACCCGATACGGCCTGGCGCCACACGGTGAAGGTCAAGGGCTGCAGCTTGGCCTGGATATTGACCTTGGCCAGGTCCTGCTGGACCTTCTGCATCATCTGCGACAGGTCGACGCCGTAGACGTTCATGTTGGGGAAGCGGGCGTCGATCTCGAACCCCTTCTCCAGCCCGGCCTTGGCCAGCAGCGCCTTGGCCTTGGCCAAATCCTGGGTCGGCACCGGCAGGTTGTCCGAGCCGGGGAAGCCGTTCGGGATCGGCGAGGGCTGCGGCCGGCCGGCATCGCCCACGGTGAATTCGATCAGCCCCTTGTAGTCGAGCGCCGCGGCGATCGCCTCGCGCACGTCGGGCGTCAGCTTGGCGGTGTTCGACTTGGCCCCGGGGCTCAGCGCGATATAGACGTAATTGTAGGACGGGATGGTCGAGACCACGACATTGCCGCCCTTGATGGTCTTGGCGGTCTCGCCGTCGACCTGCATGGCGATGTCGGCGGCGCCGGACTGCAGCATCTGGGCCTGGGCAACCGCATCCTTGGTCTGCTTGATCACGACCTCGGAAATCGCCGGGGCGGTGCGCCAATAGGCCCCGTTGCGCTTGACGCGCAGTTCGTCGTCGGCGCGATAGCCGGCGAGCGTATAGGGGCCCGAGCCGGCCGAGTTCGCCAGGAACCAGGCCTCGGCCTTGTCGGCCGTGGCGGCATCGGGGCCGGCGGCGGCGCCGTTGGCGGTCGCCACCTTCGAATTGATCACGCCCATGTAGGGGGCGGCGACCATGCCGAGGAATTCGGAGTTCGGCGAGCCCATCTTGACCACGACGGTCTGGGCGTCAGGTGCCTCGACCGACGTCACGTCGTCCATCAGGAAGGCGGGGCTGCCCTTCAGGTTCTTCAGCCGCTCGAACGACCACTTGACGTCCTTGGCCTCGATCGCCGTGCCGTCGGAGAACTTGGCCTTGGGATCGAGCTTGAAGGTGAACTCGGTCTGGTTGCCGTTGACCGTCCATGACGTCGCCACCTTCGGGGTCAGCGTCTTGTTGTCGGGCCCCAGGCCGATCAGCGTGTCGTAGGCGGCGCTGAAATAGATCTGGCAGGTGTCGCAGAACCCGCGATGCGGATCGAGCGAGTTGATATCCATGTTGCGGGCGATCACCAGCGGCTTGTCCTGGGCCATCGCGGGCAGCCCGCCCACGCCCATCGCCAGCATCGCCCCGGCCAGCGCCCAACCAAGATGCCGGCCCGAAATCAAATCACGCCTGTTCATGTGTAGCCTCCCGTTATGCCTTCCCCTGAACCCGAGCCGGGATATTTATCCCCGGCCCAGGAATTCCTTCGCGACGGCGGTGATGCCGGGCGCGTCCAGCCGGTAATGCGCATAGAGCGCCGCCGGCGGCCCGACCAGCACGAATTCGTCGGGCACGCCATGCCGGCGGAACCTGACCCGCGGGCCATCGACCAGCACCTCGGCCACCGCGGAGCCCAAGCCGCCAGTGATGTTGTGCTCTTCCACCACCAGAATCGCCCCGGTTTCCTCGGCCGCGCGGCGGATCGCCGCGGCGTCGAGCGGCTTGATCGTATGCATGTCGATCACCCGCGCCTGGATGCCGGCTTCGGCCAGGGCCGCGGCCGCATCGAGCGAGGGGCGCAATTCGGCCCCCATGGTGATGATCGTCAGGTCGCGGCCGTCGCGCAGGGTGATCGCCTCGCCCAGCTTGAAGTTTTCCGGCACCTGCTCGTAGACCATCGGGTCGCGGCCGCGGCCCAGCCGGATGTACATCGCGCCCGGCTGGTCGATCGAGGCGCGCAGCACGGCGCGCAGCTGGTTGGAATCGGCCGCCGCCACCACCGTCAGATCGGCGATGGTGCGCATCATGCCGATATCTTCCAGCGAATGATGGCTGGTGCCATAGAAGCCCATCGACATGCCGGAATGATGACCGATGACCCGCACCGGCAGCTTCGGGTACGCGCAGTCGGTGCGGATCGTCTCGGCGCCGAGGATGGCGGCGAACGAGGCGAAGGTGGCGGCATAGGCGATATGGCCGCAGGAAGCCATGCCGGCCGCCGCGGTGATCATGTTGCGCTCGGCGATGCCGAAGTCGAAGAAGCGGTCGGCGTGGCGATGCTCGAAATCGCGGGTGCGGTTGGCCGAGGCGAGATCGGCGGTCAGGACGACGATGCGCGGATCGCCGTCGGCGAGATCAGCCAGTTCCTCGCCCAGGATGAAGGCCGGCATCGCGGCGGCCGGCGTGCCCTGGACCGAACGGTTGTCCTTCAGCACATTGTCGTCGCCGGCGGTGCCGCGGAAGATCGCGGACTGATCCTGGCCCTTTTCGATGTCAGCCATGGATCAGGCCTCCACGCGGGGCTGCAGACCCGCCATGATTTCATTCCAGGCGTCGTCGTAATCCTCGCCGACGAGGTTGCCGACATGCCAGTTCAGGCTCAGCTCCATGCGCTTGACGCCGCGGCCCTTGATCGTGTCGGCGATGATCAGCTGGGGCTTGCCCACGCCCGCGGGCTGGAGGCCTTCCAGCGCCGCCATCACCGCCTTGAGGTCGTGGCCGTCGATGCGCTGCACCGCCCAGCCGAAGCTGGCGAAGCGATCGCCGATCGGCTCGACCGACATCACCTGCTCGGTATTGCCGTCGATGCAGAGCTGGTTGCGGTCGACGATCGCGACCAGCCCCTGAAGCTTGAAATGGCCGGCGGCCATTGCCGCTTCCCAGATCTGGCCTTCGTTCAGCTCGCCGTCGCCCAGCATGCAATAGACGCGGAAGTCGCGCTTCTCGACACGGGCCGACAAGGCCATGCCGACGCCGACCGACAGCCCGTGGCCGAGCGAGCCCGACGAGAAATCGATGCCCGCGATCTTCTTCATGTCCGGATGGTCGCCGAACGGCGAGCCGAGGCGCGTGTAGTTCTCCAGAAGCTTCATGTCGAAGAAGCCGAGATCGGCCAGCACCGGGTAGAGACCGATGGCGGCGTGGCCCTTCGAGAGAATGAAGCGGTCGCGGTCCGGCCAGCGCGGCTCGGCCGGGTTGATGCGCAAATGGGCATAGTAGAGCGCGGCGAACAGTTCGGCCGCCGAGAAGGTCGAGGAATAGTGCCCCGCCCCGGCGATGCGCGACAGCCGCAGCGTCTCGAGCCGCACGAAACGGGCCCGGTCGGCGAGGAAGTCGAGGGAGACGTTGTGCCCTCGCGAGGCATCGGGCCGGGTCATGGCTCAGCGCTCCCTCTGATACATGATATATCTAATGTCACGGCAGCGCGCACTGTCAATCTCCCCATGAGCGGTTTACTCGTCTTCTTTGTCGTCTCCGTCGCGGCCGCCCTCGGCCTCGATGCGCTGGAGGTGTTCCAGGAACTTCTGCCCGCCCTCGATCAGGTCCTCGCGGATGGCGTGGCACAAGGCGTCGGCATCGCGCCGTTTCAGCGCCTCCAGCACCAGGGCATGCTGATGCTGGCCGGCATAGGTCGGGTGGCCG
This sequence comes from Pseudomonadota bacterium, assembly GCA_023433835.1. Classification (GTDB taxonomy): domain Bacteria; phylum Pseudomonadota; class Alphaproteobacteria; order Ferrovibrionales; family Ferrovibrionaceae; genus JAFKFH01. The sequence continues at coordinate 11,636 of JAEYTW010000183.1, read as the reverse complement.
TAAGGGTAGAGGAAGTTCAGCATCGGCCCGACCTGGATCCACAGGCTTTCCAGCATCTCGATCAGGACGGGCATGTCCGACTTCCAGTAGAGCCCGAAATGGAATTCGAAATTGGCGCGGATCGCGGTGTCGTAGTCGCGGTCGGCCTCGGCCTTGACCAGCCGGGCGTGGGCGGCGGTAAGCGTCTTCAGCGTCTTGTCGTCGATCCGCTGCAGCGCGCGCTCGGCCGCCAGCGGCTCCAGCTTCAGCCTGATGTCGCGGATTTCCAGATATTCGGCGACCGACAGGCGGCGGACGCGGATGTAATGGCGCGGCTTCAGTTCCAGCGCCCGGTCGCGCACCAGCTGGAACACCGCCTCGCGCACCGGCGTCTCGGAGGTACCCAGCGCCTCGGCCAGTTCGCGGATGCGCAGGCGCTGATGCGGCTTCAAGAGGCCGCGCATCAGCCGCTCGCGCAATTGCATGTAGATGCTGTCGCTCAACGATTGCGGGGCGACCGGTTCGAAATCGGCCTGGGCGCTGCGCCGCATGTCAGCCACCCCTGCCCGTCTCAGCCGCGCGCGGCCACGATCGCCAGCGCGGCGTCGGTCGCGGCGAGCGCCTGGTCGATGTCGTCGGCGGTATGGGCCGCCGAGAGGAACATGGTATGGGCCGGATGCAGATAGACGCCACGTTTCAACGCCTCGACGCAGAAGAGATTGCCCTTGGCTCGATCGGCATCGTCGTCGAACAGCAGCACGGGCATCTGCGCCGGCCCGCTCTGGCGGATCGCCACGCCGTGCCTGGCGGCCTGGGCGGCGATGCCGTCGCGCAGGCGCTGGCCCATGCGCCGCATATGGGCGACGCCGTCGATTGCGCGCAGCTTGCGAATCGTCGCCAGCGCGGCCGCCATCGCCACCGATGTGTACCAGAACGACCCGGTCGTGAACACCTGGGCGGCGGCGTCGCGGAACCGGTCGTTTCCCGTGACCGCGGCCAGCGCATAGCCGTTGGCGATCGCCTTGCTGTAGGCCGACAGGTCCGGCCGCACGCCCACGGTCTCCCAGGTACCGCCGAGATCGATGCGGAAGCCCGAGCGCACGTCGTCGACGATCAGCGCGGCGCCGGCGACATCGGCGAGCCGCCGGCAGGCCGCGGCGAATTCGGGGCTGGGCATTTCATGATCGAACCCCTGGTCGCATTTGAAGCCGGTGACCAGGATGGCGGCGAGGTCGTCGCCGGCCTGGGCCACGGCGGCCTCGAGGCTGGCGACATCGTTGAAGACATAGTGCAGCAGATGGGCCCGATCCTCTGTCGTGACGCCGACGACCGACGGCGTGCACCAGGGGATGGCGCCGTGATAGGCGCCCTTTGCCACCAGCACCTTGCGGTGCTTCGTCGCCGCCCGCGCGATCGTCACGCAGGCCGTCGTGGCGTCGGTGCCGTTCTTGGCCATGATGGTCCAGTCGGCATGCGGGATCGTCTCGACCAGCAGTTCGGCCAGTTCGACCAGTGCCTCGCCGGGCCCGTTGAAACAGTCGCCCCTGGCCCGCTGCGCCTCGACCGCCGCCTCGACATCGGGGTCGTGATGGCCCAGCACGATCGGGCCCCAACTGCACATGAAGTCGAGATACTCGCGCCCGTCGACATCCCACAGGCGGCAGCCCTGGCCGCGCTCGAAGAATTGCGGATAGCCCTGCGGCAGCCGCCCGGCGTCCAGATGCCCCCACATCCCCTTCGGGATCACCCGCGCGGCGCGCTGGCGGAGGCTTGCGTCCTTCGGGCTGGCTGCGGCCATCGGCATCTCACTCCCTCGATCTTGATATATGATATATCAGATTCGCACGAACGCTACTTAAACAATCGTCGCTCCGGGCTTGACCCGGAGCCCAGGGTAAGCGCCGTGCCGTTTGCACCGCCCCTTGCCCTGGATTCCGGGTCTGCGCTGCGCTTCGCCCGGAATGACAAAAAGGAATATGCACCTACATTGCCTCAGTACTCGATCGCCGTCCCGAGCCAGCCCCGTTCCTTGCGGCCCCAGTATTCGTCGTGCAGGCGGCGGGTGACGGGCCCGGGTGCGCCATCGGCGACCTTGCGGCCGTTGATCAGCGTCACCGGCATGATGCCGCCGGCGGTCGACGACAGGAAAACCTCGTCGGCATCGTCGAGCGCTGCCACCGGCACCACCGTTGCCTCGACGGCCAGGCCGAGTTCGGCGCAGAGTTCGAGTACCGTGCGCCGGGTCATGCCGTCGAACACGCCGCTGTCGGGCGTCACCAGCCGGCCGTCCTTGACCACGAACAGGTTGAAGCCCGGCCCTTCGGTCAGGTTGCCCTGGCCGTCGTGCAGCACGTCGATGTCGGCGCCCCGGTCGAAGGCTTCGAACAGGCCCTGCGTCAGGTCGAGCCAGTGGAAATTCTTGATCGTCGGGTCGAGCGACGTCGGCGGAATGCGGCGGACCGACGAGACGTGGAGATGCAGGCCCTTGGCCCGCTGCTCGTCATTGGCGATCCACACGAACGGCGTGGCGAAGGCGTAGAAGCGGTTGTCGCAAAGCCGCGGGTCGCGCGTGCCCTTCGGCGCGATGCCGCGCGTCAGCGTCATCTGCACGTAGGAGTCGCGCAGGCCGGACAGGCGCACGCAGTCGATCAGGATGCGGCGCAGTTCATCCCGCCCGAACGGCAGGGTCAGGCGCAGGGCGCGCGCATTGCGCTCGAACCGGTCGAGATGGTCGTCCAGGCGGAAGGCATAACCCTTCCAGACGTGGAAGACGTCGTAGGTCGCGTCCGAGCGCACGAACCCGCGATCGAGCAGCGGAATGCGCGCCTCGCCCACCGGCACGAACTGCCCCTCGACATGGGCGGCGCCCGACGCAAACGGATTGACCTCGGCCATGCTCATTCTCCCTGCAGGAAACGAATCACCGCGTCGAACTGATGGTCCAGCATCGGCCGGCCGCCCAGCGTCCGGCACCCGCGCGCCGCCGCCGCCCGCTCGAACGCCGTCGGCCCGTCGCCGATGACGATGTCGCAGACGTCGGTACCCGGCGACAACAGCGCCGCATCGACCGGCAGCGGATCGTCCGGCTTCAGGCCGAGCGAGGTGGCGTTGACGACGAGATCGAAGCCGCGCGGGTCCGCCGGCCCGGCCGAGCAGCCGACCTCGCGGGCCAGTTCGGCGCCGCGTTCGGCGTTGCGGTTGGCGATGGTCAGCGCCGCGCCGGCATCGGCCAGCATGAAGGCGATCGAACGGGCCGCCCCACCCGCCCCTACCAGCAGCACGCGGCGGCCGGCGATGGCGAAGCCCGCCTCGTCGAGTGCCGCCTTCAGGCCGATGCCGTCGAACATCTCGCCGGTCAGCTTCCCGTCCGGCTCGATGCGCACGGCGTTGGCCGACCCGCAGAGCCGGGCCTGCGGCAACAGCGTGTCGCAATGGCGGGCCACCGCTTCCTTGTGCGGGACGGTGACGAGGAAGCCGCCGACATTGCCCAGGCGGGCAAGCCTGGGCAATGTCGCGTCGAAATCCTCCGGCAGGACGTGCAGCGGCACGACCATCGCGTCGATGCCGCGTTGGTCGAAGATCGGGTTGAGGATCTGGTTGACCCGGACATGGCCGACCGGATGGGCGAGCTGGAAATAGAGGCGGGTATGGCCGGTCAGCATGTCGGGGGCAGCTCGAACGGCGCGGGATCGAGAAAGCGGCGCACCACGTTCTCGGTCAGCCGGCTGACGTTGTTGTCGTAGCCGTCGGTGCCGAGCGACAGCAAATAGGAGATCGAGCCGGTCGAGAACACCGCCCCGCCGTCCGGCGTCTCGAAGAACACCATGTCGGCGCGCACCTGCGCATTCTGGTCGCCGCCCAGGCCGTGAACCATCGTGCGGAACTCTTCCGGCGAGGGCAGCGAGCCCGGGCCCAAGCCTTCCGAGGTGGCCACCACCAGCGCGTGCGGCGGCGAACCGAGCTCGAGGTCGAAGCGGTCGATCTCGACACCGACGGCGCCGCCATAGCGCAGGCCGAACTTGCCGATCGGTTCGTGGCGATCGAGCCCCGCGAAGATGAAGGCCGCGCGCGGATCCTCGCTGCCGGGGGTGCGCTCGTACCAGCCGGAGCGATCGTAGACCATGGCGACGAAACCGACGCCGACCAGCTTCTGCGGGGCGAAGCCGGAATGGCGCCACAGTCCGCCGGGCTCGCCGGTGCCGGCCATGTGCACCTCGCCGGAGACGCTTTCCCAGGTGCGGGTACCGGTCAGGCCGCGGCGCATTTCCAGCACCGACGGATTGGCCGGGTGGAAGGCGCAGCGCCAGTAGAACCCGTTGCCGCCGAAATAGATATGCCGCCCGCCCCGGCCCTGATGGGCCAGCAGGGCGTTCATCATGCCGAGCGAGTAGTATTCGGGGTGGGACAGGGTGGCGACCGTCAGATAGGGCTGCAACGCCGCCGCGCCCTGGCGGTCCAACTCCATGTCGGTCAGCACGTCGTACTCGATCCCCTTCTCCTCGAGCCAGTCGAGGAAATGGGTGTCGACCGCGTAGTTGAACGGGTTCGACCGCGGCCGCGTGTTGAGGATCGGCCGCCGCCAGGACGAATGGCAACGCCCCGAGCCGTCGACATGCTTGTCGTAGGTCGACTGGCCGAGTTCCGGATTTTCCTGCAGGAACACGTCGTCCGGCGTCAGCAGCAGCACGCTTTCCAACAGCGCCTCGAAATGCACGTGGTCGAGGCGCAGCGCCGAATTGGCGTAGGCGAGGAACGTGGCGGTGGAGGCCACGACGGCAAGCTTCGCCCGCGGCCGGCCCTTGGCCGGGGTGACGAAGAACGGCACGTAGCTTTCGGCCGGCCGGGCCGGATCCTCGGTCACCGGGCGCAACCGCAACGTGTAGAAGCCCGAGCGCCAGTCGGCCGGAACACTCAGCGTCAAAGTCGGTTGCCACAGGCAGTCGACGATGTCGTCGCTGTGGAAATGGATGGCGCCATACTGCGTCGGATCGAGCCGCCAGTCCTGGATGTGGCCATCCCAGCGCACGCCGATCGCGGCGCGCATCGGCATCTGGTGCAGCCGGCCGTCGAAGCGATTGGCCGACAGGTCGGTGGCAACCAGCGTCGGAATGCCACGCGAGAAATCCCAGAGGGCGACGAGCCTGGGGTCGACCTCGCCCGGCCGCGGATCGGCGTCGAAATAGCGTAAGGCGGCTTCGTCGATCGCGGCGGCGTAGACCCGCGGCCGCTCGATCTTGCCGTCGACATGGGCCTCGTAGATCTCGCGCCCGGCCGATTGCGCACCGATGACGAAGGGCGCATCGGCGTCGAGGCGCCAGGCGGCGGCATGCCTGACATCGGCGACATGGCGCCGCTCCGGCCGGTTGCCGTCGGCCAGCCGCACCTGGGCGACGGTCACCCGGCCGGTGGCGGGATCGAGGCTGGCCGAAATCCAGTACCAGCGGCGCAGCTCGAGCGCCGCACCGGTCGTGACCACGATCGGCTCAGCCTCGGTGCCGAGCCGCAGGCCGGCACCATCTGGCCCGATGGTCAGGGCGTAGCCCCTGCCGTCCGCCCAGCAGGCCATGACGCTGCGCGTCGCCTCGTCGATCAGGGTCGGGAAGACATAGGCGCCGAGCGACAGGCCGGCCGGAGCCGCAAACAACGGCGATGGCGGCACGACGACGCAGGAACCGGGGCGGATCGGCTGCAGCATGCCCCGATGCTCGCCATCGATCGCGGAGGACATCGGCTTCAGTCGCAGGCCGGGACCCGCCGGGTCGGCATCGGCGCAGCGCACGCGCAGGATGTCGGCGCGGAAATCGCCGCGGCGGCTCGATACGTGAAAGGTGATCGTCTCACCCGCCGGCACGCTGAGCCGGTCGGTGTAGCCGAGATAGGCGTTGGTGTCGAAAGTCACGGGCTCAGTCAAGGGCAAGTTCCTGTCCGGTCAGCGCCTGCCAGCGCAGGGTGAAGACGTGCCATTCCGCCTCGTCGAGCGAGGTGAACAGCCGCGACTTGTCGATCTTGACGGGCAGGCCACGCTTGCCCGGCATCTCGGCCAGCCACCAGGCCCGGCCGGGATCGGCCACCACCAGGACCCAGCGGCCCTTGAGCGGCCCCCAGCGCATGCGGTTCAGCAGGGCGCGCAATTCTTCCGAATGCGGCCCACGGATCTTCGCCCGGAACTCGCGGGCGAGGTCGAGCCGCGCGGGATCGAGACGGTAGCGCGCCGCGGCGGGATCGTCGGTATGCATCATCAGGCAGGCACTCCGAACAGCCGGGCGGCATCACTGCCGCCCGGCGCAACGGCGGTTACTTGGTCAGCCAGGCGACCCAGCGTTCACGCAACATGTCCCGGTTGGCGCCGATCCAGGCGTAGTCGGGCTTCAGCTGGGCATCCCAGTTCTCCGGCACCGTCGCCATCAGCTTGCGGCGTTCCGGCGTCACCAGCGGCGCCACCTGCGCGCTGCCGGTGTCGTAGAACACCTTCTGCACGAAGCCGAGATGGTTTTCGGCCGCGTTCTTGTAGAAGAAGTCGAGATAGGCCATCGCCGCCTTCGGGTGCGGGGCCTGCTTCATGACGGCCATGTAGCCGATGTCGGGAATGGCCTGGCCCCAGGTCAGGCTGATCGGCAGGCCTTCGTTGACAAGCTGCACGGCGCGGCCGGAATAGCTCATCACCATCACGGCTTCGTTGTTGCGCAGGATCTGCTGGATCTGCCCGCCCGACTTCCACCACACCGCGACATGCGGCTTGATCTGGTCGAGCTTCTTGTAGGCGCGGTCGAGGTCCAGCGGGAACATCTTGTCGGCCGGCACGCCGTCGGCGGCCAGCGCCGCGACCGGCACCCACCATTCGCGGTCGCCGGTATCGGGCAGCGAGCGGGGGCCGGGGAAGTTCTGGACGTCGAAGAAATCCTTCCACCCCGTGGGCTGCTTGGCGCCGAGCGCCTTGGTGTTGTAGGCCAGCACCATGCCGCCGATGGTGCGGATCACGCCGTACTCGGTGCAGGCGCCCTTGACGCCGTTCTTGGCGATGTCGGGCAGCGCGGCGCAGTCGATCTTGGCCAGGATCTCGCGATTCTGGATCAGGTCGGGGGCGGTCGCGGTGACGATGTCGAATTCCATCTTGCCGGACTGCGACATCGCGCGGGCCCGCGCCCACTGGTCGGGCATCTCGACGGCGACCGGCACGACGGTGGTGCCGGCGGCCTTCTCGAACGGCGTGTAGAAATACTGGATCAGCGCCTGCTCGAACGAGCCGCCGACGGTCGCGATGACCATCTCCTTCTCGACGGCCTGGGCATGGACCGCAGCCTGCCCCAGCCCGACGGCCAGGGCCGCGGCGGCGGCAAGGGTCTTCAGATGTGTCAGTCGCATAAAGCTCTCCCTCTCCTTCTCAAGATTTGGCCGCGCCCTCGCGACGGCGTTGCTCGTGGCGCTGCAGCGCCCAGGCCGCGACCAGCACCACAACGGACAGCAGCGTCAGCAGGGTGGCGATGGCCGGGATGATCGGCGTCAGGCTGAACTCGATATCCTCGAACAGCCGCCGCGGCAGCGAGCGCTGGCGGATCGAGGAGACGAAGAACGAAATCACCGGCTCGTCGAACGAGATGATGAAGGCGAACAAGGCGCTGGAGACCACCGCCGGGGTGATCATCGGCAAGGTCACGTGGCGGAAGGCCGACAGGCGGCTGGCCCCGCAGACCATCGCGGCGCATTCGAGATCGGCGTCGACCCGCGACAGGGCCGCCGCCACGGTGAAGACGACGAAGGGCAGCGCCAGCACGACATGGGCGGCGACGAAGCCGGTCAGCGTGCCGACGAGATCGAACCGCTGAAAGATCAGGTAGAGCGCGATGGCCAGCGCGATATGCGGCACCACGATCGGGCCGACGATCATCAGCCGGATCAGACCGGCGAAGACCGAGCGGCCGCGGGCCAGCGCATAGGCCGTCAGCGTGCCGATCGCGGTCGCCACGACCGAGGTCAGCACCGCGACCTTGAGGCTCAGCATCGTCGCATCCTGCCAGCGCCGGTCGGCGAGGTATTCGCCATACCAGCGCAAGGTGAAGCCCGACGGCGGGAATTCGAGGAATTCCCTGGGGCTGAACGACATCGGAATGATGATGACGAGCGGCAGCAGGATAAAGAGCAGCACGCCATAGACATAGGCGCTTAGCACGAGCTTGCCGCCGTCGAGCGGCTTGCGGTGGATGACGGGCGCGGTCATGCCTTGCCCCCGGTCAGCCGGTCGATGCCGATGGCGCGGTTGAACACCGCGGCGATGCCGAGCACGACGACAAGCATGACGCCGACCAGGGCGGAGGCGAACGGCCAGTTCAACAGTTCGCGCACCTGCTGGGAAATCAGGGTCGAGATCATCATCTGCTGCGGCCCGCCGATCAGCGCCGGGGTGACGTAGAAGCCGATCGCGGTGAGGAACACCATCAGCGAGCCGGAGGCGACGCCGGGCATGCTGAGCGGCAACACGACCTCCCGGAACACCTGGAAGCGTTTCGCCCCCATCACCAGCGCGGCCCGCTCGTAATCGGGCGGTATGTTCTTCAGCGTGCCGTAGATCGGCAGCACCACGAACGGCAGCAGCACATGGGCCATGGCGACCAGCACCGCGCCTTCGGTGTAGAGCAGCTTGAGCGGCGCATCGATCAGGCCGAGCGACGACAGCCCGGAATTGACCAGCCCCTCGCGCCGCAGCAGCACGACCCAGGCGTAGGTGCGCACCAGCACCGACGACCACAGCGGCAGCAGGATGCAGGCCGCGACCACCGCGGCCTTGAAGCCCTGCAGCCGCGCCAGCAGATAGGCGACGGGAAAACCGAGCACCAGGCACAGCACGGTCACCGAGAAGGCGGTGAACAAGGTGCGCCAGAGGATGCGCAGATAGACCGGCTGGTCGAACACGCGCTGGTAATGCGCCGTGGTGAAGTTCGGGGCGAACAGCCCCTGCGACAGCAGGTCGAACAGCGGATAGACGAAGGCCAGCGCCATCACCAGCGCGAACGGCAGCAGCAGCAGCGTGCCGGCGCCGGGGCTGAGATACCGGCCGCCACGGAACCAGCGCGCCACCGCGCTCATGGAAACAGCCGCGCCGCGTCGGGCGCCCAGCCGAGGCGGACGCAGTCGCCGCGAGCCAGCGGGGCCAGGCCCGCATGGGTGCCGATGCGGGCGCGGATCTCGTTGCCGTTGTCGGCCCGCGCCACCAGAAGCATGGTCGCGCCGGAATAGACCACCTGCTCGACCGCGACAGGCACGCCGCCCGCCGTCACCGGCGCCAGCCGCTCGGGCCGTACGGCCAGGACGGCGCGGCCATCGCCCACCGTCCCGGCGATCTGCGCCGGCGGCAACGCTATTTCCGACCCGCCCGGCAGGCGCACGACGGCGCCGGCGTTGATGACATCGACGTCGAGGAAGTTCATCTCGCCGACGAAGCCGGCGACGAAGCGGTTGGCCGGCGCCTCGTAGAGATCGCGGGGCGAGCCGAGCTGCTGGAGCTGGCCGTTCGACAGGACCGCGACCCGGTCGGCCATGGTCAGCGCTTCCTGCTGGTCATGGGTGACGAACACCACGGTGATGCCGAGCTGTTCCTTCAGGCGCAGGATTTCCAGCTGCATCTCCTCGCGCAAATTCTTGTCGAGCGCGGAGAGCGGCTCGTCCATCAGGAGCACGCGCGGCTCGTAGACGATGGCGCGGGCCAGCGCCACGCGCTGCTGCTGGCCGCCGGACAGCTGGGCCGGCATGCGGCCGGCGAATTCGGCCAGCCGAACCTTGGCCAGGGCGGCCTCGGCGAGCCTTGCCCGCTCCGCCTTGCCCACGCCCCGCATCTTCAGCGGAAAGGCGACGTTGTCGCGCACCGACATATGGGGGAACAGCGAATAGCGCTGGAACACCATGCCGATATTGCGCTGGTTGGTCGGGCGGGTGGTGACATCGTCCGAGCCGATCAGGATGCGCCCGGCAGACGGATGCTCGAACCCGGCCAGGGTCATCAGGATCGTGGTCTTGCCCGAACCCGACGGCCCCAGCAGCGCCAGGAATTCGCCGGGCGCGATATCAAGCGAGACATCGTTGACGGCCGTGACCGGGCCGTAGGCGACCTTCAGCCGTTCGATGCCGACGGAAACCCCATGCATCGGCCGGCTCAACCCCGGCCGAGATGACGGGCGACGACCTTGAAGGCCGCGTCGGTCGCGTCGAGCGCCTGGTCGATATCGGCCGGCTGATGGGCGGCCGACAGGAACATGTTGTGCTTGGGGTGCAGATAGACGCCGCGGCGCAGCGCCTCCAGCGTCCACAGCGATCCGACCGCGAAGTCGGGATCATTGTCGAACAGGATCAGCGGCATCTGGGCCGGGCCGGTCTGGCGCACGCCGATGCCGTGCGCCCTGGCCTGGGCATCGATGCCATCGCGCAGGCGCTGGCCCATCGCCGCCATGTGGGCGATGGCCCCGGTCTCTTCCAGCTTCTTCAGCGTGGCCAGCGCCGCGGCCATCGCCACGCCGCCGCACCAGAACGACCCGGTCGTATAGACCTTGGTCGCCGCCTCGCGGAAGCGGTCGCGGCCGGCCACGGCGGCCAGCGCGTAGCCGTTGGCGATCGCCTTCGAGTAGGCCGACAGGTCGGGGCGCACGCCGAGCAGTTCCCAGCTGCCGCCGATATGCAGGCGGAAACCGGCGCGCACGTCATCGACGATCAGTGCCGCGCCGGTGCGATCGGCCAGCGCGCGGGCCGCCTTGGCGAATTCCACCGTCGGCAGTTCCTGGTCGCGGCCGAGGTCGTGGCGGAAGGCGGTGATCAGGATGGCGGCGAGATCGTCGCCGGCGGCGTCGACCGCGGCGGTCAGGCTGGCGACATCGTTGTAGTCGAACTGGCTGATATGGGCGCGGTCCTCGGCGGTGACGCCGACCAGCGACGGCGTGCACCAGGGCGCCGCGCCATGATACGACCCGCGGGCGACCAGGATCTTGCGCTTGCCCGTCGCGCCGCGGGCGATGGTGACGCAGGCGGTGGTCGCATCGGTGCCGTTCTTCGACAGGAGAACCCAGTCGGCATGGGCGATGGTGGCGGTCAGTTTCTCGGCCAGTTCGACCAGCCGCTCGGTCGGGCCGGTCAGCGCATCGGCCTCGGCGGCCTGCGCTTGCGCGGCGCGATCGACGTCCGGGTCCTTGTAGCCCAGTACCTGCGGTCCGAAGGCGCACATGAAGTCGATGTATTCGCGGCCGTCGACGTCCCACATGCGGCAGCCCTGGCCGCGGGCGAAATATTGCGGATACCCGGCCGGCAGGGCGGAGACCCGCATATGCCCCCACAGCCCCCCGGGGACGACCTTCGCGCCGCGCTCCCGCAGCGCGGCATCGCGCTGGCCCAGAACCAGCGGTTCGGGAGTCCCGGAGATCGTGTTGCTCGCCTGCGCCATGATCGTCGCCTTCCCCGTTTCGCGATCTGATATATCATATATGATGAAAGGCGACGGGAGATGTCCATGGAAAAAAACACGGCCTCGCCGCTGCTGCTGGGCGGCATCGGCGACGATTTCACCGGATCGGCCGAACTGGCCGCGATGATGGTGCAGAATGGCGTGGCGGCCAGCCTCGTGACCACCCCTGCGGCGGCCGCGACCGCGCCGGGCGGCGCCGTCGTCGTCGCCCACAAGT